>JAFZRF010000013.1 GCA_017620025.1 Ruminococcus sp.
GTAAAAGCTGACATCCTCCCCCGTCCCAAGGTTTCCCCCTCTGGACTCCCCCTTCCTTTCCCTCCACCCCCTCCTGTCAGCTTTTGCTTTCTATCAGAGACAGCAGGCCTTGTCAGGCTATCGCACGTGCAACTTGTACTGCGCTGTTACTTTGTGTGTCACGGCTTGTATCATGTGTAGGGGGCAATGCCCACATCGCCCCGCCCCCCCTGTATACGCTCCCCTTCTGTAGGGACGCCCATTGGTCATCCGCTGCCACAAAATCCGCTGCGACGGACGCCAGTACTGCTACAGATAAGGAAATACGAATTCCGCATCCCGAATTAAAACATAAAAGCCAAAGAACGAACATCTATCGCTCTTTGGCTTTATCATCTTATACTTTTTCATGCTTTCCACCTTAAAAGACGGCTCTGTAACTTGTTGAAGAGGAATGTAACTCCGATAACAACAAAGCCGATAACGAGGAGACCTGTTATTGTTCTTGTGTAGTCGCCGAAGTCTGAATAGTACTTTACGTAGTAGCCCATACCGTCCCTTGCGCCGATCATCTCAGCAGAAGTAAGAAGTATGAAGGATACGCTGAGTCCCTGATTGCAGCCGAGGAATATCTGCTGGAGCGCTGCGGGAAGGATCACTCTGAAAAGCATCTCCGGCTTGCTTACGTTCAGCACCTTGGCCGAGTCGATTATCTTCTTGTCAACGCCCAGCACTCCGCTCATTGTTCCGGCAAATACAGGCCAGAAGGTCGCAAGGAAGATAACGAATACCGATACAGACTTGAATGTCGGGAGAAGTGCGATACCGTAGGGGATATATACTATCGGGGGTATCGAACTGAAGAACTTTGTGATATATGTTGCTGCTCCGCCTACTCTTGCGCTCCAGCCGATGAACAGTCCGAGCGGTACTGCTACGATGACTGCAAGCAGGAAGCCCTTGAGTGTGGTTCCGAGCGAGCTCACAACATTGACGAGTATCTTGTCCTTGTCGTCAACGAACTGGTGTATCACCTTTCCGGGCGCCGGGAAGAGAAGATCGTTGAGGATGTTGAATTTTGCCGTAGCAAGTGACCATATTGCAAGTATGGCATATACGAAGCCTGTTATATCAAGGAGAAGTGCAAGTGACTTCTCGTTCTTTATGAACGCCGATGCAGCAAGTACGATCACTTCAACGCCTACCGCAAAGGCTATAAGCGAGCCTGTGAACACTTCCTTTGTAGACTTATCAGGAAGCAGCTGTATTAGCAGCAGTATCACGAAGAGTATATGTGTGACACGGAGATATCTCTTTGCAAATGTCATAATACCACCTCATCTCCGCCGATGCGCTCGGCAATATCATTATAGAGGAGAGAGAGGAGCCTGTTCCTGAACCTGCTGTATTCCTCTGTCCTTACCAGATCGTCACGTCTGCGGGGACGGTCGAAGGGTACATTTACTACCTCGTTGACTGTACCGGGATGAGCGGTGAGTACAACGATCTTGTCTGAAAGAAGTATTGCTTCATCTATGTCGTGTGTAACGAATACCACTGTCTTGCGGGGCTCTGTGCCGTCGCCCTCCCAGAGCTTGAGCAGAAGATCCTGGAGTATTACTCTGTTCTTCGGATCGATAGCGCTGAAAGGCTCGTCCATGAGGAGAATCTCGGTATTCATTGCAAGAGCTCTTGCGATAGCTGCTCTCTGCTGCATACCGCCGGAGAGCTGTGAGGGGTACTTTCCGCCGAAGCCGGAAAGACCTACCTTATTGAGAAATTCGTCAGCTATCTTTCCGCGCTCGCTGCGCTTCACATCATGGCGTGCCTGCTTGATACCGAACTCTATATTCTTCTTTGTGGTCATCCACGGGAAGAGCGAGTAATGCTGGAACACTACGCCTCTTTCTGTACCTGTGCCGTGAAGTACCTTGCCGTCTATCTGTACAGTGCCGCCGGCAGGGGCATAAAGCCCCTCCAGGACACTGAGCAGAGTTGATTTGCCGCATCCGCTTGCACCGATAACGCTTACGAACTCGCCGTCGGCAACTCCGAAGGAGACGTTGTGCAGAGCGTTGAAGCTGCGCTTGTTTTCAATATAGTTTACTGTGAGATCCTTTATCTCTATCTTATTCGTAGTCATTGAAATGCTCCTCTAACGATTTATATATATCATCGGAGCCCTCAGCCAGGATGCTGTCAAGTGCATTCTTGTAGATGTCTGTATTGTAGTACGGCTCAATATCGTAGTCGTTTGTGTAGCCGAGGTCGATGATGGTGTCTTTAAGTGTGAGTGTACCCTTCTTGTCGGGATCGGGGCTTGATACGCTGTAGCCGCCGTAAACTTCTGTATCGATGAATTCCTCGTCGATATCGATGTACTTCTTTACGTCCTTGACGGTCTTTTCGTGGTCGGTCTGTGTGAAGTGGTATGCCTTGATGAACGCACGCTCGAGAGCGGTGAAGGTATTGGGAGTATCGCTCAGAGCAGCAGTCTTGGCAACCTGACGGCAGCAGGGCTGGTTCTCAAGGGCTTTTTCATGTGCGCAGTAGTAAACTACCTTGTAACCCTGTGACTTTGCAAGGGAAGCATAGGGTGAGTATACCGAAGCCGCATCGATCGTATCGTTGAGCAGTGCAGCGTATGCGTCCTTCTGGCTGTCGAAGTAAACGATGTTTACCTTGTCATCGCCCTCGCCGATCTCAATGCCGGCATCTTTAAGAAGGATCTGGAGCTCTGCGTCCTGTACGCTGTTCTTTACGGAAGCAACATTTCTTCCCTTGAGTATCTCAACGCCTGCCTCGTCCTTGTCTGTGAACTCAGACTTGATAACGTAGCCGTGACCGTTTGTCATAGCGCCGCCGAAGATCGATACCTCGTGGCCCTGGCTCTGGAATGTGAGAGTAGGAACCGAACCGATGAATGCAACATCGAGCTTGTCGGATTCAAGGCCGTTCACAAGCTCAGCAGCACTGGAGAACTGTGTGAGTGTGACCTTGAGGCCTTCCTCCTTGAAGTAGCCCTCCTCCTCAGCAACGAAAGCAAGGAGATGTGCTGTGGAGTTGAGGTAGCCGATGCTGATGTTTTCCTTCTCAGGCTTTCCAAGAACGACCTCAGCGCTGTCGCCGCAGCAGTCGGCAGGCTCGTCCTTGTCCTTGCAGCAATCCTTTTCTCCTTCTTCGCAGCAGTCCTTGGTCTCCTCTGCTGTCTCTTCAGCAGCGGCTGTCTCCTCTGCGGACTGTGCAGCTTCTGTGGGAGCAGCTGCGGGAGCGTCTGTGCTTGTGTTATTGAATGCGCCGCAGCCTGTGAGCAGGGAAACGGCAGCGAGTACGGAAATTATCTTTGCTTTATTATTCATTTTAAAAATCACCTTTCATATCATCATTGATCATTATTGTTTACTTTTATCGGATTGCGACGGGGCAACATCGCATTCGCTCCGAATCAGTGATGCTTCTGTAAATTTTCATGCTTCATTCACTCCTTGTTTTTCTCTTGTGAACTAATCATACCATACCTATAGGAATTTGTCCAATACGAAAGGCTTATTATCATTTATAGGATGTGTTTATAACCGGAATAAAAAACGGCTCTCGTTATGAGAACCGTTTTTAAGGGGGAATAATACAGGCAGAAAGATAAAAACAGGGCTGCAAAATGTGGGGCTTCAGCTTATCAAAAAAAACTGTAACATCAAGGCCTGGTTTTCACTATCTGAATATCAGGGCACGAAATAAGAGATGAGCTCAATTTCTTTTCCGGTAACAGCATCAATGATCCTTTCATGTGTCTGGTTTTTGTCTTTCAGCATATACGCCAGCCTGGGAAGGTACTGGCCAAGTCTGCTGCTTGAATCATCGATTGCGAAAAAGATTATTTTGCTGATATCATAATCCGGATAGTAGTCTCTGTTGTATGCTTCCTCTTCCGGGAGCATATTCTCCGGATCAAGGTCGATATCCTTATATTTCTTCGGATCTATGAGCAGCTCTATCGTCGGATTTCCTTTATAGTCAAATGCGGCGTAGACATTGTCAATTAAGCTGAGGTCACCGTAGCCGTGCGCAAGGATCCCCTTATAATAAACGTAGAAACACGGACCTGCAAAATGGTTGCTCAGCGGATGATCGGGGGAATACTCAAAGGTAAAGTCGCTCAGATCAAAGCCGGGATACATTTTTGAAAGTGCATCTGTCAGCGTGATCCTCTGCTCATCTGTCACTTTGCCGTAGTCATCACGGATAACCGGAGCATTTTTCAGCTCAGGATAATTCTCCGCAAGAAGCTGCCTCATCCGGCAGAGATCGAAAGTATCAAGTACTCCGTCACTGCAAAGGTTGGCGGCTTTCCAGTCGGCAAGCTCAGCATCGGCAGCTCCGAGCAGCCATCTTTTGAATACCACAAGATCGGCGATGCTGAATTTGCCGTCGCCGTTTACATCTCCGCTTACAGTCTTTTTCAGCCTGAATTCCAGATCGTAGGAATTATTGTCGTATCGGGTGATGCTTGTTTCTTCCGGCAGAGAAGTGTAATTACTGAGGACACGGTTCACGTCTTCAAGGTGGAAACTGTATTCACGTTCTTCGGACAGATCCTTATAACTGATGATACAGGGATTGGACCTGACATTTGTGATCGCAGGATTCTCAACATTGCCGTCACCGAGATCACATTCACGGAACAGCCAGCAGCCGTACTCGGATTCAGAGAGCTGAGGACATACTACAGGCTCACCGGTATCATGATCTGTCAGAGTTACTCTTGCATCACCGGACAGCAGTACTGTTTTCGCATCATCAAGACTGACGCAGTCGGCGGTCAGGGTATACTGCGTGGGCTCCTGAGGATCAGGCCTTGCACTGGAGGTGCGCACCCATGAGAGCTTTTCATATCCGTCTTTCACAGCCTGACAGACATATATCTTGTCAATGGAACCGTCACAGTACATATCCCTGACTTCCATTGTACAGTCGGAGGTAAGGAGATACTTAAAGTTTTCATATTTGTTGCTGCTGTCAGGTTCCCATCTGTCTCCAAGCTGTTCGATAGTCACCGTACAGAACACAACATAGTTATCATGTGCGGATACTTCGCCGTTGTCTATGACGTAATCGCTGAATTCCTGACTGCAGTCCGGAAGCCAGCTGTAGATATCGGTCTCGGTAATACTGAGATCGTCGTCAACAGAAAATGAATATGTATCCAGGAGCGTAGGCTCTGCTGTTTTTCTTTCTCTGGCTGACTCCGCATGATTATCAATGATCTGCAATTCTATGTCGCCCTGTTTCTTAGGCTGATATACGAATACATAGAAACAGGTCGCAGAATATTCGCTGGAGAAGATATCATGCTTCAGTATCTCACCTGCATCGGGAGTGATATTCATGCTGTAGCCGGTGCCGGCTTCACCTCTGCTTGTATTGCGCTTCGGATATACAACGCAGATCAGGCCGTTGTCAATGTGTGTAGCGCCGTAGGAGTTACGGAAGTTTACTGCTGAATCAAAATCAGTCGGTATCCAGTCCGGGAGTTCGGCAGCGGCGGTATCCTCCGCAGATACCTTGACGGGAGTGAATACGGGGAGGTTTGACGAAAAGGGTGTGATCGCAGTCATAGCTGCAATTACAGCAGCGGTAAGCTTTTTAAGTTTCATAATGTCACCATCCATTCTTAACGAATCGGTTTTTGTCATTCTTAACGGGTATTCCGTAATCCGGGAGGACAGCTCCCTTTGTAAGGTTTAACAGATCTGAGTACCGGAATGTGCGGCTGTGATTGTAAACTTTCTGTGAACAATAGAAGTCGCCTTTTCAGATAAGTCTTTTGAGAACAATTGATGTTCCGGAGCATTCAGTTTTCCCGCGCCCATTCTGACATAATGGAGCGGGATCATGGCGTTTTGCTGCTAAGGGACCACTGATCAGACCGTTCCTTAATGTCCCTCGATATTATTGACGAACGGTGCACGCTTACGCAGGAAAAAGAGGTACTCTCCTTTGTTTGCTGTCTCGTTCACATAGCAGTTCAGGTCATTCCATTCGTAGCTGCTGCTTAGTTTATCCTGTACTTCAGAAAGAGACAGATCAGAGGAAAAAGTGATGCGTGTCAGGCAGTCCACATGATTACCTGTACCGGAGGTGTTGCCGGTCTCGGATTCGACAGAGATGATCTGTGTATCGGGAAATGCCTCAACGATGTCACGGCGCAGGCGGTTTGTCTGGATGCCGGTAGAGGCGTGATTGACGATCATACCGGAGATTTCTAATAATATCAGAAGCAGCGGTATGGCAATGATGCCGATAATAACTTTTTTAAGCGTTTTCATTATACCCTCCTTATAACCCGGATTCTTTTGTACGATACCATTATACCATAATCCTTCCGTTTCATCAAGTCAGAACGGGAAAAGCAGTTTATCCGCTTTACTTTTTCCGGAGGAGTATGCTATAATGAATACAAGCATTCATTATAAACTATTCAAAGCCGTTGCAGCGTAACGCTTTGCTTCTGTGCTGTAATATGGAAAACAGAGCGCAGGTACTCTGTGCTGAATAAGGATTCGGGGGATGATTATATGGTGCTTTTAGTCGTTGATACGCAAAAGGCGATAGTAAACAACAAGCTGTATCATTTTGATATGTTTGTTTCCTGTGTCAGAGAGATAATTGATACTGCCCGGAAAAACCATATTGAAGTCATATATGTGAGACATGATGACGGTCTGGGCAGTGAACTCATAAAAGGGAATGAAGGCTATGAAATATATGACGGTTTTAAACCGGCTGAAAATGAGATCATTTTCGATAAACGTGTGAACAGTGCCTTTAAAAGCACAGGTTTATCGGAGTATTTAAAGCAAAAGAATGAAAACACCGTTGTAATTGTCGGACTTCAGACAGAGTATTGCATTGATGCTACTGTTAAAGCAGGATTTGAACACGGCTTTAATATGATAGTGCCTGAAAACACGAACAGTACATTTGACAACCGGTTTATGTCTGCTGAAATGACTTATACGTATTACAATGAATTCATATGGAACGGAAGATATGCAAAGTGCATTCCGTTCAATAAAGCTATTGAGCTGATGGAAGCTTGCCAGGAGGGTTAATGTCTAACGTGATGACATGAAAAAAGGCACCTGCCGCAGCAAGTGCCCGATGCTCTTTCAGTTAATACCCGGATTCAGGATTCATGCCTTAAAGTCTTTGTAGTAATCAATAAAATCCCGAATCAGTTCATTTCTTGAAGGAGTATACTCGTCTTCCGCCCCTCCGTTTTCAAGGCTTGATAACCATTCGTAATCTATCATACAGCCTACATCCATGTTGATCCCGTATTTTGCCTTTTTGATAAGCGGAATATCAGAACTGTCGCCCAGGCAGAACAGATATCCGCATAATAATCTGATGTATTCGGAACTGCCTTCCTGATAATTATCAATTTCATCTTGTAATAATTTCACTATATCAGCTTTGGAGATAGTATCAAAGTCGAATCCTGATTTCTTAATAAGTGCTTCGGCACGCTGTTCATTTGTCATAGAAATCCTCCTTTAACTTCCGGTTTGTACGGTAAGGCTATGTGCCTTGCTACACCGGAATTATAGCACAGATGTGAGAAAAAGTCAATCGGAAGGAATCGGATCCGCATATCCGGCCCGGTCAATGTCAGACCGGGCTGTTTCTTATTGACTTTTCCCGCCTGCACATGGTATAATTCTGGTAAGTGCGAAAAGCATGGGGCTTTTTGAATATTTCTCCACCAATTAACTCTTGAAGAATTATTGCGAAGGACCGGCAGAAAAGACAAGGAAGCCGCAGGAATGAAAGCTTTACATCGGAAGACGTCGTTCTTTCTTCCGGGGAAAAGGCAAGGAAAATATCTTTTTTGGCACTTCGTTCAGAGGGAAAATATCTTGTATACAGAGAATCAAGCGGCCTTGTAGTAAATGTAGCCGTTTATGCTTTCTGCAAGGGAGACCGGTATTTCTTCATAGATGATGATAATTCATGGCGTGCCGATTATGAAATGGAGCAGATCGCAAATTCTGTAGCATAATTTATAATTGTTATGTAAAACAGCCCCTCCGTTCTCCGGAAGGGCTGTATTGTTTACATCTTTTTCCTGCGTGCGTTATCGGCTTCAACAGAGCATTTCCATTCCTTATTGACGCCCTTTTTGGATCTTACGCTGCTTACAGCACAGCTGACGGCTTCGTAGAGCACTTCTGTACCCAGGCAGTCGGCGTGATAGTCAACTGCATTTTCCGCACGGATACCGATAGAGCCTGCTGTCTCTGCTGCATCGATATTGGCGCCGAGGAATACAAATTCCCAGCCGTTTTCCTTCTGCATCTTTTCGATGAGCTTTTTCACGTCCTTGTGGCTGTATTTCCTGCTTGAATTCTCCATACCGTCAGTTGTGATAACGAACAGTGTCTTTTCCGGTACATCCTCCTTGCGTGCATACTTATGGATATTTGCAATGTGACGGACTGCGTCACCGACTGCATCGAGAAGAGCGGTACAGCCGGAAGGAACATAGTCCCGGTCAGTAAGCTTCGGAACATCTTCGAGCTTAACCCTGTCGTGGATGACTTTGGATTCATGGTTGAAGAAGACCGTTGACACAAGAGCCTCTCCCTCTTCGTTCTTCTGCTTTGCGATAAGAGAATTGAAGCCGCCGATGGTATCAGCGGTAAGCCCGCTCATTGAGCCGCTCTCATCAAGGATGAATACCAGTTCTGTAAGATTCTTTTTCATAATAATACCTCCGTTTTGATGTTTATTCGGAACCGCTTTCACGTTTCCTTACTGTAATTACAGTATACATCATCACGGAGGTATTTTGGTCGCTTTAAAGGCGACAAATCATGAGCCTATCAGACTCTGGTCAAAAGCAAACAGAGCCTCGTTGATCTCGTAGATATTATAGTTGCTGCGTTCAATGAAATAGCGTATTATCAGATCAAATTTCAGACTGTCCGACAGGGCGAATCCTGCTTTTTTCAGCAGATCCTCGGTCTCGCCGAGATCAAGCTCAAGCGCTACGGCAAAGGCAACAGCCGTCTGCTTTTTAGGCTTGTAGTTCCTGTCGCTGCGTATCTTTGAAAAGAGCTTGCGGTCGATATTGGCTTTTTTATATGTCTCGACATCCGTCATGCCCTTTTCATCTATCAGCCGGAGCAGAGCCTCCGAGAAGGATTCATCATGCGTTTTCAGCATATCTTCAAGGTCGGCACTTGTTTCACAGCAGATATCCTCTTTGAGCATTAAAGGCGAAGCGTATTCTGCCTGGCTTTCCTTTTTCTTCCCGAATAAACTGCTGCTTTTCGGCTTCAGCGGTGATGCGGCAGCATGATTCATTCCGGATGATTTGCAGTTCTTTCTGTTCCTTACGTCATTTTCTGCGCATTTTTTTGCGTAAGCATCGCTTATATACTGCCTTATCTCACCGACGATCCCGGAGCTTACCTCAAAGGAAGCCTTATCGAATATGACGAGTGTGATATCCATGTCGTATTTCTCAAGGAAGCTCCTGAATTCGGAAACCGCCGCATCAAGAGCCTTATCCTTCGGGTATCCGTATATGCCTGATGATATAAGAGGGAAGGCTATACTTTCACAGCCTTCAGACCGTGCAAGCTCAAGGGAATTCCTGTAGCATGAACGCAGGAGCTCTTCCTCGTTCCGGTCTCCGCCCTGCCATGCAGGACCTACCGTATGTATTATATATTTACAGTCAAGAGCATATCCCTTTGTAAGCTTTGCTTCTCCTGTTCTGCAGCCGCCGAGAGTCCTGCATTCCTCGAGCAGCTCAGGTCCTGCGGCATGATGTATTGCGCCGTCAACTCCGCCTCCGCCGAGCAGTGATGAATTGGCAGCGTTTACTATCGCATCGGCACTGACCTTTGTAATATCGTTCCTGATGATCCTGAAAGGCATACAAGCAACCTCCGTTCACTCTGATTTATAAAATTATAGCATACCTGACGCAGATTATCAATACCTTGCCCTATTCCATAACAGAGCACATCAGCATTCTTTCATACCGCCTGGTCCGGTTACATCTTCTTCAGAGGAATACAGATATAGCGTACAGCATCGGCAGGATCCTTCGTATCTGTAAGATAGACCTCCATTGAATAATTGCCTGCAAGAGTGTAACCCTGCAGGGCGGGAAGCCACTCCGTCCAGATCTGTGTATTGACCTTCTGCATACTGTCAGGCAGAGGCCCTTTGCACGGGAACAGTGCCCACAGTCCGCCGGGGATCAGATATGTTTCGCAGCCGTCCGGAATATCCTCCCAGGGCTTGTACAGGTCGGCGATCCAGTAGTCCAGATTTTTTCCGTCTTTGTCCGTACACAAGCCGAACATTCCCTCCAGCCCTTTACGGTCTGACATCCACTCTTTCCAGAATTCCGGGACTTCTCTGTAGGAAGTCTCAGCACAGAATCTCCTTCTGACACCTACGATAGTAAACGGTGCCTTTTCAACGATCTGATAGTCAAGCATATTTCCGCCCTCCAATTTGATATTGATATGCACCGGAGCAAATGACCGCAGCCTGATCCCGGCTTCCCTTGCCTGAGCCGGAGTTATACAATGAAAACGCTGAAAGGCTTTTGCAAAGCTGTCGGGTGAATCGTAGCCGTACTTCACAGCAATGTCGATCACCTTATGATCAGAGCGGGAAAGATCCTGTGCTGCCAGTGTCATACGCCGTGCACGGATGTATTCTCCGACTGTCATTCCGCACAGAGCACCGAAGATACGCTGATAGTAAAACGGAGAAATTGCAGCATTCTGCGCAATTTCCTCGATGTTCAGCTCTTCCGTCAGATTCCGCTCAATATAGTCAATGGAAGCCTGAATTCCTTCGATCCAGCCTTTCATAACAGGCACTTCCTTCCGTTGCAGTTTAAGTATATCATTTCAGGACGCTTTTCTCCCGACAATCCCTGCACTTTTTGTCGGAGCGGGTACAGAACGTATCGCACTGATGACCGCAGTCCTCTTTATTGTTCATTTACCAGTCTGCGTCTCATGAAGCAGAGGTCAAATGTATCCAGTCTGCTGTCTGCATAAAGGTCGCCGGCTTTCCAGTCGGCAAGACGGGTATCCGGTACGCCAAGCAGCCACTTCTGCAGCAGAACTGCATCGGCAATGCTGAATTTACCGTCACCGTTCACATCGCCCGCTGCCGTCTGAGCAGTCCATCCTGAGAGCGCTTTTACAGACGGTACCCATGCAGGCTTTGTTTCTCCGTTTTTCAGCGGGATGCAGGCTACTGAGATCGCTGCCTCTTTTGTATTCGTCAGATGAACGGCGAGCTTTCTGTACTCACTGTTATCCTTCTGATCGGGTACGACAGGGGAGGAGGGCAGAGCTTCGGCATTCATTGCAGTGAACCTGCCGCCTTCGCTGAGCAGACCCGTCCACAGCTTTTCGGAGCCGACGGTAATAACGGCGCTTCTGCCGTCATCAGCTACCTCTATCTGTCCCTTCGTGTGAGCAAACCAGTATATCTCACCGGGGGCATCAAGAGATATCTCATCCTGGATTATAACGCATTCCTTGTCCTTTATCATTTTCAGGCCGCGCACAACGCTTTCTGCGCCGCTCGGTTCGTATGCGGCGGTCAGATCGGTGACAGCAAAAGCTTCGTTTCCTCCGCTGAAGCGGCTGATAAGACATTCTGCACCTTCCTGCTGATCGAGCTCTGCGGAGGGATTTATGACAATGGTGTTATGGCCTTCGGCTCTTATCCTGTAGGAATACTGACGGTTCGGAAGCTCATAGCTCTCATTGCCGAGATCGGTAAAGAATCTTGCACCGTTCGACTCGATATAGAATGAACCTAAGTCGTAGTGGCCGTGATATTTGTATTTGTTTTCGCCGGCATGAAGAGCCGCCACAATGCCGCTTTCATCCCAGGTATTCCTGAAGCTTGCGTTTGACGCTCCTTCTTCACCCCAGTCAGTGGGACTGTCCTTGGCTGAACCGGATGTCTTGTCCTCATCGATCCAGAGAAGATCGAGATAATTGAAGCTGTCGTCCTTTATCTTACCGAGACGAATGGCTGATATGTCGTATGAACGGAAATAATCACCCAGCCAGAGGAGAACTGCCCAGCCTGTATCACGGCTGTCACCGTCATCACCGAAACTGAAGGACTTTGAGGTGTTGGAACTCATATAGCGGATAAAATCAACAGATTTACGGAGCCCGTCAAAATCAGCAAGACCGTAGTCGGTTCCTGCGGCGCTTGTCAGTGCGGAGGAATTCAAGCCAAGATAATATGTTGCGTAATCCCAGTAGCCGAGTCCTTCACTGTATGTTCCGTCTTTTTCGCTGTAGGCACGGCGAACAAATGAATATGCTTCCTTATAGGCATAGGTGAGGACGTCAGAAGCGATGTCTCTTGCGTCGGCTTCATCTCCGACTGCAAGTGCGGCCATGCTTATGCTTCCGGTGCAGACAAGTTTCCAGTTATCGCCGGGAAAATCCTGATACCAGCGGTATGTGCGGCTTCGCTGCTTGTCCTCAAAATCCTCCATGACCTGAGTGAGTCCTTTTTCGATCAGGCTTTTCCTGACGAAAGCTCTTTGCTCATCGTTCATCCAGTTATATAGCCAGTCATAGCCGATCGCAAAGCCTGTACTCATTTCAGCGGTATCAAGAAAATGATACGGATTCCAGTCCTTGAAATTACCGGCTGCTTCAAGCTCTGCATAGCACCGGCGGGCATATTTTTCATCGCCGAAAATATTGTACGCCATTGCAAGCGCAGCAACACGGCGCTGTATTCTTTTTGAGGTTTCGAGAAGGCGTATCCCGTCGGGGATCTCATACTGACATACTGAAGTATCCAGTATCCTGTCAGCTTCCTTGCGCATTTTCTCAAGAAGAACGGCCGTTACCGAATCGTCTCCGATATGCGTTTTCAGTTTTTCAAATTTCTCCTCCGACATGATGATGCGCGGATGAGCATACATCCCGTTCTTTTCGATCATATCGCTGATAACCTTTTTGCCGTCAGTGAATTCGCCGTAGCTTTCTGGCTGTGAACCGGTATCCGCAGCAAAAGCCGAGCCCGGTATTATACCGATAACCATGACCAGTACAAGCAGAATGATAAACATATGCTTTTTCATTGATATCCCTCCCTGAATCAGATGAATAAAGAATGGTCTATATATATAATATACCACAATTATCGGCATATTTCAAGCTTTTCTGCAACAGGTTACCGGATGGAAGAGAGAATCGCATAAACGTGCATCTGTTTTTATGGCGGCATAATATACAAAGAAAACGGTCGTGTTTTGTGCATTGATACAAAGTGTTTCTCAAAAAGTAAAAACCTGACACTTTTCAGACATTTATATAACAGAAGCTTTTACAGATGCAGCATATAATACCTGTACACATTATACCAGTGATGTTTACGGCATCATTATCAACGAAGGAGTGACTGATATGTTATTCAGAAGATTTACAGCAGCAGTGCTCGCCCTGACATTAACAGGCGGAGCATTCTTATCATCGGCAGGAGACTGCCCGGTATTCCCGGTCAGCTATGCGGAGGAAGATATAGTCATTACCGGTCAGGGCCATGACTATATCTCTGTAACCGCAGGAGGACTGAACTACCTTGTCTTTGAGAAATCAGCGTGGCTGAACGGCTGTGATCCGGCGCTGAAAGGTGAGGTGAACATACCCGCAGAGATAATGGGGGTGCCTGTTGTCTGCATAACTTATGCGGCTTTCAGCGACAGGACAGACATAGTATCGGTGACTATACCTGATTCTGTTACCGAGATACAGTCAAAGGCATTCAGGAACTGTTCCGGTCTGACATCGGTCAGCATCCCGGCTTCTTTAACGAAGATAGGGGAGTTAATGTTTTCGGGCTGTTCCTCTCTGACATCGGTGACCATACCGGATTCCGTTACCGGTATAGGCACCGCTGCCTTTGCCGGATGTACAAGCCTTTCATCTGTTACGATACCGGATTCGGTCACCAGTATAGGCGGCAGTGCGTTCTCTGAGTGTACAGCCCTTACATCTGTAATATTACCGGCTTCTGTCCACTGGATAGACGACAGAGCGTTTGAGCTTTGTTCCGCCCTTGAGTCGATAACCATAAAGTCGCCTTGCTGCCGGATATCTCCGGAAGCTGATACGATCTGCAGCAGCGAGGATCCCGATGCGGATCACAATAACCGGTGTAAGTTCAACGGAACGATCAAAGGCTACGAAAATTCAACAGCACAGATGTACGCCGAGCATTTCGGTTATAGATTTGAATCCCTCGGCGCTGCGCCTATGATAGAAGATCCCGAAATAAGCACAGAGCCTTATGCCGAAGTTCTGAAGGATTCTCTGATATTCCGTGTCTTCTCCGATCATGCAGAGCTGGCCCACACTTATATGCCCGGTGAAGAGCTCGTCATTCCGGAAACGGTCAATGGTGTTCCGGTTACTGTGATAGGAGATGCAGCGTTGCTGCAGACTTATTTCACATCTGTAAGCATCCCGGATACGGTCACAAGTATAGGCGAAAATGCGTTTTGCAACAGCAGAGGCTTTTCATCTCTGGAGATACCCGACTCGGTCACAAGCATAGGCAGGTCTGCATTCGACGGCTGCGGTTTTACATCGGTCACTATACCTGACTCGGTCACAAGCATAGGTAAGTATGCATTCTATGAATGCGACCTTGAATCGGTCACTATACCCGATTCAGTTACAAGCATAGACGAGGATACTTTTTTCGGGTGTTCAGAACTGGAATCTGTAACGATACCTGATTCCGTGACCGATATAGGAATGGAAGCATTTGAGGGATGCAGCAGCCTTAAAGAAGTGGAGCTCCCGTCATCACTGACAAGTATAGCGAAATGGTGTTTCGGATTCTGTAGAGCTCTTGAGAAAGTCACTATTCCCGATTCGGTAACAAGTATAGGTGAAGGTGCGTTCTGGGAATGTGAAAGCCTTTCATCTCTGGAGATACCTGACTCGGTCACAAGCATAGACGGGCGTGCATTCTACAACTGCGGTCTTAAATCGATCACTATACCCGATTCTGTTACTGTAATAGAATCTGAATTATTCGCTTACTGTACTGAACTTGAAGCGGTCACTATCCCTGATTCAGTCACGGCGATCGAGGCCTGTGCGTTCAAGGACTGCAGAAGCCTCAGATCGGTTACTATCCCTGATTCTGTCACGTCGATAGGCAGTCATTGTTTCTGGGACTGTGAAAGCCTTGAAGAGATCATCATTCCCGCTTCTGTTACAGATATATCCGAAGGTGCATTCTGGAGTACACCGTGGCTGAAGGAAAGACAGAAGGAAGATCCTCTTGTTGTAGTGAACGGCATATTGATAGACGGAACTGCTGTCAGCACGGAAGATGTTATCATACCCGATACAGTGGAACGTATCGGCGCTATGGCATTTGTAAACTGCAGCACTGCCGTATCTGTGACCATACCCGATACTGTCAGGGAGATCGGCTGGAATACATTCTCTGGCTGCGAAAACCTCTCATCGGTAACGATACCGGATTCTGTCAGCAGGATCGGAAACGGAGCATTTAGAAACTGTACGAATCTTCTCAGCGTAACTATCCCCGCTGCTGTTTCAGAGATAGCGCCAAGGACGTTCAAGGAATGCAAGAAGCTGAAGACAATAAGTATACCTGATACAGTCACAGTCATAGGCGATGACGCTTTTTCCGGCACTGAATGGCTGAAGGACAGACAGAAGGAAGATCCGCTGGTAATAGTAAACGGTATGCTTATAGACGGAACAACGTGTACCGGCGCTGTTACCGTACCCGATACTGTAAAGAGGATATGCGATTCGGCATTCTATATGAGTAATGTCACATCGGTCACTGTTCCCGCATCTGTGAAGAATATAGGCTGTTATGCATTCTATTACTGCGATGAGCTTGAAACAGTGACGATACTGGATCCCGACTGTGATATATATGACGGAAAGGAAGTTTTCAGAGGAACAGACAAGTCAGGCGATCTTGACATATGGTATTTCGAAGGCACTATCCGCGGCTATGAAGGCTCTGCTGCTCAGAAACACGCTGAGAAGTACGGGTATAAGTTTGAGTCCCTCGGTGCAGCGCCCGCAGCAGCCGGAACAGAAATTCTTCCCGTTACTACGACATCAGGAAAAACAGCAGTTACCACAACAACGACAGCATCGACCTCAAAACCGGCAGGCAAGACAACGACAACCTCGACTGCGAAGCCGGCAGACAAGACTACAGCGGCGACCACAACAGCAAAAACAGTCACAACGGCGACGACTACTGAATCAACGGCTGCAACGGAAAAAGTGCCTGAACCGGCCGGCACTGAGACTGTCGGCACGGTAGCTGCCGGAGACGTAAACTCCGACGGCAGCACAGATTCAACGGATGCTTCCGAGATACTGCTTATCTATGCGCAGATATCAACAGGAGAAAACATCCTGACTGACGAGATAAAGGCCGCAGCCGATATCAACGGCGACGGACTTGTGGATTCCGCCGACGCATCACTGGTACTCGAATACTATGCCTACGTTTCCACAGGCGGAACTGATACCGCTGATGTATACTTCGACAGCAAGCAATAAACAGCACTAAAGAAAAACAAACCGTCCATGTGTATGGGCGGTTTGTTTTTGACAGTCATTTTTTTACGGGCATTTCAAGGCAATACCGTACAGTGCCGTATAGCCTAAACAGTAAAGCTTTCCGTTTTCAGATCGCAGTAGTATCTTCCGCTTTCTGCAGTGAATCTGAGAACGCAGTAATCCGGATCAGTAACGCCGCCCTTGTAGAACAGTGTATCGCCCTTGCGCCAGATCATGTCCTTTGTCTTCTGGTCGGTCAGCACTTCCATCTTTCCTTTCAGCATGACTCCCGTGTACCTTATCAGACCTTTATGACAGAAGTAAATGCAGGCTTTGGGATTTTTCATATACTGTTTCACCCGCATTGAGGAGGTGTTTGTCGAGAAGTAGAAATGATGAAGACCGTCGGTCTTTCTTGGCTTCAGCATCGCCTTGACATTCGGGAAGCCCTCTTCATCAACGGAACAGATAAAGGCAACCTTTTGTTTCCTGATAAATCCTGCTATTGTATTGGTATCCATAATTATCACCGCCGTATGTTAAGATTGGTTTCTGTCAGTATCTGTGCTGCAGCCCGTCTCTGACATCGCAGTTTGTGAAATCTGCATTGGCTGCAAAGAAGACGCAAAGGAGACTTACCCCGAACAGTATCTTCTGCCATGAAGGCACCGCAGTCATGCGTGACACCTGAACGACTGTAAAAACGGTCTCAATGACTGCCGGAATGAAGAGCTTTGCGATATTGACGAGGGTTGCAAATGTGTATGGTATCATAGTGATGCAGTTTATGACAGACAGTATGATAAATGCGGTCATGAAGCCCTGAGAGAAGCATATGACTGCCGCCGCAGGAACAGCGGTCAGCAGATAGCCCGGCCACGGTATCACCTTGAATAAAAGCCGGCAGGCAAGCGTCAGCAGTCCGCATACAACGATATACAGAATCAGACATTGGAGTGTTGAAAACATGATATATCTTCCTTTCTCAGGTCAGGGCATTTAACCGAACGGATACACGTTTCACGGGCCGCCCATTCCCTTTGCAAATGCGGTCAGATAGCCGATGATATAGGCGGTGCTTACCATGCCGCACAGGCAGCATGATATAATGACGATCCTGCGGAGATCTCCGGCAAAGGAGATGCAGCAGAGGATCACCGTCAGGATGCAGAGTACACCGGCGCATATCCCGACAGCTTTTGCCGGAAGAAAATCATGAGTCCTGCAGTCTGCCAGGAAGAGCAGTACAGCTGCGGCAAATGCAATACAGCAGAGTACTGAAATGATGATCGCAGGTATCATGTGCCCTTTCTGATAAAAGCGTATCCCCGATACGGCTATCAGATCGGGGACAGCTGCATAGGCAGCGGCTGTCAGGCAGAACGGTGCTTTGAATTCCGGAATATCGATAACGGTATAGGCGATGACTGCAAGCAGCAGTGAAAGCAGATACAGCAGCCATGTATGTGAGGTCAGATAAGTCATATTTCCTCCTGTCACAGGTCAGGTAATCTGTAGTCTTCATCGATAAGATGATAATCAAGGCCGTATCGTATGCAGCTGCTGAGATAATATCTGTTTTCCCGTATTACGGAATCAATGCTGAGATCCTCATCATAAAGACGCTTTTCGATCACGTTCTCATATCCTGTTATATCATCGAAGTGTTCACGGATGTACCTCTCGCTCATGGCAAGACAGATGTATCTTATCTGCGAAAGATACTCCTCCTCAAGGCTCTCCTTCCAGTCAAACGGTATATAGCAGCCCTCTGCTATAAGGTTCTGTTTGTTTTCTATTGCGGTTTTTATCATCTCTCTGAGTATGCTCCAGAGGTAATCTGTCAGCGCTTCATCATCGTATGGAGTGAGCTCTGTCTGTCCGCTTCGTATCAGCCCCATTTTCAGGTGGTCTATGGACAGATAAGGATAGTGGTATTTTTCAAGCAGCTTCTGTGCAAGAAGCGTTTTGCCGGTGTGGGAGGCACCGGTTATGAGTATTATCACGGTATTTGCTCCTTTTCATGGAGTATCTGTATCGGAGCTGATGCTCCCCGATATATACCAGAATTATAGCACGTAAGGAAGGAAAAGTCAATCTGTTGCCGGAAAGAAGAACGGCTCAGAGATGATGCTCTGAGCCGTTTTCATATCACTGTGCAATTCCGTTGTTTATTACAGGAGGTACAATATAGTCGGCTGATCCGGAATTCGGGAACATGATCCCGTAACCGTAGTCGTCTCTTCCGGAGATGTTTTTCAGCTGGCTGTAGGTAACGTGAAGTGTTATCCAGTTCTCACCGCTGGAGTCGGTGTTTACTCCTGCAGCGATACATCCGCAGGAGTAAAGTCTTTCCGCTTCCGCACGCAGCTCGCTGTAGCCATTTACATAACGGCTGCCGTTATCTGCCCATATCTCCAGCATGACGAGGTAGTCCGCGCTGTCGCCGTATTCTTCCATAGCGTACTGTACCGACGGCATCAGGCAGACCTCACCATTGTACGGAGCACGCATATCGCCTGCAACGCCATAGGGATAGGAGCTTATCAGCGTGCGGAACTCCGAAGGTGTATCGCCGGGTCTGAGCATGACATCATTTCCGCCGCCGCCGGGGGCTGCTGCCTGAGTTTCCGCAGATGCCGTATTGCTTGCTGCCGTTGCAGCAGTCTGCGCCGGCTGTACTGTTACAGGTACTGTTGCTGCTGCCTCTGTCTGAGGTGCGGTCTGTGCAGCTGCACCGGAAGTCTCCTGCTGCTCTGCGGCTTCAGTGACGGCTTCGGTCTTTTCCTCTGCGGGAGAAGAGGTCTCCTGCGCCGTCGCTTCTGTCACGGTCTGAGCGGATGCGGTTACAGCTTTCGTTGCTGCGGCAGGGGAGGAGGTCTCCTCAGCGGCGGTCACAGTCTCCGTAACGATGTCTCCGCCGGGAGTGTTGTTCATCAGCTGTCCGGGCTCGGGGGAGAGCGCTCCGCCCTTCCATAATACAACACCTGCGACAGCTGCCGCACAGAGCGGAACGGCTGCGGCAGTGAGCCTTATCACGGCCTTTTTATGTTTCTTCCTTTCGTTCTCGTATTCTTCAATGCGTGCAAGAACATCTCTTGCCATTTCCTCATAGGTTTTCATATTCAAAGCCCTCCGTTTCAAGCTGTGATCTGAGTGACTTCTTTGCACGGTAGAGAAGGGATTCCACGCTGCGGACGCTCCTGCCCATGACCTGAGCGGCGTCCTTGTTGCTCATATCCTCGAAGTAGGTGAGCCACAGCACCTGCTGATAGTCTGCCGGCAGTTTCCGCATCGCCTTGTGGAGGATTATCTTCTGCTCCTTTTTCAGGTAGAGCGTCTCGGCTGAATCCTCCTCGCTGACGAGCTCTGCCTGTTCCCCGAGAGGCAGCTCGGGATGCCGCCTGTGCTTCCTGAGGTAATCGACAGCGATATTCCTTCCGATAGTATAGAGCCATGTCCGGAACGAGCCCTTGCCCTTGTCGGCAGGCTTCTTCGTACCAAGCAGCACGAAGGTATCTTCTGCGAGCTCCTCGGCAGTGCGGATATTCCCGACTATGCTTGTAAGGTAGAGGATAAGTCCGTCCTTGTAGTCTCTTATTATCTCAACTATACCGTTTTCATCACCGTTGTCACGGTAACGGCGGTAGCTACTTGCACCGTTATCCATTGACAGACTCCTTTCCGAAAGCCTTCTTTCCGCTTTCACTTATTACACGAATGAAACGGTGCAGACTACTCACATTATTTCTGAGGATCACGCAGCTTTTTCTCGGTGTCGCTGAGTATCTCCTTCCGCAGCTCAGTCAGCCAGCCGGAGAAGGCGACTGTATCGAAGGCGTAGGTCAGGTTGAGCTTGTACTCGTTGTCCGACCACGTATCAAGAGGGGATTCGTTATGCTGTATCAGTGCCTCGAGCTTGTCGAGCGCCTTGAAGAGCTTTGCTTCGGCAGTATCCTGAGCCTCCATCTCACGAAACAGTCCGCTCAGTTCACGTGAGATTTCGGGCGGGAGAGAGGAGAGCCAGCCGTGCAGCAGCTCGTCCTCAGTGCATCTGTCGCCGTCGGTCTTGACGAAGGTCGGTATATCGCCGGTAAAGCATTCGCCGAGGTCGTGTACGATGCACATGGCAACAACACGGTCGATATCAGCTTCCGGGAATTCATTTCTGAGCAGCAGCGCCATGAGCGATATCCGCCAGCTGTGCTCGGCAACGCTCTCCGGACGGCGCTGAGAGGTGGTGCAGTGCCGGAGAGTGTCCTTCAGTCTCTCCGCAACGTGCAGTATATCGAGAAATTCTCTTGCATCCATAACTAAGGGCTCCTTTATAATGATATGTATGAGTATACACTATGGGCGTGGGAAAGTCAATGCTGTATTCTGTTATCAGATAAAAAAGCAAGCCCCGAAGACCCGCTGTAAAGCGCAGTCTTCGGGGTTGTTTGTATTATTCCCACTCCACAGTTCCCGGAGGCTTTGAGGTGATATCGTAAACAACTCTGTTTACGTGCTCTACCTCGTTGCAGAGCCTGTTGGAAACTCTTGCGAGCACGTCGTAGGGGATACGTGCCCAGTCTGCTGTCATGAAGTCGTCGGTAGTTACCGCACGGATAGCGATAAGGTGGTCGTATGTACGGTGGTCACCCATAACGCCTACGGTATGTACATCGGGGAGCACTGCAAAGAACTGCTTGAGCTCGCTCTCGATGCCGCTCTTCTTTATCTCGTCACGGAACACAGCATCTGCGTTCTGGAGTATCTCGATCTTCTCCTCGGTGATCTCGCCGATGATACGCACGCCGAGTCCCGGACCCGGGAACGGCTGTCTCCATACGAGCTCATGGGGGATGCCGAGCTTCTCGCCGACTGCTCTTACCTCGTCCTTGAAGAGATCTGCAAGCGGCTCGATAGTTCCGGCGAACTTGATATCCTCCGGCATCTTTACCATGTTGTGGTGTGTCTTGATAACGGCGGTTGAGCCGTGGCCGGCCTTGTTGCCCTTTCCGGACTCTATGCGGTCGGGGTAGATGGTACCCTGTGCAAAGAAGCCGTCAGTGCCCTGCTCACGGATCTTGTCCCAGAACACGTTATAGAACTCTGTGCCGATTATCTTACGCTTCTTCTCGGGGTCGGATACGCCCTTGAGAGCAGCGAGGAACTTGTCCTTGCAGTTTACACGGACGAAGTTCATATCGAACAGCTTTGTGAATGTCTCCTCAACGAAGTCTCCCTCGTCCTTGCGCATAAGGCCCTGATCCACGAATACGCAGGTCAGCTGCTTTCCTACTGCACGGCTGAGAAGTCCTGCGGCAACGGAGGAATCAACTCCGCCGGAAAGGCCGAGTATTACCTTCTTGTCGCCGATCTGCTCACGGAGCTTTGCAACGGTGGACTCGATGAAGTCATCCATTACCCAGTCGCCTGTGAAGCCGCATACCTTGTAGAGGAAGTTATGGAGTATCTGCTTGCCGTACTGGCTATGAGTCACCTCAGGGTGGAACTGTACTGCATAGAGCTTTCTCTCCGGATTCTCAAAAGCGGCGCAGGGGCAGTCCTCGGAGGTGGCCTTTACTGTAAAGCCCTCCGGGAGTTTGCTTACGAAGTCGGTATGGCTCATCCATACAACGCTCTTCTCCGGAACGTCATCAAAGAGCAGACCGCCTGTCTGTGTGACGTCTATCTTGCCGTATTCGCTCTTCTCGCAGCTCTCAACGGTGCCGCCGAGAGTATAGGCCATGAGCTGGCAGCCGTAGCAGATACCGAGTATCGGGATACCGAGCTCGAATATCTCCGGTGAGATATGGGGAGAGGTCTCGTCATAGACGCTGTTGGGGCCTCCGGTGAAAATGATGCCGTCGGGAGCCATTGCCTTCAGCTCCTCGATAGGAGTCATGTAGCTCCTGATCTCGCAGTATACACCGCACTCACGCACACGTCTTGCGATGAGCTGATTGTACTGGCCTCCGAAATCGAGAACTATGCAAAGCTGATTCTTTTTTGCCATACTTTCCCTCCTGAGTAATTATCGTTAATATATAAAGAGCCGGCAGGCGGTAAGTATCAGCCGCCCTCAGGCTCGTTTACATCGTTTCAGTTTTTCTCGTAGAAGACCAGAGTAAGGCTTTCGTTGACCTTCTCTGTTCTTCCTGTCCTGTGATATCCCATTTTCTCGTAGAGGTAGCAGTTGCCGGGCTCTTCGAGTATAGTCTCCAGCGCCCAGTTATCGCTGCCGTGAAGCTTCTCCGCAGCAAGTATAGCCTGCTGTGCGAGGCCTCTGCCCTGATACTCAGGGCTTACGAATATCGGAGATATGCGCTTTCTGCTGCCGTCACTCATATCGACTATGCGTACTGCGCCGGCGTCTTCACCGTCAACTCTGATGAAGTACCAGTAGGTGAACGGCTGAGCGAGTCTATCGTCGATACGGCTGAGGGGCTCTGCGGCAGGATTCGTCTCATAGTCCCGATAGCGCTCAAGCAGCTCTGCAAAGGCTTCCTTCTGCATATTCCAGAGCTTTTCGCTCTCATTTGCGGATATCCTTACAAGCTCCATACTGCGCCCTCCTTGATGGGATAATATAATTATACCGTTTTTATCCGTGTATTTCAAGAGGGTTTTCAAAATTTGCGGGAGTTTAGAGAATTTTGTCGATAATGCCCGGTTTCAACACCGGTCTGAAAAAGCTTTTGGCTTATCGCTCAGTTGTGATGGTTATCTTCGTTCCGTCGCTGACGGCAGTTATTGTGCCGTTGTAGCAGGTGGCGTAGGAGGGGATATTCATATTCTTCAGCAGCTTCTGCGTGGTGTTGGCAAATTCGGTCGCAGAGGTGCAGGTAACAGCATACTGCGGCATAACGGCCTTCAGGAAGGGACCGAGGTTAGTGAGCTTGCGGCCGTGATACGGCATCTTCAGCAGGGTACACTGTCCGATATCCATTATCTCCTCGATGCGGTCCTCCATGGCGTCGCCGGCGAACAGCATGGTATTGCTGCCGTGTACCGCCTTGGTGACGAGTGAGAAGTCGTTGTCGTTATCCGGGCCGTAGGAAAGCTTTTTCGGTGCGTAGATGGTATAGTCCACTCCGCCTGCCGAGAAGGTGATATCCGAGGTTACAAGATTAGGCGTGATGCCCTTGGTGTCAAGAGCCTGCCTGTACTTTTCAGATTCCTCGTTGCTGCCGGTATAGTTCGGGGTATAGATGTTCTTTATATCAAAGTTCTTGATTATCTTGGATGCACCGCCGACATGATCCTTGTCGAAGTGGGTGATTATAAGGGCGTCTATCTCGGTGACGCCGCTCTCCTCAAGCTTTGCCTGTATTTTCTTGCCGTCATCCTTCTCACCGCAGTCTATAAGTACAGTCGAGTCCTGTGACTGCAGTATGATAGCGTCAGCCTTGCCGACGTCGAGAAATGTCATTGTGAAGTCATGGATAGTATCTGCCGGATTGCTGCTGCCGCTGCCGTTCCCACCCTCCGGTTCCTTGGTGCATGAGGAAGAGCAAACGGCAAGAGCCATTGCTGAGATAAGTGCAGTGATTTTTTTAAGCATCTGATCAGCTCCTTGTGAACGGTTAATGTCAGTTTTTGATAGTAGAGGGGTGAAGGGCTTCAAATTCCTTACCGAGTAAGGCGTATACGTAGTAATCGTCAAAAACTCCCTCTTCGCCCTTTCTCGGGTACATCTCCCTGTAGAGTGCTTCACGGCGCATACCGAGCCGTTCTGCGAGGTGCACGGACTTTATGTTGCGGGCGCATATCTGCGCGAATATCCTTCTGACTCCGAGTTCGGAGAAGGCATACTCAATAAGACCTGTCGTGCTCTCAAAGGCAAAGCCCTGCCCCTGATAGCTCTTATTGAAGGTATAACCGAGCTCATAGCTCCCGAAGCCTTTGTTTGAAAAGAACAGCTTGCCGATGACCTTTCCTGCAAGCTCGACCGCATAGAATTCATCGCTCTCTGCGAGTGAGGCGGCCTCCTTGATGCAGGCCTCCCTTGTGAAGGTATCGTAGGGCTCAAAATAAGTGACGTCCTTATCGGTGAGTATCTCGGCGAGATCCTCCCAGTCATCGGCTCTGAAGCGCCTTACCGTCATACGGCGTGTCATGAATGCTGAAGACATAGCTAACCTCCATTTTATCATTTTCTAAATTATACTTCAATAATCTTGAATGAATCTTAATAAAGTGTGAACAAACTATGAAGATTTTGCACGAGTTGTCTGCATATGATTACAGCAACGGGAGGGATAATATGAATGTGAAATACTTAACGCTGATACCGCTGTTTATGCTTGCAGGCTGTTCGGTGCAGTATCCGCCGGAGGAGAGCGTACCGGCGCCGTACATACAGGAGATGGAGCAGCTGCATATCAAGGAGGAGGCTGAGACGGAATCCGGCTTCATTCACGGCAGGTGGATACCGTATATGGAGTACGGGGAGTATATGTCCGGCAGGAGCGAAGAGGAGTTCCGCAGCGCCGTGCAGGAGAGGTTTGCAGCTGCAAGGGCTGAGGGTACAGACACTCTGTATATCCATGTACATCCCTGCGGAGATGCCTACTACCGTTCGGACATCTTTCCGAAGGGAGCGTGCCTCGACGGGGATTACGATCCCTTTGAGATAATGACAGAGGAGGCACATAAGCTCGGTATGAAGGCTCATGCGTGGATAAACCCTCTGCGCTGTCAGACGGCGGAGCAGATGCAGGCGCTGCCGGACAGCTTTACCGTGAAGCAGTGGACGATGACAGGACAGGCGAAACTGAAAGGGGAAAGGTGGTATCTTGATCCCTCATACCCGGAGGTAAGACAGCTTATATGCGACTGTGCGGCGGAGCTCCTTGACCGGTACGATGCGGACGGCATACATATCGACGACTATTTCTATCCGACCACGGATTCTGAGTGGGACAGGGCGGAGTTTGAGATGTCCGGTGCGGCTGATCTTGCTCAGTGGCGGCGGGATAACTGCACGGCTATGGTCAAGGCGCTCTGTGATACGGTCAGGGCGCATGACAGCAAGGCGGAGTTCAGCATCAGCCCTCAGGGGAACATCAGTGCCGACATTGACACACTGTATGCAGATGTGAGACTGTGGGGCGGCACTCCGGGCTACTGCGACACTGTCATACCGCAGATATACTACGGCTTCCGCAACGAGACCTGTCCTTTCGAGGCGACGCTGCGGCAGTGGGAAGAGCTGGTATCCGGCAGCGGAGTGAAGCTTGTGGTCGGGCTTGCGGAGTACAAGCAGGGGAAGGCGGACAAATGGGCAGGAGCGTCCGGCGAGAATGAATGGACAGAGGACAGCGGAATCATTGAACGTCAGAAGGAGATGACAGAGCAGTCCTCGGCCTCGGGCTGGGCGCTTTATGGGTAATTCGAAATTTGGAATTTATTATTGGTGAATGGTGTAGGGGGCGATGCCTACATCGCCCCGCCATTATATTCACATCTGCCTATCATGATGTAGGGGCGCACAGTGTGCGCCCCTACACTTAAATCATAGCCGTAAGGCAGCACCGCTTCTGTTCACAATTCTATCTTCTGTTTTATGTTATCAGGAAAGTTCTCTGCGATGTGTTGCAACAAAGAAAGCCTCCGGCGAACCGGAGGCTTTTGGTATCTTATTACTTTTCATTGAGACTGCTGAATGCGTCGTCTACTACCTTCTTCTCGGGAGCCTTTGTGAAGCTGCTTACGATAGGTACGAGTATCAGTGAGAGTATCATTGTGATCGCACCTGCGTTGATGGGCGAGAGGAGGTTGAGAGGACATCCGCAGCCTGCAACAGCCTGCTTGATGCCGTCGAAGGCACTGATGTTGAGGCTGAAGAACAGCATATGAAGTACTGTGATGCCGATTCCTGTGATGAAGCTTACCCAGCAGGCTGCCGGTGTAGCCTTCTTAAGGAAGAGGCTGTAGAGGAACGGACCGAGGAATGCGCCTGAGAGTGCTCCCCATGAGTAGGACATAAGAGTGGAGATGGAGGCGTTCTTGTTGCAGGCGATGATAACTGAGATAAGCAGGAATACTGCGATGAATATACGCATAACCAGCATCTGCTTCTTGTCATCAAAGTTCTTTACACGGGGCTTGATAAGGTCGTTTGTGAGAGTGGAGCTCGATGTGAGAACGAGTGATGAAAGAGTTGAGAGTGAAGCGGAAAGTACAAGTACAACAACGAGTCCGATGAGGATATTCGGGAGAGCCTGCTGGAGAAGAGCAGGTACCATCGTATCGAATACAGGCTTGCCGTTTGCACCGGTCTCGATGAATGCCTTGGAGGTATCAGCGGGATCAAGTGTGCAGTAGAGTCTGATGAAGCCGCCCATGAAGTAGCAGCCGCCTGCAACTACGATCGCAAAGAAGGTGGATATGATAGCGCCCTTTTTGATAGCCTGGTCATCCTTGATGGCGTAGAACTTCTGTACCATCTGAGGAAGTCCCCATGTACCGAGTGATGTGAGTATTACAACACCGAGGAGGTTTATCGGATCGGGGCCGAACATTGATCCGAGCTTGCCGTCGTCGGTGAGAGATTTCAGTGAATCAACAGCGGCAGTGAAGCCGTTCTTCTTCTGAAGAGTGAGAGCAACGACTGTACCTATTCCGATCAGCATGATGATGCCCTGTACGAAGTCGTTGAGAGCTGTAGCCTTGTAGCCGCCGAGTGTAACGTATACAGCGGAGAGCACAGCCATAAGTATGATTATGATTGTAGCACCGTTCTCACCGAGATCGAATACCATTCCGAACAGACGGGAAAGTCCGTTGTATACGGAAGCGGTATAGGGGATGAGGAAGATGAATACGATCAGTGCGGATACTGTCTTGAGTGCAGTGCTGTCAAAGCGCTTGCCGAAGAAATCCGGCATTGTGCGTGCGTCGATGTGCTTGGACATCAGTCTTGCACGTCTTCCGATGAGGAAGAAGGGGATTAGACTTCCGATGAATGCGTTTCCGAGACCTACCCATGAAGCGGAAACACCGTAGCTCCAGCCGAACTGTCCGGCATAGCCGATGAATACAACAGCCGAGAAGTAGGTGGTGCCGTAGGAGAATGCTGTTAGCCACGAGCCGACATTTCTTCCGCCGAGCATGAAGTCATTTGTGGATTTTGTGCGCTTGGAGGTGTAAAAACCGATACCAAGCATGGTTGCTACGTAGATCGCCAGTATGACGAAGGTAGCTGCCTGAGAACCCATAGGGATCACTGCCTTTCTTTATTGATTTGTCCGTATAAACCGATAAAACTTTAAATCGGTAAAGTGCATTTCCATTATAATACATTTCCGGCACTTTGTCAATAGCTTCTTACATTTTTAGATGTTATAATCAAATCACGGGTCAGGCAGTCTGCCGGGTATCTCTTTGGGGCAGTAATAAAAGGGGACGCTGTGCTTGTGGTGGCAGGCGCATACTGTACGCCCTTGCATCATTCAAATACATCGCCGCAAGGCGATACCATTAATTCCGCATTCCGAATCAGATCTAAAATCTGACGGCTCAGAATAATTATGAATTATGAATTAAGAATTATGAATTAAAAAGGGACGCCCGTAAGCGTCCCTTCAGGTTTAGTATTATTGTTTCAGCGGCAGATCTTCCGGCTTTACGATACCTGCATCGATCTTCTGTATGACGATGGCATCTGTACCGGTGATACCTGCGGAGCCGTCGATATCGGCGTTTATGTAGCCGTCATCGGTGAGCGGGTACTTAGTCTTGTTGGCAACGTACTGGAGCACCGCTACTGCATCCGCAACGTTGACAGAGCCGTCGCAGTTGGCATCTCCGTATGACGGAGACGCTGTCGTGATCTGTGTTTCGGGCTCTGTGGGCGGATCCGTTGGAGGCTCCGTCGGAGGCTCGGTGGGCTGAACTCTCTCCGCAGCGAATGCGGTATAGTTCATGCAGGCTCCGCTCATGCCGTTCGTGCCGAGTGTGAGCGTATCGCCGGCGTTCACGTCCTTTGCGTATACGTCGAAAGGCCTTATCTCCTCGCTGTCGTTGATCTCGACGATCTGGCCGGTCTTTGTGAAGCTGCCGAGCCAGGAGGGCGGATTCTCAACTCTGCGGTCGAGTGCCACGTATACCGTTATATCCTTTGCAGCTGTGAGAACTGCCAGGTCTGAATCGGTATTCTTGGAGTTGCAGGCTGTTATGATATGCTCTGCACCTGCGATATCGGCAGGAACGGAGGCTATGACGTGCTCACGGTCTCCGAATGCCTTGTCTCCTGTGCTGAAGCGCTCTGCTACAGACCACTGTGCTCCGTAGCTTGCGTCCCTGACCTCGAGCTTTGCGATAAGCTCTGTCTTTATGTAGTCAGGCTCTGCGGGAGGAGTTGAGCCGCTTGAAGCAGAGCCGGCATTATATGCCTTCTGCTGCATACGTCCGGCGTTTGCGATGACCTCTGCCTTTGCCTGATCGGGAGTCTGGGGAGTATAGCTGTACATATTCAGATCGAAGTTGTCGTATCCGTCGCCGCCGCCCACAAGGTTGCCTATCTGTGCGGCTTCGTTTCTGGAGTATACGATCTTGTATGCAAGGTTGCTGCCCATATTGCAGTTGTCGAACTTGTCGTTGTAGGACTTGATAGTTCCGGAGTACTGGTCGCTGCCCATATTGACTGCATCGAGCGGAAGATTTGTCTGCTGGAAGTAGTTGGCCTCGGAGAATACCTTCGAGTTGTAGGAAGCGCCTATGCCGTACTGCTTGTTGGTGGTGAAATAGTTGTTGTAGCTGTGTACATGGGCCCTTCTCGCACGGGGATTTCTTGACTCGGTGTTGTTGAACCAGTTGTGGTGGTAGGTTATCCAGTCCTGCTCATGTGATGTGCCGCCGCCTACGAGTGAGGTCTTGTGGCAGTCCTTGTATACATTATAGGATACTGTAACATACTCAGCCCACTTGATATCCGTTGAGCCGTCGCCGTCAGCCTTGTCGTCGTCAACGATTCCGTTTCCGGCGAAGGCATTGTAGCCGCTCTCAAGGGTGTTGTTGTGTATCCACATATGGTAGCACTTGCTCGAGCTGCCGCCCGACATGGAGATTCCGTCATCGGGGTACTTGCCGAGCCAGAGATTCCTTACCTCGCAGGAGGTGGAGTGCTTCATGTCGAAGCCCCACTTGTCGAGGTTCGCATCGTAGCCGATACCTTCAACAGTGACGTTCTTTCCGCCCTTCATGTAGAGCATATTGGAGCCGTCATTCTGCTGGCCGTCATTAGCCTTTGCGCCTGCGGGAACACCGACAGTGCCGATGAGACGGAAGCATACGTTTGAGGGCTCGTTGTCGAAGATGCTGAAGAGGCCTGTCTTGCCGCCGTATGTGATGGTGTCCTTGTTGGAGTTTGTAACATAGATGACAGTAACGCCTGATTTCAGAGTACCGTCGTTGTTGTAAGCGCCGACGCCCTCGGTGGTGTTGTAGTGAGCGTAGCCGCTGCGGTCGTATGCCATTGTCTTTATATCACACGATGCGCTGCCGTTTGAACCTGTGACAGTTACGGTATACTCAGTGTTGCCCTTGAGTCCGGGGATATCAACACGGCTGCCGCGGATGAGCTCCGCATCTGCCTTTGAAAAGGATGAAGCGCCTTTCTCGGCGTAGGTAACTGTTACGCTGCTGCCGAGCTTTGAGCTGTCCCACTCGACGAAGGCTGTCTCGAACCAGCCGCCGCAGAGGGTAATTGCATCTGATACTGACTGGCCGGGCTGCTCCGTCTGACCGGACTGGCCGGACTGCTGGCCGTCGCCGTTTATGAAGGCGGGCGTCCAGTTGTTCATGTAGTTCTTTATATTGATGCCTGCTGCATCATTGGCGGAGATCACGTGTCCCTTTCTTGCATAGAGGTTCACGCCTGAGCCGTCGGCGAGCTTTGTGCCGTATTCCTTGAAGCCGTCAACGGTCTCGGGCTCAACACCGCTCATGGAGTACCAGCCGGCATCGTTTATCATATTGCCGTTCTGGAGAGTGGTATTGAGGAAGAGCACCTGTGCATCCTGTCTCCAGGGTCTGCCGAGGTAGCCCCTGGTGACTGTGAGCTGGGAATTGGCTGTCACCTTGCAGTTGTTGAAGAGGTAGCCCGTGTAGGGGCTGCCCTGGCTTCTTGCTGCGGTGATGTAGCCGCCTGTGGAACCGCTGCTGTAGCCCTTCCAGCGGAGCTCACAGGAATCGAATACCGCATTGCTGCCGCCGAAGATGTAGTCGGTCTGTCCTTCGATGAGACAGTTGCGGTAGTACTGAGGAGAACCGCCTGTATAGAGGGTATCCTGGCTTGAGAGGAACTTGCAGTTGAGGAACTCGCAGTATCCTGTATCAGCCGAGAGAGCAGCGGCACGCTCAGTATACGCCTTTGACTGAACGTCAACGCCGCTGTAGCGCTGTACAGTAAGAGTCTCGTTGGTGCATTCAACGCCGTCTGCTATCTCCTCCTGTGTGAGGTAGCGGTTGAAGGAATTTTCGAAGGTGATGTTCTGAGCCCTGAAGTATGTAGCCTTCGGCCAGAGCTGCACAGTAGCGCCCCAGCGGTAGTTGGCGACGTTTTTGCCGGACTTTGAAGCTGCATGGCCTGAGTCATAGTAGCCCTTGTCGTTGGCACTGTAGTACTTGTAGCCTATACCGTAGTACCAGGTGAGCACGACATCGCCCTTCGAGGGTTCATCGTTCATGAAAGTGATGTAGGGTGTCTGTACCACGACCTGCTGACGGTAGGTGCCGGGAGCGATGTGGATGGTGACACGTTCGTTTTCGGATGAGGGGTTGAGCGAAGCCGCTCTGTTCACTGCCTCCTGGACGGTCGAGAAGTTGTTGTCTCTGCCTGAGTAGCCGACATAGAGGTCGGTGCCCGCCGCATAGGCTGTGTGCTGAGGGAACACCAGCATTGCGGTGAGGAACATACACAGTGCAGAGATCACAGCAAGAGCGTCCAGCGTGATCTTTCTGACTTTCATAATTTAACTCCTTTACATATTCAGTTTTGAGGGTTGTCCGGCCGGCAGAGGGAGCCTTCCGGAAGTGGTTGCCTTAACTTGCCTCCTTTCGTGAATATATTCTTGTCATAAGTATACCATATTTTACACAAAAAGTAAACATTCACAGATATTTTTTAATTTCTTTGTAGATTAACTACAAACTTAAGATTTAAGGATAGTGATATATGCCATAAAAAGATGCCGTGAGTTATATGGAGCCGCAGTTTGCGAAAAAGTTCTATTCTGATAAGTTTGGGATTCTAAAGGGGCGCGCCCCTTTAGCGGAGTCCCGCGGCAGCGCCTCTGGTGGGGTGACTCCCCACAGTGTGGGGAGATGTCAGCGAAGCTGACAGAGGGGACGGACCGGTTAGGTTGGGGCAACGCCCCGCATTTATCCGCAGGGCGCTTCGCAAGGAGTGAATTCCAAAACAGTCCGGGGGACTGTTTTGGAAGAGGGGACGCCTTGCAAGTGAAGGCGTCCCCTGATTAACTATGGTTTGGGGAAAGACTGAAGGCTGCCATATGGCAGCCCTATTGTGATAATGAAAACAAAGCAGTATCTGATATACACAGCTGTATTGCAGTAAAGACGTTCCCTGTATCAGTTTTCCTTTGTTTCCCTATTTTCTTTAATACGCAGGATGATACAGTGCAGCGCAATAAGCACTGCGCCTGTTCCGACCAGAATACAGCCTGCCGTGAAAACAAAATTATTCAGTGATCCGAGCGTCCCCGTAACGAGAGTATATGTCGTATAATCCTTTAGCGAGAACTTCTGTATCAGATTCTCAGCCCTGACAACTGCTGACGGTATCAGAAGCAGCAGACCGGAAGAGAACAGCGCCGTTCCCGTCCAGTATGCAGAACTGCCGAGAAAGATAAGTGCAATAAAAAGAACTATGAGTGCTGCGATACAGGCGGGTATACACTTCCTTACAACCGTCATGCCGGAGGAGAGCTTGTCAGTTATACCTGCCCTTTTCATGACATCAAAAGAGTAGATATCAGCTGCATTCAGAGCGGTTTTCTGTGCATAGCTGACCGACTCCGCAAGCTTGTTCTCGTATATCTCGTCCTTGATGACGTGCTCTTCACGAGCGTAGTTCTCAAAGTATTCTGTTATGTTTTCTTCTGCTGCCGTGCAGTCGATAACAGCTTCGTAGTTTTCATAGCTGCTTCTGATTTTTTCTTTAATGGCTTCTTTCATCCATTCAGGAGTAAATGACTTTTCATATACCTCTGCCGGAATGCCGGAGATGCTGTAGTTATCCTGAAAGCGCTTCATAAGAGAATTATATGCATTTTCGCAGGTGTTTGTCTTCTCTGCCTGAGACAGGAGAAACTCCGGTGTGTATACCCTGTCCGCTGTTAAAGCTGCGAAAGTGCCGATGATCGCAAATACCATAAGAATGCAGATGATAATACTGAGCACAGAGGAAATCTTATTCTTCATCAGCAGCAACCTCCCTGGGCTCGGTATAGTATTCGCTCTTTGTCAGTTCACAGATACATCCTATCCTTTTTGTGGAGGATGCAAGCAGATCTCTTTCGCAGGTATAAAGCGTAAGTATCTGCTTATCACCTTTTTTGAGGTATTTCTTGTCCGTTGATTCAAACTCAATAAGTTTGGATACCTTGTAGGTGAAGCGTCCGTAGTCAGTGTATATCTTTACCTCATCGCCGGCCTTTACCTTATTGAGGTTTGCAAAGAATGTATTCACATGGGCGCTTATTACAGTATTACCTTCTCCTCCTGCCGGAACAGAAGAAGGAGTATTGCAGCCGCCGAGTTCAAGCAGTTCAGAGCCGTTTCCCCAGTATACCGGTGCAAAGATATCAGCTGCCTCACATTCGATTACAGCATATTGTGTGCCGTATTCCGGGTATATGATATCGCCCTTTTCATAGGTGCTGCCGCTGTATTCCGTATCGATATCCGTCTGAACGATGTTCAGTCCCGCAATGCCTTCGCTCTGGGGAATGACGGTGTTATTGTCCATAAAGGATACTTTAAGATACGTCTGAGCCTTTTCGTAGGGCTTTATAGAAATAAGAAATAGTACTCCTCCGCAGAATGCCGTTACAAGGAAGGGCATTATAAGCTTCGGCAGCAGTGAGCTTTTCTTCATCACTCGCACCTGCCTTTTTTCACCATCACGGCAAATCCTGCAACAGAGAGAAGTATGCTGCATGAAGCAGCGATTACCGGCAAGGTATATGTGATGCCTGTCTTTTCTACGGAATCTCCGAGCACTGTAACTCCGACAAGATTATTGTCATCGTCTCTTGCGCTTATCATAACAGAACCGTCGGAGGCGATATCCTCAATGGAAAAATTGATGCCGAAGGGATTTCCGAATCCGAGCATACCTGCAATGACTTCTACCTGTTCCGAGGTGTCAAGCTGCTTGAGGAGCTGATTCTTTTCGTCGTTTGTCATGACGTCAAGATATTCCTGCTTCTGTTCATTCGGAACAGAAGTGATGTATTCCTGTTTTTCTTCTAAGGACATTTCCTCGAATACTTCCGGTTCAACCGGCTCGGGAACTTCCTGTTGTTGCTGCTGCCCGGACTGACCGCCGCTGCTGATCGCCATATCTCTTTCATCAGCCCATGCGCTGAGAGCGCCGATAGCCTGATCGCACTGTTCGGAAGTCCATTCCTGACCGCTTCCCATTGCAATATAGCTCTGTATCATATCTTCGGGCATACCTACTTCATAGGCGTAGGCTATAACATCGCCGACAGTTGTGGCGGAGGATACCATAGGAGTGCAGCTGAGTGCTGCTGTCAGCACTGCTATCGCTGATACTGTTATTGTACTGAGTTTAAGCTTCATCTTTTCATCTCCTGAAAGGGTTTATAATGTTCTAATTATAGCATTCTGACTGGGAAAAGTCAACCTTGTTCATATGCTGCGTATTTTCCCGCATCACCGGCTGAATATCAGTATGCATCATGTGTTTAAGTTTATACACTTAGCAAATGAAGCAACAAATGTCTTGACTTTCTTTTCTAAATGTGATAGTATTAATGTGTTATTCATTACAAACAGTTGAGCGATTATGTTGTTATACATTATTCAATCAATCATCTATCCATGATCCGTATAAGAATACCTTGCGGGGAATATTCCCTGTAAATAAGAAAACAGGAGAAGAAGCTATGGAAAACAAATTCATGAAGAAGACGCTGGCAGCTGTTTTTGCGATCGCTCTTTTAGGCAATTCAATGCCACTGAGCGGTGTTCAGTTGCCTTTAGCTGTTCCTATGACAGTAAATGCCGCTGAAAAGGAGTACACATCGCTTAGATTTGAAGAGGGTGTACTCACTCTGTACGGTAATGTTGTCAAGTCTGAAGTAAAAGATTTCAAGTACAGGAGCGACGTTGAGCTGGTAGTCTGCGAACCAGAGACAATTCTTCCTTCTGATTCAAGCGGTCTCTTTTCATATTTCAGAGCGAAGGAGATCGACCTCTCCAACGCAACAGAGTATTCATCATTTACAAGCATGAGAGGTATGTTTGAAAGCTGTGAGAAACTTGTAACCCTTAACATTGACGGAATTGATACGACCGGTGTTACGGATATGGGTAATCTGTTCAAGGACTGTGAATCCCTCAAGTCAATTGATCTGTTTGGTTTCGATACTTCGCAGGTTAAGAAGATGGAGTGGATGTTTGCCAACTGTAAAGCTGTCACCAATCTTGATCTGACGAGATTTGATACTTCAAATGTCGAAAATATGTCATATATGTTCTACAGCTGTTCAGGTATGAGTGATATTGATGTTACAGCTTTTGATACTTCTTCAGTAACTGACATCAGCCATATGTTTGATAACTGCACCGGCATCACATCCATTGATGTAAGCGCATTCGATACTTCAAAAGTTAAGAATATGTATGGTATGTTCCTCGGCTGCACCGGACTGAAGAGACTCGATGTCAGTGGTTTTGATACCTCGAATGTTACGAACATGACACATATGTTCACAAGATGTTCTTCTCTTACTACGCTTGATATCGGAACTTTTGATACTTCAAGCGTAACTTCGATGGGTTATATGTTTTCAGGATGCAGCAATCTTGTAAGAATTGATCTTTCCGGTCTCAATACTTCAAGTAACACATCGATGAAGAATATGTTTGACGACTGCAAGAGCCTTAGACAGCTTGATCTGAGCAGCTTTGATACAAGCTCCGTTGATGATATGGAGAATTTGTTCGGCGGCTGCGAGAGCCTTACTTCTCTTGATCTTACGAGTTTCGATACCAGCTCTGTAACAAATATGCGTTATATGTTCAGCGGCTGCAAGAAGCTTACCACACTCGATGTAAGCAGTTTTGATACATCCGGTGTTACCAAAATGGAGCGGATGTTCTCAGTTTGCCCTGAGCTTGGCTGGATCGATCTCTCCGGCTTTGATATGAGCAGCGTTTTGAATTGCAGCAATATGTTCCTCGGCAGCAATGCTATCAGTTCTTATATTTTAAATGTTACCAGCAACAGTGTTACACTCGACGGTGGTGTAGGTCTCAACTTCTATGTCAAGCCGTGCGATGAGCTTGCAAAGATAGTGATAAGCGGACCGAACGGCGAAACGACATTTACTGACTTTGATGATTATGCAGAGGATGACGGACGCTATAAACTGCCTTATTATTTGAATATGGCCCAGAGCTGCAAGGATGTCACCCTTCAGGCTTTCACAAGTGACGGAAGAAGCCTTATCGTCTGCAATAAGGACGGACAGCTCCTTGATCATTCAAAGGCTGATATGACACTGGCAGGATATCTGGATAATGCCGCCAAGGGTTCCGAGGATCAGAAGCTGAGCAGCCTTATAACCGCACTTGGTAACTATTGCCGTTGCGCAGATCAGTACTTCAATCATACAAAACAGTCCTTCGATGAGCCTTCTTTAGATGATAAGGATCTTGAATATATCGGGTCAAAGAAGATGCAGGATGAGACAGGTGTATGCAAGATCTCCATTGTACTCAATTCAAGAACAGACATCAGGATATACTACTCAGGAGAAGAGAATACCGCAAAGTACGGCGACAGGACTATAACAGCACAGCAAAACGCCAACGGCAAGTACTTTGAGATAACAAGCATCGGTGCAAATCAGCACGGCGACGAGATCACCCTTGAGATCGGCGGAAAGAAGGTTACCTTCTGTGCCCTGTCCTATGTCCAGAGAGTGCTGAACAACGATGACACCAGCATCAGTGATGTCAAGAAGCTTTGCAAGATGTTCTACTTATACGGAAAAGCTGCAAAGGAATACAAGGATTCATTAACGGAGGAATAAGAAATGAACGAGAATTATACATCACCTGAGCTGGAGATCATAGTATTCGAGAGCGAGGACGTTATCACAGCAAGCATCCCTGAACTCCCGCAGATGTAAGATCTGACTGAACTATACATAATCGTTCCGCCATGGTGTTTCCGAGTCTGAAAACCGGAAATGTCATGGCGGTTTCCGGAAGACGAAGGCAGCGGAGGTGTGAAATGAAGAAACCAATATACACAGCAATAGTATCACTGTTTATACTGTCACTTGCAGGCTGCAGTCATAGCGGTACTGTATCGGATGTGCCGTCTGCGGCAGAGGAGTCAGTAACAGAAGCGGAAACGGTAACAGAAGCAGAAACTGAGGATGTCACAGAGCCATCTGAAATGTCTGAGACTGAGGCTGTGCAGGAGGAAACCGAAACGGAGCCTGCAACGGAAGCAGCAACGTATTACGCACGCAGCATCGAACTGAAAAACACGGATTTCGGTACACGTCCTGTTCCGGATATCTATTACGAAAACGGAAACATTGCCCAGAGCTTCGGTCGTGCCCGAACAGCTATTGAAGAGGGCAGGGAAATGCTCGGCAGCTGTGAGGAATACTGTATCGACTACGACAATGACCGGATCTTCGTATGTATGTACTACGGATATGAGACCGTCAGCTTTCAGATCCGCAAGGGCTATACGTTCTACCGTATAGACACAAATACCGGAGAGATAACTGAGCTTTGTACCGACGATGATTCCGAGCTGAGAAATGTATTCACAATGTTCTGCATGAACGGAAGGCTGCTTGTTCCCACTTACCACGGCTTTTACGAGATAAACGAGGACACAGGAGAACTGAGCGTCATTGATCAGTATTTCGAGCCTGCCGGAGGAATGGGATATGTCAGGGACGGCAGGATATATCTGGCCTGCATTCATCCTTCTGATGATGTTGAATTCGGGTATTATCCCGAGTGCGTTATGTATGATCCTGCTGACGGTACGACCTCAGTTACCGGGGATATCGGATATATGGATTCTCCGGACAAGATCGGATTAATGGCATACAGCCATCTGAACAATAAAATGACCGTGACCGGAGAAAAATACGGGGAGGAAACTTATCTTATCGAATGGGATATGCGCACGGAATGATGTCGGCTGACTGATTGCATACTAAAAGCCCTGCTTTCGGCAGGGCTTAATTTTATACCATTATGAGAGATCAAAGGGGATATAATCATAGTGCATGAATGTCATTAACAGCGACATATCTCCGGCGAGATGTGAAGTATTATGTGAAAGACTGTAACAATATTGAACAAAGCTATTGACATTGAAGCAAGCGTCTGTTATAATGTATTTATCGATAACAGATCGAAGTGTGTCATTAACAGTGACATTGCTGATCAGGAGGTATAAAGGATGAAACATCTTTCTTTGGAAAAGCTTGCACAGGTAGTAATCAGCAAGCGTAAGGCGCTTGGTCTGTCGCAGACTGTTATGTCCGAAAGGACAGGCATCAGCCGCACCATGTTCACAAGGCTTGAATCCGGGAACTACAGCCCGTCAGTAGATCAGCTTCTTGCGCTGTCGGAGGTACTGGATTTCGATTACAGAGACCTGTTCGTTGATGAAGAGGTCAAGGCAAGTCCGGTGGAGAAAAAGAAGATAGCGGTTGCAGGTACGGGTTACGTCGGACTTTCTCTTGCAGTTCTTCTCTCACAGCACAACGATGTTACTGCCGTTGACATCGTACCGGAGAAGGTCGAGAAGCTGAATAACTGGAAATCACCTATACAGGATGACTATATAGAGCAGTATCTTGCGGAGCATGAGGAGAGGGGACTGTCTCTCCGGGCTACAACAGACGGCGAGTCTGCATATAAGGACGCTGATTTCATCATAGTTGCTGCTCCTACAAACTATGACCCGAAAACCAATTTCTTTGACTGCTCAGCTGTTGAAGCGGTGCTGGAGCTTATAAAGAAGGTGACCGGCAAAAAGAAGCACAAGCCGACTGTTGTTATCAAGTCGACTATCCCGGTAGGATATACCGTGCAGGTGCGTGAGAAAATGGGCATGGATAATATCATATTCAGCCCGGAGTTCCTGAGAGAGTCCAAGGCGCTTTACGATAACCTCTATCCGAGCCGTATCATCGTGGGTTCTGACGAAAAGAACATGGAGGCGGCGGAGATCTTTGCAGGTCTGCTCAGTAACGGTGCTATCAGGACGAATATACCTGTTCTTTTTATGGCCACAACGGAGGCCGAGGCAACAAAGCTGTTCGTGAATACATATCTTGCACTGCGTGTGAGCTACTTCAACGAGCTTGATACCTATGCAGAGGTCAAGGGACTTAATACTGCGAATATCATACGCGGGGTATGCCTTGATCCCCGTGTAGGCGATTACTACAACAATCCCTCGTTCGGCTACGGCGGTTACTGCCTGCCTAAGGATACCAAGCAGCTCCTTGCGAATTATCAGCACGTGCCGCAGAATATGATGACTGCTATAGTAGAGTCAAACAGGACACGAAAGGATTTCATAGCTGACCGTGTGCTGCAGATGGCTGAGTACTACAGCTACGGAAGCAACAACGAATTCGACAGCAGCAAGGAGAAGAATGTAGTTGTCGGAGTGTTCCGCCTGACCATGAAGTCAAACAGCGATAACTTCCGCCAGTCCTCTATTCAGGGCGTTATGAAACGTATCAAGGCGAAGGGCGCTACAGTGATAATATATGAGCCTACGCTCGAGAACGGAAGCACATTCTTTGGCTCCCTTGTTGTGAACGATCTTAAAAAGTTCAAGAAGAAGTGCGGATGTATCATAGCGAACAGATACGACAGCGTTCTTGATGACGTAGCCGAGAAGGTCTATACAAGAGACCTGTTCAGAAGAGACTGATGATATCCTGTTCAGTATAACGAGCTGTTTTTCAGAGACAGCATTTTCAATCAGTTTGGGATTCTAAAGGGGTGCGCCCCTTTAGCGGAGTCCAGAGGCAGAGCCTCTGGTGGGGTGTGGGGCAACGCCCCGCATTTATCCGCAGGGCGCTTCGCAAGGGGTGAATTCCAAAACAGTCCGGGGGACTGTTTTGGAAGAGGGGACGCCTTGCAA
>JAFZRF010000046.1 GCA_017620025.1 Ruminococcus sp.
AAAAACCGGCATTTCCCTCCCTCTCTCCCCCTTTCGGTTTTCCTCTCTGGACTCTCTTTTCCCTCACCCCCTCTCTTCTACCCATTGCCGGTTTTTGCTTTTTTCAGATTCGCAGGCTAAAGTCGGCTATCGCACGGGAGACAAAACTAGCGCTGTTACTTTTGGAGGCGGGTAATTTTATGTGTAGGGGGCGATGCCTACATCGCCCTGCCATATGGTTATGTGTGTATGTAGGGGCTGCCTTCGGCAGCCCGCCCCGAATACGCCGATGTACCTGTCATGCGGACGCCCGATGGGCGTCCCTACAGCGTCTGCTTCCGGCACAAACAAAAAAGCGGACCGCCAAAGGCGGTCCCTACAATCGCTGCGTTCGTGAGGACGGGCGCACAATGTGCGCCCCTGCAAATCCATCGTCGTCAGGCGATACCATTAATTCCTAATTCCGCATTTAAGATTCCGTCTTTTCCTTCGCCGCAAACAGACCGCTTTTTCTGAGCAGCGGCAGCAGCAGGAGCAGTGCAACGGATATGAAGAACGAGATCTCATCGAATAATATGAATTTGATGTTGCCCATGCTGGTATGCTCGCCGGTATTGAAATACGGCAGCAAATTGAGGATCAGGCCCGATATGAGGCTTACTGCGCCCGGTATCAGCATGATAACTATCCAGCACTTGACACCGGTCGAAAGCTTCTTCTCTTTATGCTTCAGCGAACGAGAAATCATGCACTGTACCGCAATATTGGTTATCCACGTTATCATAGTGAGACCTGCCCACATTTCAGAAGGAGTACTGCCGTTGATATGTCTGGATATATATTCGGTCGCTGTTATGCTGTCCTCCTTCTCGTCATAGTAGATCTTGACCGGGTATGCAAAGCGGTCCTCCGGGATAAGGCTGTACGGCTGTGAGACAGAGCGTACTCTTCCGTCCTTCTCAACAACGGCAAGACGCAGCTCTCTGAATGTTTCGCAGAAATCACGCAGATTGTCCTCCAGCTCGGAGTCCTTGTAGACGAGAGAAAGTCCCCAGCCGTCCGACCAGTGCGACTCATACACTTCATTTACCGCAAATGCCGCCGGTACCCAGCCGTCCTCGTTGTAGAGGGCGATCTCAGAGCCGAGCAGCTCCTCAGGTACATCGCGCTCCTCCTTCAGCTGCTCTCCCTCCGCTCTCAGGAGGACATATATCTCAGTCATCGGAGGGGCATCTATCTCCGAGATCTCCATGGAGAAATAAGGATGACAGCCGCTCAGGAGCACGGTGCAGACTGCCATAAGTATCATCAGGTATATCTTCTGCCGGGTTTTCATATATGTCACTCTCCTGTCATCAGGCGTGTAAAGCTGCCACGCCGTACTTGTTGTTATAATTATAACTTAATTGGCCGGCAAAGTCAACGGCACAGCAGTTACAAATAAGATATAGTCCGGAGACAGCACTGTAACGTTTGCCTTTCAGATGCGACTAATATACAGAAGGAGGTGAGAGCGTGTCCGGAGATATGAAGCGTTACTATGAAGAGAACAGCCGCAAGGTCTTCCTCTACCTTATGACTCTCTGCAACGACCCCGATATTGCGGAGGAGCTGACACAGGATACATTCTATCAGGCGCTTTTGTCGCTGAGGAAATACAAGGGCGAAAGCTCGGTATTTACGTGGCTGTGCGGCATCGCAAGAAACCTGTGGCTGCGTGAGAAGCGCAGCAGGGGCAGGCATCCCTCCGCAGAGCTGCCGCCGGATACGCCCGATACCTCAGCTGCGCCGGATCGTGCCGCAGAGGAACACGACGAGGCGCAGAGACTGGCGGCGCTGATAGACGCTCTCCCCGAGAGAGAACGTCAGCTTGTGCTTCTCCGCTCACAGGGCGGTCTTTCCTTCCGGGAGCTCGGCGAGCTGCTCGGCTGGAGCGAGAACGGAGCAAGAGTGACCTACTGCCGCCTGAGACAAAGACTGAAAACAGAGCTTGAAAAGGAGTGATATTATGGATTGCAGGATAATACAGGATCTTCTCCCCCTCTATGCCGAGAAGCTGACCTCCGAGGAATCGGCAAAGGCCGTAGAGGAGCATCTCAGGGGCTGCCCGGAGTGCATGGAAAAGCTCGGGGCGATAACCGCCGATACCGCACCCGCCCCGCTGCCCGATCGTGACATAAAGCCGCTGAAAAAGGCAAGGCGTTCGCTGCTGTTCCGCATACCGACGATAATACTCAGTTCTGCACTGCTGCTCGGCGCTGCCTTTCTGTTCCTATTCTGGGGCGTGATACCGATAAGCTCCGCAAGACTCGGCACCGTCATCGAGGTGACCGGAAGTGCGGATTCCGCAAGGGCAAAGGAATACAGCGAGATCGACCCGACGAGAGCAAAGCGCTGTCTCAGCTTCACCTTCATCGGCAGCTGCCCGTGTATTCGTGACGGCTATTCCGTACACTATGACTACAACCCCGACGGCACTATGACAGATCATTATGATATCACGATCTATCCGGAACTGAAGCTGCCTTTTGGCAACAGAGGTGAACATCCGAATGAGTTCACATTCACCACATCCCCTAAGAAGGGTGAGACTCTGACAGTACACTGCAGTGACCGTGTGCTGGTATACGACCTGTGGGAGCTGTATCAGCAGTATGCAGGCGAGGATGAATAACGCAGGATAAAAACAGCGGGCGCACCTTATACAGTGCGCCCGTTTTGTTCTTTATATGCAGTTACTCTGCCGGCTTATCCTTCTTAGGAAACATACCGCAGCGGATCATTACCGGAAGCACCGCAGCGGAGAACCTGAGTATCATTATACCCATCATGGTTTTTATACTCTTCCTGTTATTTGTCTTCATAAAGATCGCTCCTTCCGTCGGCTGATGCTGTATCAGCTCCTGTTGTTTCTGAGTCCATTATATCTTACCCGGAAGGCAAAGTCAACGACAGAACAGTAACAAATGGATACAATTTGTCTCGGCACCGCCGTTGGGTTAATTCGGAATACGGAGTGCGAAATTCGGAATTAATGGTATCGCCTGACGGCGATGTATTGAATGTAGGGGCTGCCTTTGGCGGCCCGCTAAACCTGTTGACGTTCATTTGTAAAGCGGACGCCGAATGGGCGTCCCAACATTTTGCTATTGTTCGTTTGCTTATGTAGGGGCGAACAGCGTTCGCCCGCAATTCTCATAATGTCTGATGATCCGGCGGGCTGCCGAAGGCAACCCCTACAATTACCTCCTTCGTTGCAGCGGGCGCACCGTGTGTGCCCCTGCATTTCAGATCATCGCCGCAGGCGATACCGCTGATTCCGCGTTCCGAATTCCTGATTCCGAATTTAAGACGCCGTTCATGTAATTATGAATTATGCATTATGAATTAAGAATTAAAAGGGACTGCCGCAGCAGTCCCCTTTGTTGTTATGATATTACTTGCTCAGAGGCAGATCAGACTGCTTGATAAGAGAAGCGTCTACCTTCTGGATAGTGATAGCGTCATCACCTGTGATGCCGGCTACACCGTCAACGTCTGCGTTTACAAGACCCTTAGCGCCGAGATCGTACTTTGTATTGTTTGCAAGGTACTGGAGTACTGCAACTGCATCGGCTACATTGATCTTGCTGTCACAGTTTGCATCACCGTAGAATGCATCGGCAACCGGTCCGACAGTGGGCTGTACATCTCCGGTTGTGGGCTCTGTTGTGGGTGCCGGTGTGGGCTTCTCTGTGGGAGGCTCTGTCGGCAGCGGCTCGGGAACTTCCATGCCGTCTACGATAGCATCGAAAGCAGCCTTTGCTTCGTAGTCTTCCTCGAAGAGGAGCGGATAGCCCCAGCTTCTCCAGCTCTGGTCATCCTTGGTGCCCCAGAGTACTACAGCGGAGAGGCTGTCCTTATGCTTCTTGAATACCTCGAACATTTCCTTGTAGAACTTTGCCTGCTTCTCGAAATCGGATGAAGAAGGCTTGTTGCCCTGCTGGCAGATAGTAGCATCCATCTCGGTTACCTGGAGATCAACGCCTGCACTCTCAAGAGTTGTGAGCATCTGATCGTACTGGAATGCCTGCGGCCAGAGTGAAGGAACGTCACAGTGGCACTGGAGGCCGAGACCGTCGAGTGTGCCCTCTGCCTTGAGCTTCTTTGCAAGGTCGAGCATAGCCTGTGTCTTGCCTGTTGACCACTCGTTGTAGTCGTTGTAGTAGAGCTTGCAGCCCTCGGGAGCGTACTGTCTTGCATACTTGAATGCGTAGGGAATGAAGGAGTTATCGCCGAATACCTTTACCCATGCGGACTGCTCGGAACCGCTTGATCCCTGCTGACCGGGCTGACGGGGTGAACCCTGATCGGTGAATGCCTCGTTTACTACATCCCATGCGTAGAAATCAACATCAGGATACTCTTCCTTGACTGCTGCGAATACGTTCTTGATGTAGTTCTCCATACGCTGGAGCATGATCTCCTCGCTTACCCAGTCTCCGTCGTCCTTGAATCCTTCCTTGAAGAACCAGTCGGGAGTCTGGCTGTGCCATACGAGAACGTGGCCTCTTACGGGGATATGGTTGTCTCTTGCGAAGTTGAGTATAGTTCTTGCGCTTGCAAGGCTGATCACAGGATTAACGTTATCGCCCTCCTCCTGACACTGGGTCTTCTGGAGAAGTGCATCGGGCTTGAGCTCGTTGCCGAGGGTGATGCTGTTGAAGTGCTTTTTGATGAGGTCCTTTGTGGACTTGGGTGAGAGCTCCATTGTAGTGGTAGCTGTACCAACCTTGAAGTAGTCTCTGTAAACGTCCTTCAGAGGAGCCTTGTCCTGCTGGATCTCATACTTCGGACCTTCCTTGATCTCGAAATCGTCAACGTAGATAGGACCTGAGCCGCCCTCGAAGTATACGTATACATCTGATACGTCCTCAGAGAAGCTTACCTTGAGATCCTTTACCTTGCTCCAGTCGCTTCCGCTGACCTTGGTAAGGTTTACATAGTGAGGCTCTCCGCCTGCATCGCTGTACTGATAGCTGATGGTACACTCTGTGTAGTACTTGCCCTTTACCTTTGCGCTTACGAGATACTGAGTACCTGCCTCGCAGCGTCCCTCCATGTCAAGGCGGAAAGCGGGGCCGTTCCACGAATCAGTTCTTTCGTCTGCACAGAGAACCTTGTTGCCGTCAACGTCCTCTGCACTGAGTACAGTGGTATCTTCGCCGCCGCGGTTTGTGAATGCGGATACATCGCCGTCCTCAAAGTCGGTGGAATAGATAATTGCTCCGCCGCCTGCGGCTGTATCAGCTGCGGTGACCGTCGGTGCGGCTGCCAGTGCCATAGCAGCTGTAAGCGACACAGCGATCACTCTGTTAGTGGTTTTTCCTTTCATTCGGATCATCCCTTCATTATGATATTCTTGCATCAGTGAGCGGCGATCCCTCTGCGAGCCGCTACACCATATACACAATTAATTATACCTGAGGTATAAGAAAATGTCAATGTTAGACGAAGAAGTCCGCAACAAATAGCAGATTCTCAAAAATTGCGCACAATAATACCATATTGATGATGTTGAATCAGCCGTCTTATCAAAGCAGCCAAAATGTAACAACACACATCATGTTGCACGTGCGATAGCCTGCTTTAGCCTGCGAGTCCTAAAAAGCAAAAGCTGACAGGAGGGGGTGGAGGGGAAGGAAGGGGGAGTCCAGAGGGGGAAACCTTGGGACGGGGGAGGATGT
>JAFZRF010000047.1 GCA_017620025.1 Ruminococcus sp.
AGAGATCGGCTTCATGTTCGGTCAGTACAAGAGACTCCGCAACGAGTTCGTTGGCGTTCTCACAGGTAAGGGCCTTACATACGGCGGTTCACTCGCAAGAACAGAGGCTACAGGTTACGGTCTCTGCTACTTCACAAACGAGATGCTCCAGGCTAACGGCAAGAGCTTCGAGGGTAAGACAGTTGTTATCTCCGGTTCCGGTAACGTTGCTATCTACGCTACAGAGAAGGCAACACAGTACGGCGCTAAGGTAGTTACAGTTTCTGACTCCAACGGTTACATCTACGATCCCGACGGAATCGATCTTGATCTCGTTAAGCAGATCAAGGAGGTTGAGCGCGGCCGTATCAAGGAGTACATCGGCAGAACTGCTCACAAGAACGCTGAGTACCACGAGGGCAGCGTTTGGACACTCAAGTGCAACGCAGGCGGCATCAAGCTTGATATCGCTCTTCCCTGCGCTACACAGAACGAGATCAACGGCGACGGTGCTAAGGCAATCGTTGCTAACGGCGGTTTCGCTATTGCTGAGGGCGCTAATATGCCTTCAACTCCCGAGGCTATCGAGACATACCTTTCAAACGGTCTCCTCTATGGTCCTGCTAAGGCTGCAAATGCCGGCGGTGTTGCTACTTCCGGTCTTGAGATGAGCCAGAACAGCGAGAGACTGAGCTGGACATTCGAGGAAGTTGACGAGAAGCTTCACGGCATCATGAAGTCCATCTTCAAGGCTTGCGACGAGGCTGCTAAGGAGTACGGCATGGAGGGCAACTACATGGCTGGTGCTAACATTGCAGGCTTCCTCAAGGTTGCTGAGGCTATGAAGGCTCAGGGCTGCGTTTGATCTTAAACGCCGTATATAACCTATAATAAACAGAGCTCCTTCCGGTTCCGGAAGGAGCTTTTTTATATACCGTATTTCACATGGAGTCTTTCAAGCTTCTCGCCGAGAGGCCGTGAGAGCAGACCGAGGTAGACAAGATTCGATACCACATAGGATATGGTATAGGGTATGGCCGAAATCAGTGCTGCCTTGTAGAGACTGAGGCTGAATCCCTGATCGTACCACAGCACCGTCCATATATCCATGATGAATGAATAGGCGATGCCTGAGACAACGCCGTATATGAGCAGCGGTAAGATATCCTTTTTCAGCTGCCCTGACAGTACCCCGGCAAAGAAGCCTATCATGCCCCAGGCAAGTATCTGGAATACCGTCCACGGACCCTGTCCGAAGTAGAAGTTGCTGAGTACGGCCGCCATTGCTCCCGTGAGGAAGCCTGCCTCCGCCCCGAGGTAGAGACCTGTCATTATCGTTAGGGCCGCCACCGGCTTCAGCACCGGTATAAAGCGTCCGGCAAAGCAGAGCGCCGTCATCACCGATACGATAACGAGCCTGCGTGTGCCGGTAGACTTCTTCTCGAAGCCTGTCACAAAGAGCAGCAGTGCAAGCGCTGCCGCAGCCATGGAGACTATCAGGTGCTTCTGCCGGTCGAATACCAGAGTGCCGAGGACTGCAAGCGCCGGTATTATCACAAAGGGAACTGCCGTCCGTATCAGACTGCGAAGCGGCCTGCTGCGTATTACTATCATACGCCCTCCCCTGCCATGCGGCAGACCTCTGCGGCATCGCTGACTGTGACTACGCCGTCGGCCATGCCCCTCGTCATGCGGACAGCCGCCGTGGTGTAGAAGCTGTTCTCCGGGAAAAACTCCGCCGGAGTTCCGACCGATACCGCACGTCCGTTGAAGAAGAGTGCACATCTGTCGGCACAGCCCGCCGCAAACTCTACGTCGTGCGTAACCGTTACTACCGTGACTCCGCTGTCCCTGAGAGAGCGGAGCACTTTTATCATGTTCTCCTTTGCCGCTGCGTCAAGTCCCTTTGTCGGCTCGTCAAGCAGAAGGAGCTTCGGCTTCTGTGCAAGCACCTTTGCAAGCGCCGCAAGCTGCTGCTCGCCGCCGGAAAGGTCGTAGGGGTGCATATCAAGGAGATGCGTTATATCAAAGGGCAGCTCCTGAGCAGTTATGCCTGCGTCCTTTAACTCCTCCCTCACCGTGCTTCTGAGGAATACTGTCTGTACGTCCTGCGGAAGGAGAGCAAGGCATTCCCTGTAAAGGCTCTGATTGCGGTACTCCTTCAGCTTCTTTCCGAACACCCTTATCGTGCCGCTGTAGGGCTTCACAAGGGCGCAGGCTGACGAGAGAGCCGTCGTCTTTCCCGAGCCGTTGCCGCCGAGTATGCAGAATAGCTCGCCCCTGCCGATACTGAGGTCAAGACCCTTCAGCACGTCGGGGGAAGTTCTGCTGTAGCGGAAGAATACGTCGTCAAATTCAAGCGCTTTCTCCTCCGGCACGGTATACTCAACAGCCGGCAGGGAAGGCCTTTTATCGCCGATATATGATGCCGCAAGGTCACGTCCCTCACGCACTGTAAGAGGACATTCACCCTTTGCTCCGAGGAGAGTATGCAGCCTTGCCGCTGCCGGCATACCGCAGAGCAGCTCGGGACGGTCACGAAGACCGCCTATCACCTCTCCGGGTGCGCCGTCTGCGATAAGCCTGCCGTTCTCCATGACGAGAAGCCTGTCGCAGCCGGGAACTGCCTCTTCAAGGCGATGCTCCGCCATCAGTATCGTGATACCAAGCTCCTGATTGAGCCTGCGGACTGCGGTTATGAATTCCGATGCTGCTATCGGGTCAAGCTGTGCGGTAGGCTCGTCGAGTATAACCAGCTCCGGCTGCATGACAAGCACAGACGCAAGGTTGAGCAGCTGCTTCTGACCGCCGGAGAGCTTTGCAGTATCCCGCTCATACCACTCTCCTATGCCGAACCAGCTTGCGGTCTCGGCGATGCGCCTTGCCGCCTTATCCCTTGGTATACCGAGGTTCTCTGCGCCGAATGCAAGCTCATGCCAGACCTTGTCAGTCACTATCTGCTGCTCCGGCTTCTGCATGACAAAGCCGACGGAGGCGGCGGATTCACGTTCTGTGAGCTCTTCAAGAGGTCTGCCGGAATACAGTATCTCACCCGTCTTGTCGCCGAGCGGAGTCAGCTCACGCTTGAGCATACGGAGGAGAGTGGATTTGCCGCTGCCGGAGGATCCGCAGAGTACGGCGAACTCGCCCTTTTCAAGGCTGAGAGATATATCGCTCAGAGCAGCTTTCTCCGCACCGGAGTAGCGGAAGCTCAGTCCGCTGACCTGTACAAGCGCCATCTTATATCCACCTCCGTATCAATGATAACAGGCAGCAGTACGAGAAGTCCGTAAGCTGCAAGCCCTGCCGCCGTGAGCGGCGTCATCCCCGGCGACACTATGCGGGGATAGAAGTTAATGTCAAGCCCGTCCGCTGCAATCGCAGCAATGCACACCGCAAGGAGGACGGCGTCTGATGCAAGCAGGAGCCAGTCCCAGCGGCGGAAACGGTAATCGGTATACGGAACACGCTTTCCGCTGCCGTAGCCCCTTGCCTCCATGCTGTCTGCCGTGATTATGCCGTTCTCGAGCGCCCATGTGATGAGTATGTCGAACACCCTCAGGCTGCCCTTCACGCCGTCGATGACGTTGTCCTCACGGTAAAGGCCGAGAGTTTTCTGCGTGTCGTTTATCTTCCTCGCCTGTGTCCCGAACATCGGTACGAAACGCACCGACATGGAGAGAGCGAGGGCGAGCTTCGGAGAGAGCGCTCCGGTTATACGCATCAGCTTCTCGCTCGTCATTATCTCCGTGAAGCTGCGCAGCCAGTAGAGCACCGCAGTTATCATGGCGGCGGAGTTGAGACCGTAGAGCAGGGCTTCAAGAGTGACGGGCGAATCGTTCACCACGAAGAGGACCGTCTCGCCGTTATGGGATATGAGCGGATTCACCAGCGCAAGGACTGCGAACAGCCCGAGCAGAAAGAGATGAAAGCGTGCATTCGCCCTGCCGTTGCGTTTCAGGTAGAAGAGAAGTCCTCCGGCGAGGGCTATGACCGTGACTGCCGGATGATGGCAGAACATGGCTATACCAGTTACTGACATAAAGTACAGGGCTATGACTATGGGATCATATTCAGAAAAGCTCCTCACTTTGTTCCCTCCTGCACAAGATCGTTGCCGACCTCAAGAGTGTAGAGCCACTCTATCCTGTCGCCGTCCTGTACGATGTATTCACCGCAGCCGACAGACGGGGCAACTCCGTTGACATGGTATATCCAGCCGGAAAGATCGCCGAACTGGAACTCATAGAGATAATTGATGCCGGCGACGTATACCATACCCGTAAAGCCTCCCCTTGAATCGGTCTGTATGCCGAAGGTACGGGCGGCGTCTGTGAGTATGGTGTATACCGAATCGCCCTCGGCGAATTCAAAATCAGTAGTTTCGAGGATCACTCCGTCCTCGGGTATGTGCTCGGCATACTCCGAATCCTGCTGATCGGCTATGGTATCGCAGCGGATAGTCATAGAAACCTTGCCGACTGCGTTTTCCTTGGTGACAGTGCCGGTGTAGTAATCCTCCGGTGAGCGTATATCCGTAAGAAGTATGACGGCGGCGGCGATCGCTGCAGCGAGCCATACCGCAAGGAAGTTCTTCCAGCTGCGCTTTCCGCAGGCAAGAAGTATCAGCGAGAGTATGACGGCGGCGGCTATTGCCACAGCAACGGCAAAGGGCTTGTAGCTGCCGGATTTTTTCTGTCCTTCAATGATCTGTGCGACTGCTGCTGTCTGTGCCGATGTTGTGAACGTTTCCGGTACCGCAGTGCTTTCAGCGGCAGTATAGGAGGACGTCATAAAGCTGACTGATACCTCTGTCTCCGCGGGAGTCTCCGACGTACCTGAGACAGCCGTAACTACCGACGATGATACCACAGCAGATGAAGCGGCTGTACCTGCCGTGGATGTACCTGCTGCTGGTTTAGTGTTGTCATGTGCGGACTGCGTCTGTGCAGGCTGCGTGGCAGGCGGCTCTGTTACCGGGTCGGGCTGCTTGTCAAGTATCAGGAGCGGACTTCTTCCCTGAGTCATGCGCATATAGGCGACAAGGGAATAGTAGGCCTGCACCGTGGCACTGTCGTTGAAGGAGCCTCCTTCGTTATGCGTGAAGGAACCGTCGCCGAGCCGGAATTTCAGCATACCGTCTATAGGGCTGTTGCCTTCCTTGATGAAGCGGTCGTCCTGCTGACAGTCAATACCGAGCGCAGAGAGCGCCGTTATCACCTGTGCGGAGCTCTCGGGATTCTCCGCACCCATAGTCGCAAAGCCGCCGGACTCGAGCTGACGCTGTGAGAGAAGCTCCAGACCTGCATTGACGGCCTGCTGTACTGCTCCGTTGTAGGGATAGTGCGGAGCAAGGGCATTTATCGTCATTGCGGTAACATCGACATCGCCGTACTCGCCTATTACCGCCCAGCCGCCGTCAGAAAGCTGCATCGAGAGTATGCCGTTAATCACGTCATCCTGACTGTAAGAGCCGGATACGCCGTTGTTGAGCAGATGCAGACCGTAATCCCAGCTCATGATGCCGAGCTGCCCGATGGAATCGGAGGCTGTGCGTGTGATGTAGTCCGAGCTGCTGCCGGCTGCTTTAAGTGCGAGGGCGTACTTCTGCCTTGCAGTCGCAGAGTATACCGTCGCTGTCTCGAGGTAGGTCTCAAGAGCATTGCGGTAGGCTGAGAAGTCATAGCTGCCGGACTGGCTCAGGCCAACGATATACCACTCCGAGGCAACGCCTGCCCCGTCAGCAAGAGGGCCGTTTATCCAGTCCTGCACGCCTGATGCGCCGGACGATGATACCTTATATGCAACGATACCGTCGGCAAGACCCTGTATCTCACCGACGGTATGAGAAGCCGCACCGGCTGTCAGAGGAGTGCTCAGACAGAGTACGGCTGCTGCTGTAAGGCATAGTGCTGATGCCTTAATCCTCATGCTTTCTGAAAGTGATCGCTGCGGCTGCTGCGGCTGCTCCGAGGAATGCGAATACTATTCCGGAGTTATCGCCGGTCTTGGGTGAACTGGTTGAAGCGGCTGTAGTAGCTGCGGCAGTAGTTGCAGTAGTTGTGGTCGTTGCAGCTGTTGTGGGAGCTGCTGTGGTTGTTGTGGTCTCGGCAGCAGTTGTAGGTGCCTCTGTGGGTGCCTCTGTTACGGGCTCTGTAGGAGCCTCGGCAGCAGGTGCATTGAGTACGGCTACAGGAGCAACTAAGAATGCAGGAGCCTCAGCGTAGGCAGAAACAACGTTCTTTCCTGCAGCAGCCTCGATCTCGATGTTTCCGTCTGCATCGGTCTTGCCGGCATCAGTGCCGTTGACTGTTACTGTAGCATCGGCGAGCGGTACTGCCTTAGGCATGAAGTTTTCATCAAATGTAATCTTGGAGAGCTTGAGTGTTACCTTGTCGCCCTGATTTACTTCCTTCTCTCTTGTGTCGAAGAAGCAGTAGGTATCGGAGTATGCTGTTGTGTCTGCATAAACATAGGCATCAAGGAAAGCACCCTCCTCGATCTTGTCCATAGGACCGGAAGCCATATTGCCGTTTACATAGTAGCCGTATGCTCCGCCGTTCTCAACGCCCCAGAGCTTTGATACCATCGGGCCGTAGGTGCTCTCAACGGTCGCATAGCCGGCTGCGGAGCCGCCCTCGAAGAACTTGTCATGAGCCATTATAAGCGCATCGTTGATAGTTACCTTCTCATCATTATCGATATCTGTTACTTCGATCTTCTCCTGTGTTACCTTGAGACCGTCCTTGGCGTTATTGATAGTAACGTAGGCATTTACGGGATCTGCTGCGTATGCGGCAGGTGCTGATACTGCACATGAGAGTGCTGCGGCTGCGATAACTGTGACAGCTGCTGTTCTGAACTTCTTCATTTCATTTCCTCCTTGATATTGCAAACGCTCCCGTTATGGGAGCGCAGTTTACCTTCAGCTGAGAAACGGCTGCGTTTTCCATTGTCCGAAAACCTATGCCTGCTTATCCTGACGAGCGATCCGACTCCCGGAAATACCGGACACGGCAGTGACTGCTGCGGCGGATTCTCACCGCCTTCCCTCAGCTTCAGGTAGCATTTATGATACACATTATTATAGCACTTCATGAACGGTTTGTCAAGGAATCAGGCACTTTTCCGGAGCATCCTGCGGATATTTTCGGGACTCTGTCCCAACCTGACCGGTCCGTCCCCTCTGTCAGCTTCGCTGACATCTCCCCACACTGTGGGGAGTCACCCTGCCAGAGGCGCTGTCTCTGGACTCCGCTAAAGGGCAGCAGCCCCTTTAGAATCCCGAAACGAATGCCGCAGCACCCGAAAATGCTGCGGCATGATATCTGCTTTTTACTTCTTTAACGGAAGGTCAGTCTGCTTGACAAGGCTTGCGTCAACACGCTGGATAACGATAGCATCGCTTCCGGTGATGCCTGCATCGCCGTCAACGTCGGCATTGACAAGTCCCTTATCGCCAAGTGCATACTTCTCCTTGTTTGCAACGAACTGGAGAACTGCAACAGCGTCGGCAACAGTTATCTTGCCGTCGCAGTTTGCATCGCCGTAGAAGGCGTCTGCCTCTGTGGGATCTGTCGGGGCAGCTGTTGTGGTGGTACCGCTGTCCTTCTTTACATATACGCCTGTGATCTCAATGCCTTCCTTGGAAGCCTCTTCACCTTCACTGTCGGATGCCCACCAGATCTGTCCCTCGAAGGAGGTGATATCTGCAAGAGCAGCCTTTGCAGCCTTGACAATTGCCTCGTCCTCTACTTCCGTTGTTCCTTCGGTGCAGTTGAGGAAGTTCTTCTCAGGCACTACCTTTACATCACCGGACTTTGTTGCCTCCCACATGATGTTTACCCAGTAGTCCTTGCCTTCAACCTTGACATTCGTTCCGAGGCCGCCGTTTGCGTATGTAACGCCCTTCGGAAGCTCTACCTCAAGGTAGAATTCATCTGCTGCCTCGGGGAGAGTTACCTGATAGGAGCTCTTTACCTTTCTTACCTTGCCCTCGTTCTTTGTCGGATCGGGAGCCTTTGTGGTAGTGGTGACATTCGGGTCAGCTGTGGTAACAGCGGGCTTTGTCACTGTAACAGCGGGATCAACGGTGCCGGGATCGGTCGAATACAGATCAGCCGGGAGCTCATCAAGGGTTATGCAGTAATCGCTCTGATACATTGCGATAGTATCTTCCTTGGTATTGAATACGGAGCCCGTGAGGAAGTTGTTGTTCTCAGAGCCGCCGTCATACCATGTGCAGAAGTATAACCAGCCTGCCTTGTCGCCGATCAGCTTGTCGGGTGTGGAGAAGCAGTCGTTCTCAGCCATTGCTATCATCTTGGCATTGTCGTACTTCTCGGCTATGCCGTAGAATGTCGACGCAACAGGGCTGTCGTTGTGCTTAAGAACTGCGCTTCCTGTTGACCAGTCTGTGCAGCTGTACTTGTCGTAGCCGATGATATCAACATAGGCATCGCCGGGATACCAGTCGGCAGATGTGGAGAAGTTGTAGCTGTTCCATTCCCAGATAAGGTTGTGGCAGCCGAACTTTTCTGTCATGGTGTTATAGGTGTAGATCCAGAGCTTCTTGTATACGTCAGAGCCCTCTCTGCCCCACCAGAACCATGAGCCGTTCTCTCCGCCGCCGCCCTCGGCTTCGTGGAGAGGTCTCCAGATAACGGGTATGCCCTCAGCCTCAAGCTTCTTGAACTCGCCTGCAAGCACCTCAAGAGCCTGCATATAGTACTCGTTCTCCTTGGTGCCGGGAGTTGCAGCGTTCTCGGGTGAGAAGTCTGTATCCTTTGCGCCGTAGGTGGTATTCGACCAGTCCACACGGTCGCCTATCGTGTAGGAGGCAAAGTTCTTGGGTACGTTGAGGTGGAAGGAAGCTGTAGCTATACCGTTCTTTTCCTTTACCCAGTCAATTATCCTCTCGGTGGAGCCGTCGTCGCTGCCGTATGCGGGACAGCAAAAGTTGCCGTAGTCGAAGCCCCTGATAGCCGGATAATGTCCGGTAGTGTCCTTGAGGTACTCGAATTCGTACTCAAGGTCATGAGGACCGCCCTTGTATATCTCCTGCTGACCGGAGATTATGTTCTTGCCGTAAACGCTTGCAAGATAAGCCATGAGCGCACTTGTCTCCTTGGTCGCCTTGCTGTCTGTTGGATAGATCTGCTTTGCGGAGATCTTGGCATCAGCCATAGAGATAAGCTCAACGCAGTCGAAGTTGGTCCAGCCCCATGACTTGGTGATGGTGATGGTATTCTCGCCGGCCTTGAGCATGATCGCCGGAACGGATATCTTCTCGAAACCTGTGCTCTCCGGTATGCCTATAGCGCCCTGATCAGTGCCGTTTACAGCGAGGTTGTTCTGCTTGTCGGAGCCTATTCCGCCTGCATAGAACACGAGCTGATACGAGCCTGCTGCCGGTGCTGTCACGGTGAGATCGATAGTACCGGATTCCGTCATCTTCAGGCACTTCTTTCCGCTTGCGGAAGCATTGTCCTCAACGGTGATATCTCCGCTGATCTTTGCGTCCTCAAACTCGAACCTGAGTTCATCTGCTGCAGTGGAAACATAAAGGTTGCCGGCCGCAGCTGCGTTTATTGACATTACCGCCGCCAATGCAGCAATGCCTGCCTTTTTAAAAACTCCTGATTTCATTGTGTTCGCCTCCATAAAGGTTAATTTATACTTTAATTATACACCTAAAAGAATTATAAATCAAGTATATTCTGTGAATTTATGAGGTGAGGCCGCATTATTCACCCGATTCAGCGCTTTTAACACCTGAAACGAATAATACCGCCTGTTTATTGTCAGCTTAAATTACCGCAGAAGCCTTAAATAAAAGAGCCATAAAGAAGCAGCTGCTCCCTTATGGCTCTCCGAATTAAAAATCATTCTATATCAATATGGCACATCTTCATCGCTTCGAGCGCATTCTGATGTGACTGCGGTGTAACTCCGGCACAGCAGGCGGAATCAACGGTTATCTTTATCTCCGGCACTCTTGCCTTGATAAGGAGGGCATTTGAGATAACGCATATATCCGTACAGAGACCGATAACGACCACCTCATCCACACGGGGATCACCGGCTACGAACTCTGCAAGCTCATACGAACCGAAGGTAGGCTTGTTGATTATCGTGCAGCCGGAGGTATCAAGCTCCGGGGATATCTCCCAGCCCTTAGTCCCTCTTACGCAGTGTACCACGGGCAGCTTCTTTCCTTCCATGGTATCAAGGTAATCCTCCTCATGGGTGTCCCTTGTGAATACAACGTCGTCGCCGTTCGCCCTGAACTCTTCAATCTTGCGTGCAACGGCGGGAACTATCGCCTGTGCCTCGGCTGTTCCGAGAGCGCCGTCTATGAAATCATTCTGCATATCTATTACTGCGAGTATCTTCATGATTACCTCCTTATATGGCCGAGAATACCTTTCCTATGCTGTCGTTTATCAGCAGGTCTGCCGATGAATCCATCTGTGTCGGCGATTTGTTGATGATGATAAGGCGCTTGCCGCTGAAATAGCGGAGAAGACCTGCCGCAGGATATACGTTCAACGAGGTGCCGCCGATTATCATGGTATCAGCCTGCATTATCGCCCTGATAGCGCCGTCTACGACATTGTCATCAAGGCCTTCCTCGTAGAGCACCACATCAGGCTTTATAACTCCGCCGCATTCACATTTCGGTATTCCCCCGGAACTGAGGATGTCCTCTGCGGTGTAGAACTTATGGCATTCGGTGCAGTAGTTGCGGAGCACACTTCCGTGCAGCTCGAATACCTTTTTACTGCCGGCAGCCTGGTGCAGACCGTCTATATTCTGTGTCACAACTCCGGTGAGCTTGCCCTCCGCCTCGAGCTCTGCAAGCTTGAGATGCGCCGGATTGGGCTTTGCGTCAAGGCAGAGCATCTTCTCACGGTAGAAGCGGTAGAATTCCTCCGTCTTTGCCCAGAAGAATGTATGGCTCAGGATGGTCTCAGGCGGGTATGCCCACTTCTGATTGTAAAGGCCGTCAACGCTGCGGAAATCCTGTATACCGCTCTCCGTGGAGACTCCTGCTCCGCCGAAGAATACCAGGGCCTGTGATTCCTTTACGTACTGTGAGAGCAGTGCGATCTTCTCGTTGTTGTCCATAGATCAGTCCCCCATTACTTTAACGTAGAACTTGCGCTTTCTCGGACCGTCAAACTCGCAGAAGTAGATACCCTGCCAGGTGCCGAGAAGAGGCTTGCCTCCTGTGATGATGATGGTCTCGCTTGCTCCGACTGCGGAAGATTTCAGATGCGCATCGGAATTGCCCTCCGCATGGCGGAAGATCTCAAAGTCAGGGAAGATCCTGTCCAGTCCGGCGATGAAATCGGTCTTTACGTCGGGATCGGCATTCTCGTTGATCGTTACAGCGGCAGTGGTGTGCGGGCAGTACACTATACATATGCCCTCGTTTACTCCGCTTTCGGTGATTGCCTCAGTAACCTCTGCTGTAATGTCAACAAGTCCCTGAGCCTGTGTGCTGAGCTGAAAATTGAATAACATGGTTCTCCTCCCTTATTTCTTATTATTGTCCGAATAGTATTTACAGAAATAGCTGAGCGGGCATTCGCTGCATTTCGGCGCTCTTGCCCGGCATATATCCCGTCCGAACTGGACGGTCTGATGACAGAAGTGATTTGATATCTCCGGCGGCAGGAGCTTCACAAGATCCTTTTCCACCTTCGCCGGCTCTGTATTCTTTGTAAGGCCGATGCGGCCTGTGATGCGTATGCAGTGAGTATCGGTAACTACGGCAGGCTTCCCGAATACGTCACCGAGCATGAGATTGGCTGTCTTCCTGCCTATGCCCGGAAGAGAGAGAAGCTCCTCCATAGTGCCGGGCACCTCGCCGCCGAAATCATCGAGCAGCTTCTGTGCCATCTCCTTGAGGCTCCTTGCCTTGGTATGATAGAAGCCGCAGGGCTTTACGTCCTGTTCCAGCTCTGCGATATCAGCCTCCGCAAAGGATCTGAGATCGGGATACTTCACAAACAGCGTCTTTGTGACGATGTTCACTCTTGCGTCGGTACACTGTGCGGCAAGCCTCGCAGCGAACATCAGCTCATAGGGCTTGTTGTAATCAAGGGTGCAGCCGATGTCTGGATAGAGCTTTTCGAGCTCCTTCACAGCGAGCTCAGTGCGTTCCTTTTTCGTCATTCCTTATCCTCCCCGGCTCTGAGACTGCGGCGCTTTGCAAGCATATTGTCGTATACACGGTACATCTCCTGTACGGTGTTTTCAAGGAAGTAGTAATGCTTTATGTAGAATGCGAGCAGCACTATGATAATTGTAACGAGTATCAGCAGCATAAGCTCCTGAGTGAGCATCATGCCGATTATAAGTATCGTCATCACGATCGCAAACATCATGGTCACAAGGAAATGGACTATGCGTTCATGCTGCATGAAGGATATCTTGTCAAGATGCTCGGAGAATATCTCCTCAAGCTCCTCTGCATCCTTGCAGGCTTCAAGTCTTTCAGCCGTGACCTTCATGTATTTTTTCAGATATTCAGTCATTGCGCCGCCCCCTTTCAACACGCTTTCCATACCTATATTATACAACCTGAGGGAGCGAAAGTCAATGGAAAACGAGTATGAAGAAAAACACCCCCGCAGTAATCTGCGGGGGTATCTCTTTTGATTGTTCGATTGTGCCTGGTATTTAGGTATAGCTTTTTCAGATATCCTTATTACTCAAACAGAGCGAAATCGCCGAATGTATCGCCGTTGATAACATAGTATACTCTGTTAACCTCAGGCTTTACATATACGTCTACCTGCTTAGCGTCCTTAACGCCTGCAAGCTTCTTTGCCTTCTCAACGAGAGCAGCTGAATCAGCCTCTCCGCCGGCATACTGGATAACTACCTTGCTTGATGCAGCTGCAGCAGCAACCTTCTTTGCAGCAGGCTTCTTAGCAGCAGCGGGCTTCTTAGCGGCAGGCTTCTTCTCAGCAGCCTTCTTAGCAGCGGGCTTCTTCTCAGCAGCCTTCTTTGCAGCAGGCTTCTTGGCAGCAGCGGGCTTCTTTGCAGCGGGCTTCTTTGCAGGAGCCTTCTTCTCAGCAGCAGGAGCAGCCTTCTCTACGGGAGCCTTCTCCTCTGCTACAGCCTTAACCTCTGTCTCAACAACAGCAGCAGTCTCTGTCTTCTTTGCCATAATGAATACCTCCGTTAGATCACTTGTTGACAGCGTTCTTGAGTGCCTGACCAGCCTTGAAAGCGGGAGCCTTTGAAGCCGGTGCGATCATCTTCTTCTTTGTCTGGGGATTGATAACCTGCTTTGCCTTTCTGTCACGAACCTCGAATGTACCGAAGCCCACGATAGAAACCTTGTCGCCGTTTGCAAGAGCGTCAGTGATCGTAGCGATAACTTCGTTTACTGCGATCTCAGCATTCTTCTTTGTGAAGCCTGTCTTCTCAGCAACAGCGCTTATTAACTCGGTCTTTGTCATATGATTATCCTCCATTTTTTAGAATTTATACTTGAATTATATACCCTGTTTCTTGATTTGTCAAGCAATTTGTGAAAAAATGACATTTCGCCCGATTCTAAGGGGATAGCAGGCCGTTTTTTATGAAAAACACCAATAGAATTTGGCTATTTTCCGTTGACGGGTATTCCGGACAGCGTCTCAGACCGTCAAATTGCACATAGAAGCGATGTGCTGAGGGCAGCTGCGGAATACTCTCCGCAGCTGATTTACCGTCAGAAAGCCCTGAGTTCGCCGTCCTCCACATCTATATCAATAGTGTCTCCGGCAGCTGCTCCGCCTCCTATGATGCGGCGGGCTATCAGAGTCTCCACGTTGCGCTGGATATATCTTCTCAGCGGTCTTGCACCGAAGTTCGGATCGTATCCGCATTCTACTATATGCTCCTTGGCCTTATCCGATACATTTATACGTATATGCTTGTCGTCAAGACGCTTCTGAAGGTCTGCGATCATAAGGTCTACGATGCTGATTATCTCCGCCTTTGTGAGCGGCTTGTAGAATACTATCTCATCGAGACGGTTGAGGAACTCCGGACGGAACTGCTGCTTGAGCAGGCCTTCCACTCTGTCCCTCGCCTCGTCCGTTATCTGACCGTCGCTGCCGATGCCCTCGAGTATATAAGGAGAGCCGAGGTTGGAGGTCAGTATTATAATAGTATTCTTGAAGTCAACCGTACGTCCCTGTGAGTCTGTGATACGTCCGTCATCAAGCACCTGAAGAAGTATATTGAATACATCCGGGTGAGCCTTCTCTATCTCGTCGAAGAGGACTACTGAGTAAGGTTTGCGGCGTACTGCCTCTGTGAGCTGTCCGCCCTCGTCGTAGCCGACATATCCGGGAGGCGCTCCAATCAGTCTGCTGACGCTGAACTTCTCCATGTACTCGCTCATGTCGATACGTATGATATTCCTCTCGTCGTCGAAGAGTATCTCGGAGAGCGCCTTGGCAAGCTCCGTCTTTCCGACGCCGGTAGGGCCGAGGAAGAGGAATGAGCCGATAGGTCTGTCAGGATTCTGTATGCCCGCACGGGAGCGGAGTATTGCCTCGCTGACCTTGGTAACTGCCTCGTCCTGTCCGATGACACGCTTATGGAGCAGTCCCTCAAGGCCGAGTATCTTTTCCTTCTCACCCTCCATCAGCTTGGATACGGGGATACCGGTCCAGCGGCATACGATCTTGGCTATCTCGTCCTCAGTCACCTTGTCACGAAGGAGTCTGCCATTCTCAAGGTCATGCTCTGCCTGTTTTTCAAGCTCCTCGAGCTGCTTTTTAAGCTGCGGCAGTCTGCCGTACTCGAGCTCAGCAGCCTTGTTGAAATCGTATTCACGCTTTGCCTTCTCGATCTGGCCGCCAACCTGCTCTATCTCCTCACGTATCTTCTGTACAGAGGATATATCGTTCTTCTCGTTCTCCCACTTTGCCTTCATGGCATCGAACTTCTCACGCAGTCCGGCAAGCTCTGTCTGTATCTCGCTGAGATGCTCCTGTGATATGCTGTCGCTCTCCTTCTTGAGGGCGGTCTCCTCGATCTGAAGCTGGATCATCTTGCGGTTTATCTCGTCAAGCTCTGTAGGCATGGAGTCCATCTCCGTGCGTATGGTAGCGCAGGCCTCGTCGATAAGGTCTATCGCCTTGTCGGGGAGGAATCTGTCTGTGATGTAGCGGTTTGAGAGTACGGCAGCGGATATCAGGGCATTGTCCTGTATCTTTACGCCGTGGAATACCTCATAGCGCTCCTTGAGTCCGCGGAGTATGGAGATAGTGTCCTCAACGGACGGCTCATCTACCATTACCGGCTGGAAACGTCTTTCAAGGGCGGGATCCTTCTCGATGTACTGACGGTACTCGTTGAGCGTGGTGGCACCGATACAGTGCAGCTCTCCCCTTGCAAGCATAGGCTTGAGCAGATTGCCGGCATCCATTGCGCCGTCGGTCTTGCCTGCGCCTACTATGGTATGCAGCTCATCGATGAAGAGAAGTATCTGTCCGTTGCTGTTCTTTATCTCGTTGAGGACCGCCTTCAGTCTTTCCTCAAACTCACCTCTGTACTTCGCACCTGCCACAAGTGCGCCCATATCAAGTGAGAATACTTTTCTGTCCTTCAGGCTGTCCGGTACATCGCCTGCAACGATACGCAGGGCAAGTCCCTCGGCAATGGCTGTCTTTCCGACACCGGGCTCACCGATGAGCACAGGGTTGTTCTTTGTCTTACGGGAGAGAATGCGGATAACGTTTCTTATCTCGCTGTCTCTGCCGATAACGGGGTCAAGCTTGTTGCGGCGTGCAAGTCCGACAAGCTCCTGACCGTACTTAGTAAGGACATCGTAGGTGTCCTCGGGATTCTCGGTAGTTACACGGGTATTGCCCCTGACTGACATCAGGGCATTCAGGAAGTTCTCACGGGTGACGCCGAAGCTGTTCATTATGCGTGACACATCGCTGTCCTTTGAGTCGATAAGGGCAAGCATGATATGCTCGACAGATACGAACTCATCCTTCATATTGCCGGCGATCTGCTCGGCTGTAGTAAGTACTCTGTCACCTTCGGCTGATATACCGATATTGGAGCTTCTTCCGCCGCCTGTCACCTTGGAAAGGCCGTTTATTCTCTTGTCAGTCTCGGATTCAAACATATCCGGATCGATATTCATCTTTCTGAGGAGCTGCGGGATAAGACCGTTCTCCTGCTTCATAAGGCCTGCAAGAAGGTGTATCGGCTCGATAACGGGATTCGACATCATCACCGCTATGCTCTGTGCCTTCCTCACTGCATCCATTGATCTCTGTGTAAGTTTCTCAGCATTCATATTCATTTCCTCCTTTATAATATTTCATTCATCCTTTGTTCTTTCTAAAGCACGTACCTCTCAAGCAGCTTTCGGTATTCGCTCTCAAGGGCAGCGGCCTTTCCGGGGAAGCCCTCCGGATCGGCAAGGTACTGCTTGAGGGAACGGTCGAGGTCGGCTATGTAGCCGCATATTGCTTCGCCTGTCTCCTCGTCCGACAGCTCCCCGCTGTTGAAAAGGCGGCGGGTAAAGGTGTTGGAGCCTATCACTGCGGAGTAGTCCGCAAGTCCGAGCCTTTCAAGATACTTGGCCTCCATTGCACAGCGATATACAAAAAAGCCCGAGAACAAATCCATCAGCGGCTTGCTCTGAGTGCGGATGCTCACCGTGACACGTCCGAGATACTCCCCCGGCTCACGGTCAAGCTCCACCTTGTAGCTGATAGTCGGCCGGTACTTGTATGCAAGAGCGGTACGCAGAGTCATCAGCGAATCCGAGCGCCTTTCCTGCACCTGAAAGCTGCCGCCCGCCATAGCCGTGAGGGTGTCGAATATCTCACGCATACGCATCTCCGGCGTGACACAGGACAGATGCTGGGCAAGTATCTGGTTTATCAGATTCGAGCGGCTCGTACCGAGGCGGTAGGCCTGCTCGTCCACAGCCCGCACCACATCATCCATGAGCACAAGGCTGTATATGCTTTTCTTCATAGTCTCACCCCATTTCCTTCCTTGATCTTATCATACCACCGGATTCATAATTTGTCAAGCGGATTATTAATTTTTCACACAAGTTTCACAGAGTACAAAAAAGAGTGCCGCTTTTGGCACGGCACTTCCGGTACACAAAAAAAGCATCCCTCGCGGGATGCCAAATCATATCCGCTCCATACGGTCAAAACCGTTTAGCACTGAGGAGCGAGCCATAGATGATAAGTTAAAATAAGTTATTGAGAATAGAAAACATGAAAAAATTACAAATGAAAGGGATTAGTTTGATGAAAAAACTAATTCTATTTCTATGGCGTGCAACTGAAATTAATACCCAGTATCAAGCACATGAGAGGGGAGGGTACTTGATACCGAATACCAATTCTATTCAATTGCTGTATTTATTATAACGCAGACACAGAAAGTTTACAATATACAAAAGTGTACTTAACTATAAAATAGTGTACTTTTCGCCATATTTTCCGTAATATGATTGTAAATTTCTTATTAATAAGTAATTACATATATTTATGTAATAGTTAGTTAATAAAAATCGTTGTTTCAAACGTGTTAAATCAGATGCTTCTGTATATGTATTGCTATGAATGAAAATACTGTACCGAAGCAGTACCAAGGGTGTACATATGCTGAGACTGCTAATAGTTAAGCCATTTACCGGAAGTTGTTTCTTCGTTTCATATAACAAAATACTGCTATTCATTAAATAAAGAACAGCCGCTCCGATCAACCCTGAGTCTCAATTGACATGTTTTGTCCTCGATTGCCGCCAGTCAAATTATTTATCTTTCATTATTCCGCATTATGTCAGAAACAAAACCGGCTTGTATAACACATCCTGTCAGATAAACCTGATTTTATCACGTGACTCCTTGCGAAGCGCCCTGCGGATATTCCAGGACACTTTCCCGTACCTGCCGGTCCATTACCCCTGTAAAAGCCATCGGGCGCACAATGTGCGCCCGATGGGGTATAGTAGGATGAAGAATATAGCTTATTCAATGTTGAACACGTTCTGTGTGTCTGTGAGGTTGTAGCCTGCATAGTAATTATCGTTGAATGCGAAGCCGGCCTCTGCTCCGATACCGAAGTTCGGTGAGAGCACCATGATGCAGCGGTAATCGTTATGCGGTGTGAAGCCTATCTGCTGCACTCCGTTGATGAAGATACCGAGTTCCCTGCCGCCTGCTCCGGGAGTTGAAAGTGAAGCAACTGCATAGGGATATGCGGTATTCGTAGGAGCTGTTACCTTGTTTCCTGCTGCATATACGCATCCGCCTGTGTAGTTGAATACTCCGGTAGCGTAGATAGAGCTCTTTTCCTCCTTAGTGCCGCCTGATACACAGAGTACACCGCCGTTGACATTGATGGAGCCTCTGGACTTGATTCCGTTTGATCCGCCTCTTACTGTGAGGTTGCCGTCATTGATGGTTATATCATCATGGGCATAGATGCCTGATTTTACAGATGTAACAGTGACGTTTCCGCCCTCGAAGATAACATCGTCATCGCTTGCGATGCCGTGTCTGTTGCCGGCAGTGACCTCAAGGCGTCCGCCGCCCTTGATACGAAGTGTATCGTTTGAGAAGATAACGCCGTCGTATACCTTATCCTTCATGGAATCGCTGAGGTAGTTATCTGTTCCGTCAAGAACCTCAACGGTACATTTCTTTGCCTCGTTGATGAATACGGCTGGTCCGCTCTGGCAGGTGATATTCACTCCTGCAAGAACTATCTTTACCTTCTCCTCTGTAGCTGTGCTGACGCATATCTGTCCGTCACCGGTCGATCCGCTGAAAAGATACTTTCCGCCAGCTGTAACTATCACCCTGTTGCCTTCTATCGTTACATTGGAGCCCTTTACCACTGTAGGTGCGCCGTTGAAGGTTACCTCAGCCGCGAACTCGGGTTCCGGCTCTGCCTCGGTAGGAGCCTCTGTAGCTGCTGCCGGAGCTTCTGTTGCCTTCTCGGATGAAGATCCGCCGGAAGAACCTGATGAAGATCCGCCGGATGCAGCGTTTGTCGTGCTGCTTGACGATGCTGCTCCCGTGCTCTTTGAGTCTGTCGAGGCAGCCGAACTATCCGCAGCCGATGCAGCCTCGGTAGTCGTATCGGTCTTGTCCTCCCCGGATGCCTTTGTAGTCTTGGCCTCGGTCTCCTTCTCATCCGTCTCTTCCGTCTCTTCCTCTTCGGAAGCTTCGGTGGTTTCCTCTGTATTGTCCTTTATCTCGGACGAAGTACTCTGTTCGCCGCCGACGGGCTCAGTGCCGCTGTCTTTTCCGCAGCTGCTCATCGAGCAGGTTATCAGTGCAACTGCCGCTGCAGCTGCAATTATTCTTCTGTAGTTCATTTCCAATTCTCCTTACCGCCTGTACGGATATATGGAAATAGTCAGACTCCTGAGAGATGAGCCTGACATTTCCGTTATAGGGTGGGTTATGTAATTAGTTTTCGTAGATCTTGTCATCGTATCTGAAGAATACGAGGTTGATCGTCATGTTTCCGTTGAGAGCCCTGAGCTCGTCAACGAACTTCTTCTGATCGACCTTGTCGTCGATATCAACGCTGTAGATCAGCTCAAAGAGAGTACCGAAGTTTGTGGTCTTTACTCTTCTGAGCTTGTGGAACTCAGTGTACTTGTTGAGTACCGGCTCGAATACGCCCTGATAATCAAGGTTCTCAGGGATAGCTATCTTGAGTGTCATATGACGCTTGCTTGATGCGCCGAAGTCGATAACTGCAAGTGCATAGAGAGCAATGCCGAGTACGATGAAGAATACGATCGCAAATCCGACATATCCGATACCGCAGGCAACACCTGCTGCCATTGCGTAGAATACATAAGCTATATCCTTCGGATCACCGGCGACGCTCCTGAAGCGGACAAGCGTGAATGCGCCTGCAAGGCTGAGAGCACCTGCCGTCGTATTGATAAGGAGAAGGATAAGAGCAACGATGGTGGGGAGCATTATCATTGTGAGCACATAGCTCTGTGAGTAACCCTCCTTGCGGTGTGTAGCCATATAGAGAAGGCTGATGAGGAATCCCATTACAAGCGCCACTCCGACGCAGAGGAAGAATTCCCCGGGCTTTATAGTGTCGAGCAGAGAAGAGGCTGAGCTTCCGGAGAAGATATCCCCTTCATCTGCATAATACTTCGATAATACATTTCCAAAAAAACCGTGCTTAAACATTTCATACGCTCCTGTTCATTAATATTCTATCATCGACTCTCGATACGCCCGAGATATAGATATGCTTTCTGTTCTGAGCGATCTCACGTACGAAGTTGGTATATGCTCTTCCGTACTTTGAGAAGCTGGTCTTGTATATCTTGAGCTCTGACATCTTCTGTACGAGCCAGTCGGGCATTGCATCGGATACCTTTACCTCCATCAGTCTCTGATCCTCGCCGATTATGTAGTTGCCGTAACTCTCATAGTCAAGGCGGAGATCGAAACGTCTCTCGGTAATCTTACGGTCAAACGTAAGACGGAAATCATTGTTGTCCTTTCCGAAGAAGGCCTCACGCTGATAGCTTATATACTGCTTTGGAGCAACCGGGTAATGATCGAGGAAAACATCGAGTTCCCTGAACACCTGCTCGGTGATATATTTCTTTGCTTCGGGTTTCTGACGTGTTGCGAAATATGCATCGGACTCCGCGAGAGTCATGGAAACTCTTCTCTTTGTTACGATTCCGCCGATCTTCTTCTTGACCTCAAGGAAAACGAGATCATCGGGACCTGCGGGTGAATAGTAGCTGCGAAGCCTGAGCTTTTCCTTATAGTATGGTTTTGACAGAGATTCTCTTATAAGAAAATCGTCAGGGGTGTCGTAGTAGATATTGTAGATGCCGTACTCCCTGCCGCCGATACAGTACTGATCGGGATTCATATACTCATGGATTACTTCCATAAGGCCCTCATACTGATACATCTCAAGGAGGAACTTAACTTCTTTTCGAGCAAACGTATTAATTGCCATAAGCTCCCGGTCACGCCAATACATTAAGGGCCTTCTGTACTGCCGCTCCGGATTCAACTCCCTTCGTATTTATTTTCTGACCTTATTATAACGTCGTTATCTTAAAATAACCTTAAAGTAAGACTTAAATTCTGATATATATCTGAAGGTTTTGTGTCAGTAAGATGAAAAAGGAGCCGTCTTCAGGCATCACGAAAAAGCCGTGATACCGCCCTTTCAAATAAAAACAGTCTCAGAGTATGATAGTCTCTGAGACTGCTGCAAATGCTTGATATACAGAGACTATTGTGGTCAGGATATTATATTATCCTCAGTTACCTCAGGGAAATATACCGCAGGATCAAATCCGTGCTGTTCCAGCCATTCCCTCGCCTCTTCGTCTGAATCAAATTCCATGATCTCCGTATTCACAGCAACAAACTTGCTGTGACTGCCTGACGAAGCAGGTACTACCTTCTCCGTTTCCGCATTGGGATCAATGATGACTATATCCACACCGTTCTCAAACAGGGTAAATTCTTTTCCGAGTTTTTCTGACATTTTTGCTGCAACTTTTTCGCACGTTTCGAGAAGTGTCCGTCTGATAAGTACAAGATCGAATGTATCTATTGTGCCGCTTCCGTCAAGATCATAGCGCGGCACATCTTCTGCCCCGATCTCTGCATTCGGATATCCGAGGAGCCATCTGCTCACTCTTACCATATCCGATATCTTGAGCTTGTCGTCCGCAGGAGGCTCTGTTTCCTCCTCAGCCGGCGATGTCACGACCGGTGCGGTCACTTCCTCCGTGGGAGCTTCTGTAGATGCTTCGGTCAGAGTCTCAGTGCTCTCTGCGGTCGTTGCCTCAGGCGTGATCACGGGCTGCCCTCCGTTTATCCGGACAAGCATACCGTCAAGGTAATCTGCCCAGTAGAGACCCAGTGCCTTGTATCCGTTATTGTTCGGATGAACACCGTCCATCAGCTGTGTCTTCACATCGGTGACAGCGGTATCAGCCTCGGCAAGGAATACCGGTGCAACAGGCCTGAATCCTACATTATTCTTTGCAAACTCTATCCTGTCGCTGACTACCTTGCGTACTGTTTCATTGTACGCATCAACTGCCGCTTTTATGCTGACCTCTGCTTCCTCGTCAGTATACTCAGTCTGCCAGTCTGCCGAATGGCGGTAGTTCGCGAACCAGTCACGGACCTCCGGACGGTTCGGGTCTACCTGCGGGATAGTGGTCACCACTATCTTTGCATCAGACGGAGCAAGAGACTGCACCGAGATGATAAGCTGATTGAGGCGGTCAGCAGCCTTATCAAGGCTGTAGCCGTCAATAATGTCGTTAGTGCCTATCTGGATGATAACGATATCCGGGTCCTCGGTCCTGAGACAATCCGTCTCCTCGAGCACCTCGAGTATACCGTCACGGTTGTAGCTTGTGCCGTTTTCGGTCACATGGTATCCTGTTATAGCGTATCCGCTGTAACCTGTGTTACCGTCATCATAGGTAAAAGTCTCGCCGGTCTCCTCATCTGTATACTCGGATATAACGTCTCCGGACTTGGTGCCCACCATGTCGATGCTGTATCCTTTTTTAGTAAGTTCATGATATATGAACTTACGATAGGAACCTGCTACTCCGTAACCGTCGGTGATGGAGTCTCCGATGCACATTATCTTGATTGCATCGCCCTCACCGGCTGCGCCCGACTGGAATGAAGCTGCCGAAGATGCCATAGCTGCGCCTGCAACAGCAGCAGCGGAAATAATTGTTATGGCCCTTTTCATAATTATCGTCCTCCTTGCAACATGATCACAAGAACCGACTATTACCATTTTCATGATAACACGGTTGTACAGTTATGTCAATATCTTTCAAAGAGATTCAGCAATATTCGGCAAGTCTGATATGAAGACAGCAATAAAAGGTATTAACCTGCCGCAATATTATTTTCTCTTCTTATTATATTATATCATCTTTCATGCATCTTGTCAAACTGTTTTACCTTTACAGGGCACCTGTCCGCTCCGGTACTCCTCACGCCTGTTCATCATATAATGGTATGTACCGCAAATGCTGTACTGCACCTCCCTAAAGAGGTGATGAACATGGATAATTGCATTCTTGCTTCCCCTTCCTACACATACGCCGTCAAGGCTGCAAGGCTCCTCCGCTCACGGGGAATAGCCTGCGAGATGAGGCGGAGCGAGGCCGTCTCACGCAGCGGCTGCGGCTGGGAGCTGCTGATACGCTCGGACTGCCGGAGAGCTGCCGGGCTGCTTGAACACAGCCGTATCCCCTATTCCGTACCGCCGCAGGAGGAAGGTGCGCCATGACCGTCAATTTCGACAACGCTGCAACGACCTTCCCGAAGCCTCCGGCAGTCAGGCGTGCCGTCGTTCAGGCTATGGAGAGATTCGGCGGCAACGCCGGAAGAGGAGGCCACACCCTCGCTGCTGCGACCTCCGAAGCCCTCTATTCCGCCCGTGAGGATATCGCCGGCTTCTTCGGCGCAGAACCGGAGAACACCGTATTCACCCTCAACTGCACTCACTCGCTGAACCTTGCGATATACGGCGTCATGGCGGAGGGCGGACACATGATAATAAGCAGCATGGAGCACAACTCCGCTGCACGTCCCGCCTTTGCACTTGCGTCCGCCGGGAGGATATCGCTCTCCGTGGCTGAGGTATTTCCGGATGCGGAGAGGACTCTCAGCAGCTTCCGGTCGCTTATGCGGAGCGATACGAAGGCGGTGGTATGCACTCTTGCTTCAAACGTCACCGGACAGATAATGCCCTGGCGTGAGATAGGCGCACTCTGCCGCAGCAGAGGGATATGCTTCATCGCCGACGGCGCACAGGCCTGCGGGATACTCGATGCGGATATGGCAGACGGGATAAATATCCTCTGCACCTCCGGCCACAAGGGGCTCTACGGCATAACCGGCACAGGCCTGCTGATATCCGACGGCAGCTTCAGGATACGCCCGCTCATGCAGGGCGGCACCGGCAGCGCTTCGGGCAGCCTTGAACAGCCGGAGCTTCTCCCGGAGGCTCTTGAAAGCGGTACTGTCGGTGTCATCGGAGCGATGTCGGTAAAGGCCGGCGTCGGATTCGTCCGCAGCCTCGGCACGGACAGGATACGCTCCCGTGAAGAGTCTGTCTGCCGTGCCTTCCTTGACGGGATATCCGGTGACAGCCGCATAACAGTATACCGCTCACCGGAGTGCAGCTATCTGCCTGTCGTGTCATTCGGGATAGAGGATATGCTGCCTGAAAGGGCTGCCGCTCTCCTCTCGGAGGAGGGCTTCTGTCTGCGTGCAGGTCTGCACTGTGCGGCACTCGCACACCGGACTCTCGGCACTCCTGACGGAACGGTGCGCTTCTCCCCTTCGGTATTCAGCCGTCCGGAAGATGCGGAGAGACTTGCCAGGACAGTCCGCAGAATTGCATCAGTCCAAAAAAATCTGTAACATTTTCGGGAAATTGCCAAAAAACTATTGAAATTATTTCAATTTGTGGTACAATAATATATGTGTGGACTAATTTACTGAACTGACTTACGGCACACATTATGCTGTAAATATTCAAACAGTGATCCGTGCAGTATGGCACGCAGTATTCAATAGAACAAAAGGATCCCGGCATCGGGCAGGCCAGTACTGCCCGGTGTACATTCCGTCCTCAGGGCATACAGAAAGAGCCCTGGCACGAAACGAAGGGTTGGTGAACAAATGCCGTCATTCAACGATATAAAGTATGCGCTGTCAAGTATCCTGAGCACTCTGAGTCTCAGGGATATCGTTGATATACTCATACTTGCATACATAATCTACCTGCTCATCAAGCTGATAAGAGAAACAAGAGCAGGTCAGCTCGTCAAGGGCATTCTTCTCCTTGTGGGAGGCTATTTCCTCAGTACATTCCTTGAGCTGAAGATAATGAGCTACATCCTCGAGAGGGTGCTCAGCATCGGTCTCATCGCCATGCTGATACTCTTCCAGCCGGAGCTCAGACGAGCCCTTGAGAAATTCGGCCGTACAAAACTCGGCGTAAAGTTCCTCGGTCTCGGCCAGACCTCAGATGAGCTGAAGGCCAGCTGGGACAAGGCTATCGATGCCATATGCGATTCCTGCGTAGAGCTTTCCGCAAGCTGCACCGGCGCACTGATCGTCGTTGAGCGGCAGGTAAAGCTCGGCGAGCAGATCGAGACAGGAACGATACTCAACGCCACCCCGAGCAAGGAGGTCTTCGGCAATATATTCTACCCCAAGACTCCCCTCCACGACGGCGCTGTCATCATGCGCGACGGCATCATACTTGCCGCAGCCTGCTTCCTTCCGAAGCCGCAGAACGACGCTATCATCAACAAGAAGCTCGGTTCAAGGCACCGTGCCGCTATCGGCATGAGCGAGAACTCCGACTCCGTAGTGATCGTTGTATCCGAGGAGACGGGTCAGATCTCAGTTGCCATGAACGGCGTGCTCACCCGTGACTATACACATGACAAGCTCAGGAACCTCCTCTGCAAGGAGATATTCGACGAGGACAGCGAGCCGCTCCCGGTTGCGGGAAAGAACTTCATCTCCTCCCTGCTTGAAAGGAGGAAGAAGAAATGAAATACAACAATAAATTCAGGAGCAATCTTTCGCTTGCGGCAATCTCGCTTCTCCTGGCCATAGTGGTATGGTTCGTGATATCGATAACGCAGTACCCGGTCGCCGCAAAGACTATAACGCATATCCCCGTAAAATATGACGACATACAGGGAACTCCCGCATATGAACAGGGTCTCAGCGTCATATCATGCGATGTGCAGGAGGTAACGGTAGACATTCTCGGAAGCCGTACCAAGGTCGGAAACATCAACAACGAGAACGTTGAAGCCTATCTTGATGCTTCAAACATCTACTCTACCGGCACCAAATCCCTCGCCATAAAGATACGCAGCACCAACGGTACTGATTTCGATGTGCAGAAGGTATACCCCCATACGGCGACTGTAATAATCGACAAGTATGTCACCCGTGAATTCCCGGTGACTCCCGTCACCTCAAAGATCGATACTCCGGACGGCATGGCTGTCAACCAGGACGAGATCACCTGCAGCCCCGAGACCGTAAGCATCACCGGCCCTGCTTCTGAGCTCGATCAGATCGCATCGGTATGTGCAGTCATCAACAAGGAGCTCTCTCTTGACGCCTCCTCAAACGTACAGTGTGATCAGCTGCAGTTCTACGCAAGCAACGGCACTCCGCTCTCCATGAGCGAGAACGTGAAGCCCGACAAGACCAGCTTCAATATCAGTATCCCTGTAAGGGCACAGAAGAATGTCAGCCTCAGCGTAGAGATCTCCGGAGCTTCAAACAACTTCGACAAGAGCTCGGTAAACTTCAAATTCAGTGCTAATTCCATTACTCTCGCTTCCTCCAACAGCATGAGCGAGATACCCGATCCGCTCATCCTCGGAAGCATAAATCTCAGTGAGCTGAGCTACGATTTCTCAAAGACATTCTCAATAAACACAGTCCTTGAGCCCAGCTCGTTCACAAACCTCTCGGGACTTGAAACGGTAACAGTAACACTTGATACCACCGGTCTTGCCACGAAGGACCTCGTCCTTGACCGCAGCCGCATCGCTGTTATCAACAAGCCGGATCAGAACTACGATTACTCACTGCTCTCGCAGCAGCTCAACATAACCGTTATCGGTCCGGAGGACATCATAAACAACGTCACCGCAGAGGATATCACCGCAGACGTGAACCTCATCGATTCCAACAGGCAGCAGGATCTGTTCAGCGCACCTGTTACCTTCTCGACCAAGTACTCCAATGTATGGGCTGTGACCAAGAAGAATGTCACTATCCAGCGTACTGCGGTCGCATCGTCACCCGGTTAATGCAGCAGCACAGGCTAAGACTGCTGACACACCGGAAATACGTCATTAAAATGTCATAAAAAACTGCCGGCTATAATGGCCGGCAGTTTACATTTTGCCACATCTTACTATTAAAAGTGTTAAAAATGTCATTAAACTATTGAATTTTTATTTAAGATAAAGTATAATAAAAGGGTATTTTATAGAGACAAAAGAACGGAGATAGCTCTTTAAAAGGATGGTGTCCATTCAAGTCGTTAGGGGCTCTGAATGGACAGGGAAAGTGCCATATTGATATGGCGTAGAAGGAGAAAATATGAGTATCACAAAGAAAATAGCGGTCACACTTGCCGCTGTGCTCTCTGTCGGCTCTGCCTGGTCAGCAGCTATGAACGCCGACGCTGCACTCGGTACACCTGTTATCGCTCCGTTCACAGAAGACACCGGAAACTACAAAGAGGGTGACGTCAATAATGACGGTATAATTGACTCATCCGACGCATCCACAATCGCCAAGGAATATACGAGCCTTGCCACTGGAAACGCTTCAACACTTGACAGCCGTATGCTGAAGGCTGCCGACGTCAATCATGACGGACTCGTTGATACAAACGATGCTTCAATAATACTTGACTATTATGCTTATACTTCAACAGGCGGTATGATGTCCCTTGCGGAAAAATTCCTTGCAGGGCTCACGGAAACACCGGTCACGACGACAGTGCCGGCAGCGACCGCACCTCCTGCAACCACAAAGGCCGAAGTAAAAACCACAGCAGTCACGACAAAGGCAACTACAGCAACAGCTGCACCAGAAACTACACTTGCTCCGGAGACAGAAACAGCAGTACAGACAGAGACATCTGCTGATATAATGACTACCGCAGCCGATGATGATAAAGTCACAGCTATAAAGCTCACAAACTATGAAATGACGCTGAACGTCAGGGAGAGCGGACGATGTGATTACGCCACCCTGCCTCCCTCGGCACCGAATACGGCTGTCCGGTATACGATATCGGACAAGAGCATCGCAACTGTCGATTACGACGGCTGGATACTTGCGATGAAGGAAGGCACCTGTACAGTTACCGTTACGAGCCTCGACAATCCGGCAATTTCGGAGACTATGAAGCTTACGGTAGTTGACCCCGACCGGATAACCGATATACGTGTATCCAAGCCTACCATACGCATCAGACCCGGTGAGGGAGATACTACTCCGGTAACTCTCTACCCCACCAACGCAGAGGACAGATCACTGATCTGGATGAGCGACAACGTAGAGATCGCACAGGTCGATGAGCTCGGCTGGATCACCGGCGTCAAGCCCGGCTACTGTCATGTAGTTGTGGCAAGCCACAAGAACGTGGATGTTAAGTACTACATTGATGTTGTGGTATATGACGATACTCCGGCAACGACAGAGCCTCCCGTTACTACAGAGACTCCTTCCACGGAGACAGAGCCTGTCAAGACCGCCATTCCCGTTCTCGGGCCGGATGTATTTACCTCCCCCGCAGTAACGGAACCGCCAGCTACAACTGCTACAGAAGCTGCCACTACCGAAGCTCCTGTTACTACAACCACTGAGGCACCTGCAACAGAAGCTCCTGCAACAACAACGGAAGCACCGACAACTGCTGCTCCCGTTCCGACAACAGAGTCCACAGCAGCGCCTGTAACGACTGCCGAAGTTATCACAACTGCTGCTCCGGTAACCACTACAGTTCCCGTTTCTACAGCAGATCCCTACAAGATCAGCGATATCAAGCTAACAAAGTATGAGCTGAACCTCAACGTGCATGAGGGCGATATCTCAATGGTTACGATGTATCCCGCAACTGCATGGGATCGCCGTGAGATATGGACGAGCTCCGATCCGACCGTTGCTACCGTCGATGACGAGGGATGGGTATATGCTCTCAAGGAGGGCACCTGCACTGTTACGGTAACGAGTGCGAACAACCCGAGCGTCAAGGCAGAGATCAAGGTAAATGTAAAACGTATCAAGGTCGAGAAGATAGACCTTACCAAGTACGAAATGGTGCTCGATCCGGGCTGTGGCGATATCTCGATAGTTACTATGTCGCCTTCAAATGCTCCGGACAAGAGCGAGATATGGACAAGCTCCGATCCGACCGTTGCCTCCGTCGATAACGAGGGCTGGGTAACTGCAAAGAAGGCAGGAACCTGCACTGTTACAGTAACGAGCAAGGATAATCCTGCTGTCAAGGCAGAGATAAAGGTAACAGTAAGATCAAATACAGTCGAGAAGATCGAGCTCTCTGACTACAAGCTCGATATCCCCGTGGGAACAGGCGGCATCTCCTATGTTACGATGTATCCCACAAACGCACGCAACAAAGAGGAGCTCTGGACGAGCTCCGATACCTCTATCGCCACAGTAGACGAAGAGGGCTGGATCATCGGAAAGAAGCCCGGCAAGTGCGTTGTTACCGTAACAAGCAAGGATAATCCGAACGTCAAGGCAGATATTATCGTAACCGTTACAGGAAGCGATACACCTGCACAGCAGCCCGTTCAGCAGCCTGCACAGACAACTGCACCGGCTCAGACAACAACACCTGCCGAACCGGCTAAGCCCACAGTAAGTAGCACACATGAGCTGAAGGTCGTAGACGGGATCACCTATATAGATGATATCCTTATTGTAAACAAGTACTTTGGTCTTCCGGATGACTACGCTCCGGCTATCAATTCAACAGCTGCCACAATGTTCACTCAGCTCTGTGCTGAGGCACGCAAGGCAGGTCTTTCGATAACCTTTGCAGCAGGCGTCCGCTCCTACGCATATCAGGATATGATGTACAAGGATGCTGTCAATCAGTTCGGACAGGCTGCGGCAGATATGTCAGTCGAGCGTGCCGGACATTCCGAGCATCAGACCGGACTTGCGATCGATGTAAACACTGCAGACAAGAGCTTTGCAGGAACTGCTGAAGCACTCTGGCTTGAGAAGCACGCACACGAATACGGATTTATCGTAAGATATCCCGCCGGCAAGGAGGCTGCAACAGGCTTCAATGCAGAGCCCTGGCACCTCAGATTCCTCGGTATCCAGACAGCAACTGCTGTATATAACAGCGGTCTCACGCTTGAGGAATATCTCGGGATAGATTCATACAATCACTGAAAAAAACCGGAAGGGAGATCCCTTCCGGTTTTCTTATTTCTTCTTGTAAGTGAAGGCCTCTGACTCCTTCACAAATCCGAGCCTGTAGGCAAGATTCTCGGAGGCGGGATTCTTATAGTAGCAGCCCCACACCGGACGCTTCTCCTCAGAAAGGATACGGCGAACGAGATGCTGAGAGGCTGCAAGAGCAAGACCTTTTCCTCGAAACTCCGGCAGTGTTTCTATACCGATATCGACCATATCGCTGCAAAGAGATGCCGAAAATGCCCATGAAACAACTCTGTCTTCATATGTCACAACGCTGCACATACCGTCACGCAGAAAAGCATCTGCGTCTCCCCAGTAGAAAAGAGGAACTACATTACCTGTAATAGCATGGAGATCAGCAGGCTGCATATCTCTCACTATATAACCCTCAGGCAGTTGAGTTTCATCGGCGGTATCACCCGGATAAGAGAAGAAATACCTCTTCTCGGTCAGGATATCAGGACAGCTCTGAAAGCGGTCACGTAGAACAATATCATGCGATATAAGGAGAAAACGGCGGTCATTAGTACTATTGCGGTCGGTCAGAATGTCATATACATCATCAAGGATACTATCACTATACGAGCCGAAAAGAAACGCAAATCCGCCTCTGTGCCATATCAGAGCCTGCTCGCCGTTCATCGTGAAGATATCGCCTGTCTGAAATCCCTGAGTCACCGAGAGCGGATAGACACTAATCGGCTTTTCCGCGGGGATAAGCCCGGTGAATCGGCTGTAATCAGTAATATCTGCCTTGTTCATATCGCACCTCCGAATGTCTGTATACAGCAAAAAAGCCTGTTCAAAAAGAACAGGCTCAAATTGTGCCGGCATTGAAATACTTTCCCAGGCCGTCGCCAGCCAAGTATCATCTTCGTATCAGAGCTTAACTTCCGTGTTCGGAATGGGAACGGGTGTGACCTCTGAGCAATAAACACCGACTAAGGAACTTACTGAACAGA
>JAFZRF010000048.1 GCA_017620025.1 Ruminococcus sp.
ATACCACTACTCACCGTGAACTGCTTATGCTTCCAAGCGGCACTATGGTCATTGATACGCCTGGTATGCGTGAAATGGGAATGTGGGACAGCAGTGAAGGACTTTCGGCTGCATTTGAAGATATCGAGGAACTTTCAGCAATGTGCCGTTTCAAGAACTGTACTCACAAATCTGAACCCGGATGTGCAGTACAGGCTGCTATCAAAAATGGTGAACTTTCAGAGGAGCGGCTGTCATCTTATGAAAAGCTGAAAATTGAAAATGCTTATTCTGAAGATGCTGAAGGATATCTGACAGCAAAAGAGGAGAAATTCAAAAAGATAGCCAAGTACAATAAATCTAATCAAAAAAAGTAAGACGAACATTATATCAGAAGAAGACTGCAGGAATAAACTGCGGTCTTTTTTATAACAAAAAAGTCCCCACAGCCGAAACTGTGAGGACTCTGTTGTTTTATTCAGATAAACACATTAACGTGAATATCACGCCAGCTTAGTATTCTACGCTTGGTAGACTTCGCGTAAAGGTATTCTTTAGCATCGTCCAGATTCAGCGTAAAATAGCCGATCTGAGTATATTTTGGAATTACTTTCCTTCGTTGATTGCAGCCTGTACTGCAGACAGGGAGCAATAAGAACATGATTAACAATTGGCTGTTTTTCGCCACAAATCCGATATAGAAAAAGCCCTCTACTTGCAGCGGTTATAATTGCTTATAACGAAAAGCCTCTCGATATGACCTTGATGGTTATCGTGGCCGTATCGTAAGTGCCTGTAAGCATACATCTTTAAATGAAGTCAGCATGATACCATCAGGATATTAATGTAAAAATTGCCCGAATATCCTGGGGTTATTTACCATTTTTCACAGGACGGCCGGGCTGCCTGCCGGCCCTGGTATACCCGAAGGTACACGTTGCGTTTTATCTTTGTCATTTCCGAACCTGTAAGTGCTGTATATCATTACTTATCTGTCTGGATCGTTCAATACAGCGAGAAAAGAAAAACGCCCTTCGATTCAGCCATCTGCCGCATCTGTCCCGCATCTTCCCATGATACAGCTTTGCATCATCCTTGTATCCTTGACACAAAACTGTTATTTTATGAGACAAAAGATGCTTTTTATGCCGGATTTCATGCGATATAATTAAGACAGAAGATAACGGCACGGGGGAAACCCGTAATAATCAGGGAGGGTGAATTACAATGAAAAAGATCTTATCAGTGATCCTTTCATCAGCACTGGCAGTCAATTCGGCGGCTATGATAATGCCGCTCAGCGCAGATGCAGCAGGCAGCCAGTACGAATTCGAGAACGGCATTACAGGCGGCAGCGGTGAGAATCCTGCGGTAGTAAGTACGGTATCAGGTGCGAGCGGCGGCCAGGCTGTTGATCTAAAGGACGGCGGCAATACCGTCACCTTAAAGGTGGATGCAGCCGAGGCAGGCGCACACAGACTGACCATACGCTTCTCACAGCCCTACGACGAGGACGGCAAGTATCAGAACGTCACAGTCAACGGAAAGAGCGCAGGCGAGATATTCTGCGAGTATACCGGAGAGGGCAGTTTCAGCACAGTAAGCGTCAATGCCGACCTCAGGAAGGGCGAAAATGAGATATCGGTGGAGGCCTCATGGGGCTGGACTCTGCTGGATGCCCTCCTTATAGAAAAGGGCAGCTTCTCCAATTACTCCGGCGGCGGAAAGCTCTCCAACCCGAAGGCCTCTGCACAGGCGCAGTCTCTCTATAACTTCCTCTGCGATACCTACGGAAACTATGTTATCTCCGGTCAGCAGGAATCCACATGGATGGGCAGCGAAAACTATGAATTCGATATCATAAAGAATGCGAGCGGCAGATATCCGGCACTCAGGGGACTTGACTACATGGGCGATGACTTCTCCGGCTGCAACCGCCGCGCACAGAACTGGTACAGGCAGGGCGGCATCGTTACTATATGCTGGCACTGCGGCAGCAATTTCAGCGGCAGCCATACCGAAGCGATGAACTCAGACCTCAACTGGAGCGCCGCTCTCACAGAGGGCACGACTGAGTACAATACCCTCATAGCCGGCATGGACAAGGGCGCAAAGGCACTCCAGGAATTGCAGAAGGCCGATGTCCCCGTTATCTGGAGACCGTTCCACGAATTTGACGGAAAGTGGTTCTGGTGGGGCAAGGGCGGAGCCGAGAACTTCAAGAAGCTCTGGCGCATAATGTATGACCGCTACACAAACTACTGGGGACTTGACAACCTGATATGGAGCCTTGGCTACTGCGGCGATGTAAACAGCGGCTGGTATCCGGGCGATGAGTATGTTGACATCATCGGTGCAGATACCTATGTCAACCACACAGGCGCTCTCACTCCCATGTACAACAAGACCGCACAGGTGGCAAACAAGCCTGTATGTCTCCACGAGAACGGACCTATCCCCGATCCCGAGAAGATGAAGGCCGAGGGCGCAAAGTGGCTCTGGTTCATGACATGGCATACCTCCTTCATAGACAGCGATCCTGTCAACACGGCTTCCTACCTGAAGCAGGTCTACAACAGCGATTATATGCTCACACTCGATGAGCTGCCTGATATATACCACTACGGCAGCAGCGCCCCCTCTGGCGAGAGCGGAGATCCCGTATTTGAGATAGCTCCCGCAAAGGCGGTAAAAGGCGATGTCAACGGAGACGGAAATACCAATACAGCCGATCTTGTAGCACTGGAGAAATGGCTGCTCGGTATGCCCGGCTCTGATATCGCCGACTGGAAGGCTGCAGACATGGACGGCAGCGGCGCAGTCGATACCTTTGATATGGTATTTCTCCGCAATGCGGTAACATCAGCATCTGCCCCCGGACCGCAGCAGCCCGAGCAGCCCCAGCAGCCTCAGCAGCCGGAGCAGCCTCAGACTCCTGTCTCCTCCTACAAGTATGATGCAGCAAAGAAGTATACTGAATACTCATGGGACTACAAGAACGCCAGCCCTCAGGCAGGAAAGGTCATCAAGGAGAGCTACAACGGCATAAACGGCATGAATTCGCTGAACGTCTACCTGCCCTACGGCTATGACGCAAACAAGAAGTACAACATATTCTACTTCATGCACGGCATGGGCGACAGCGAGGATTCTCTTTTCTACAACGACAACGGTGAGGCTGTTCGCCTGATAGATAATATGATAAGCAGGGGCGATATCGAGCCTATGATAATCGTTACGCCGTCATTCAACAAGGTAAGCTCCGATACCTTCTTCAATGCAGATAACTTCTGGAAGGAGTTCCGTGAGAGCGTAGTGCCTTTCGTTGAGAGCAAGTATTCCACCTATGCGGCATCCACCTCAAAGGAGGATATAGCAGCATCAAGGATGCACAGAGCCTACGGCGGCTTCTCAATGGGAAGCGTGTCCACATGGGCGGTATTCGAGAACTGCGTTGATATCGTGGGCTACTTCATGCCGATGAGCGGCGCACATCACTGGGGCATCCGCAGCGCAGATCCCGGAGCACTTGCACAGGCCGTTGAAAAGGCAGGCCTGAAGAAGAACGAATACTTCATCATGTCAGCAACAGGCACATCCGACTTTGCATACACCGAGCTTGCACCGCAGATAGAGAACATGAAGAAGCTCAGCCAGTTTGAGTACACCTCAGATTTCTCAAAGGGCAACCTCTGGTTCATAGTTGCAAACGGCGGAGAGCACGGCTGGTACTATGTAAGACAGTATATCTACAACTGCCTGCCGAATTTCTTCCGTCAGCAGTAAAACAGCGGAGAAACATCAATACGATCATTCCACACTTCTTATACCTTATTCTCCATTTACCATCTATCTGATCCGCCTCTCCCTTGGGTGCGGTCAGCAGGAACTCCGCAGCGATAATGCGGAGTTTTTGCTTGTTGACGGGAAGGAAAAGCAGATGTATAATTATATAAAAGGGGTGATACCATGGATGCAAAAGGCAGGATAGCTGTGATACTTCCTCAGGTGAGCAGCAACACGGAGACCGGCTTCATAGATACGATACACAGAGGAGCCTTCAGATACGGCTATGATACCATAGTCCTGACCGGCGCCATAAACTACGTCGATCAGCATCTTGAGGCAACATACAGCAGAGGACAGAGGAATATCTACGCCCTTATCATGCAGGGTGATTTCGACGGCTTCATCTTTGAAGCAAACCTCTTCTGCAGCGAGACTCAGCGCAGGCTCATACTCGATATGCTCAGGCAAAAGGGCAGACCGTGCGTAACGGTCAATTACGAACAGCCTTACTTCCCGTCAGTCTCAGCGGATGAGAGGATCCCTCTGTATCTCTCAGCAGAGCATCTCATAAAGGAGCACGGCTGCCGGAGACTGTACTGCATCGGCGGAAACAAAGGCCACAAGCCCTCGGAAGAGCGTATCGACGGCTTCCGGAAGGCTATGGAGGAGAACGGACTTCCCTGTGGTGATGACTGCATATTCTACGGCGATTACTGGCGTGATATCCCGCACAGGATAGCCCTTGATATCGCAGAGGGCAGGCTTGATATGCCTGACGGCATAGTATGCGGCAGCGATATCATGGCATCCGCGCTCTGCCGCACGCTTATGGATAACGGAGTAAGAGTGCCGGAGGATATAAAGGTCACAGGCTGCGACGGAAGTGTCATCTCACAGAGTGAGCGCGTCACACTTACGACTGTTGCAGGTCAGGAGAAGATAAACGGCGCCCTTGCGCTTGGCAGACTGATGGAGCTTATGGGGGTGAGCACTGAAGGCATGGATATGCGGCCGGAGCTCATTATAGGCGAGAGCTGCGGATGCGGGGCAGGGAATGATATGCCTGTCAACGGGAGCCTTTCCGATATAAGGGAGTATACCGGCACTGTCTTCGAGCTCCTTGAACACCGCAAGACCAACAGTCACGGCGAGATAATCCGCAGAATGTCCGAGTGCAAGGATATATATGACGTCACAGGCACCTTCATGGGCTGCTGCTATATGATACCCACCGGCATAAGGGCGGAGCTCTGCCTGTGTGAGGACTGGTGCAGGGATATGAACGATCCGTCGGTATTCCGCACGAAAGGCCTCCCCGACAGGATGGTGCTCGGCATCGAGGCCTGCTATGACAGCTGTGACAAGATGAAGGAGTTCATGACAAGGGACGTGTTCCCCTCGCTGAAAAAGCGTCATGAGCCCCGCCTGACCGTTGTGACCTCACTTCATTACAAGGGGCAGATATTCGGCTATGTCGGCTTCACCTACCGCAAGGCAATACATATCGTCCTTGATGAGTTCTACATGAGCTGGTGTGATGCGGTGAGCAGCGGCCTGAATACCGTGCAGAACCGTATGTACAAGGAATACGTGAACAAGCGCATAGAATCCCTGTCAGAGTTCGCGCCTGTCCTCGGTATCTACAACAAGCGCGGCCTGATAAGCAAGCTGATGAACATCATGGCAGAAAACAGCAATTCAGTCCTGACGCTCACCCTGCTTTCGTATATCAGGGAGGAAAGAGTGCGTTACAGCGTCCCGCCTGTCAATACCATAGTGAATGCCATACGTCTCTGCGACAGCAGCGCAGTGCTTGCAAGCGTAGCCGATGACATAATAGCTGTTGTGGACTGTGCGGAGGACGAAAGGGAGAACCCCCTTTCCTATGCGGTGAAGGTCGCGGAGGCCGTGCATGAGTCGTACAGAGGAGCGGTGGATATCAAGCAGGACAGGATAGTGTACCTGTCTGAGAAGGTCTCGGCAGCTGATATATTCACCATAGAGAGCCTTATAAGCAGCATGGAGGACAAGCTGAAGGGCCGCATCATAAGCGCCGGCTCGGGCACGTTCAGCTACAGGGACAGCTTCAACGCGCTGAGGGAGGAGATATTCCGTCACCCGGAAAAGGAATGGAACATCGAGAACATAACCCGCAGCATCGGTCTTAGCAAGAGCCATTTCCACAGGATATACAAGGAATTCTTCAGCACAAGCTGCAAGGAGGATATCATCACCTCAAGGATGGACAAAGTCAGGTGGCTTCTGGAGAATACCTCCCTTTCTGTTGCACAGATCTCGGAAAAGTGCGGCTACTCGAATAACAGCCACTTCATCCGTCAGTTCAGCAGCAGGATGGGCATGACTCCCTCTGCCTACCGGAAAAGAAACGGACAAAAAAGCAAATAAAATGAGATAAAAGAATATTTACTGCAGGCCCGTTCCGGTGTATCATTATAACAGGAGGACACGCCTGCATATCTGCACAATAATGACGGACGTGCGCCTGCTTCGGAATAACGATTCCTTTTGCTCCGGAGCTATCCTTGAAGGGCGGACATATCAGAAAGACTGCATCAGGCATCATGCCGGTGCGGTCTTTTGTTTTATGGGACGAAAGTGCAGTTTTATGGCTGATAACACTATTTAAACGGCCTTCTTTATGTTGTATAATCAGGGTAAAGGAGGATGATCCGTATGAAAAAGATCATTACAGCAATTCTTGCAGCGGCAGTCACAGCGGGTACATTCAGCACAGTACCTTTTACATCCGCAGCCGGCAGCAGCACATACGAATTTGAAGACGGCACAATCACTTCAGAGGGAGAAAACAAGACTTCTGTCATTGAGCTTTCCGGAGCAGACGGCGGAAAGGCTGTCGATCTGAAAGACAGCGGCGACAGCGTGACCGTTGAAGCACGCTCAGAGAACGACGGTATGCAGACGATCTCCATCCGCTACAGTCAGCCCTACGATGAAGGCGGTAAGTATCAGAACATTATCGTCAACGGCAGCAGCACCGGAGAACTTTTCTTCGGCTACACGGGAGACGGGAAATTCAGGACAGCTACTGCCAGTGTACCGCTTAAAAAGGGCAGCAATACTATTACAGTAGAAGCATCATGGGGCTGGACTATCCTTGACAGCCTTACTGTCGGAGCAGTACAGTCACCGGCAGCATCATCAGCAGCATCATCGGCAGGCAGGGCAAATCCTGTGATAAGCCGCGGAGTACCGGCATATTCGGGGAAGTCTGACAGCGCAGCCTCAGGAAATGATGATAAGTATTATACCTCATGGAACTCCTCTGCAGAGGACTACCTCGCCTATGACCTGTCCGGAGTACCGGCGGAGCAGAGAAAGCAGGTGCTTGCGGTATGGTACAACAACGGTACCTATGACAATATAGGTGCATACGTCAACAAGGCTGATGAACCGGTTGATTATGTCATAGAGGTAAACAAAGCTCCCGGCGGCAGCTATCCCTCCTCGGGCTGGCAGAAGGCCGCCGAGGTCAGCGGGAACAGCCTGAGCTCACGGCAGCATCTTATCGATATGGAGGGCTGCAACTGGATAAGAATGAGGGTGACAAAAGCATCCGGCGAAAAGGTGAGCCTGAATCTCGATATCCATGATGCTTCCGGCGGTGTAAATGACAGCTGGGTATTCTTCGGCGATTCCATTACTGCAGGCGGCATGGGCAACGCCTACGGAACAGGCTTTGCGACCTATATAAACCAGACAGACAGCACCTTCTTTCCTGCACAGCAGAACGGCGGCATCGGCGGTATAACCAGCCGCGACGGCAAGGAAAACATAGACAGATGGCTCAGCGGCAGTCCGGTAAAGTACGTGAGCATTGCCTACGGGACAAATGACTGCTGGGGCAACCCAAACAATACCTCCGCTTATTATTCAAATACCAAATACATGATAGACGCAGTACTCAAGGCAGGAAAGATACCTGTACTTCCCAAGATACCCTATTCCACCAATCCGGACGTGGGCTCGAATGTGGGCTACTATAACGCAGTGATAGACAAGCTGTACAGCGAATACGGCGACAGCCTTGTCCACGGCCCGGACTTTGATGAATACTTCCGCAATAACACCCGGGGCCTCGGTCAGGACGGCGTTCACCCGAACTCTGAGGGATATGACGGTATGCGGAAGCTGTGGGCAAAGACCATGTACGACAACGTGTACAGCCAGCTTCCGGCGGAAGATATCACAGAAGAGCCGGCATCCGATACGCCTCCTGTGACCGTTCAGTCCTCCGGCTCAGGCTTCCATGTTTCCGGCCAGAAGATAATCGATGCCAATGGGAACGAGCTTATCATGCGCGGCGTTAATGTACCTCATGCATGGTTCCAGAGCAATACCGAGCAGACGCTCAGGGCAGTTGCAGCAAAGGGCTGCAATACCGTAAGAGTGGTATGCGAGGACGGCGGAAGCGGACGCAGCACATCAGCAGACGAACTCAGGAAGATAATCGGCTGGTGCAAGGAGAACAAGCTGGTCTGTGTCCTTGAGGTGCATGATGCAACAGGCAAGGACAGTATATCCGATATCCTTGCTGCGGCAAAGTACTGGACAGGAGTGAAGGATATCCTCAACGAGAATACGGAATACGTTATAGTCAATATAGCAAATGAATGGGTAGGCAAATGGGACAGCAGCACATGGGCGCAGGGCTATCAGCAGGCTATAAAGATGATACGTGATGCAGGCATCAGGAATATGCTGATGGTCGATGCAGCAGGCTGGGGACAGTACGGCACTTCCATCAAGGAAAAGGGCGCGGAGGTATTCAGTTCCGACCCCGACAAGAACGTCGTATACTCCATACATTTCTACGGTACCGCGGGTAAGGATGCGCAGACCATAAAGAGCAACATTGACGGCGCACTGTCTGCCGGTGCTCCAGTGCTTGCGGGAGAATTCGGATACTATCACAGCGACGGCGATGTTGACGAGGCCTATCTGATGAGCTACTGCGACGAAAAGGGCCTCGGCTACCTTGCGTGGTCGTGGAAGGGCAACGGCGGCGGAGTTGAGTATCTCGACCTGGTGAACGACTGGGACGGCCGCAGCCTTACGGAATGGGGAGAGATATATTTCAGCTCCATGAAGGGCTCAGAGATCTCCTCCATATTCACAGGAGAGAAGGCAGAGCCTGTAACGGAGGCTCTGGCTGAGCCGACGGCGCTGAAAGCTTCAAAGCCCGGCGATGCGAACTGCGATGATAATATAAATATAGCAGACGCTGTTGCTATCCTCCAGTTCGTAGCCAACCAGGCAAAGTATCCGCTCGGTGATATGGGCGAGCTCAACGCAGACTGCGACGGTGTCAGGGGCATAACCGGAAATGACGCTATCGCTGTACAGAAGTATGACGCAGGTGTTATCACATCATTCAGCTGAGAACACTCCGGTTCATCGTATTCTGATACATAAGATGAAAACCTGCCGGATATAGGATGTTCCTTAACTTTGGCAGGTATGCTGAAAATAATAATACAGTAAAAAGTCCTCACAGCCGAAGCTATGAGGACTCTATTGTTTTATTCAGATAAACACATTAACGTGAATATCACGCCAGTTCAGAATTCTATGCCTTTCATTCTTCGCAAGGAAGAACTTTTCAGCATCATTTCTAAACAGCGAAAATTCGCCAATTTTGACGTATTTCTGAATTACTTTCCTTCGTTGATTGCAGCCTGAGCAGCAGCCAGACGAGCGATCGGAACACGGAAAGGTGAGCAAGATACATAGTCGAGGCCGATCTTGTGGCAGAACTCAACGGATGTAGGATCGCCGCCGTGCTCGCCGCAGATACCGCAGTGGAGCTTCGGATTCTCAGGCTTACCGAGCTTGATAGCCATCTCCATGAGCTTGCCTACGCCTGTCTGATCGAGCTTAGCGAAGGGATCGTTCTCGAAGATCTTCTTGTCGTAGTAAGCGCCGAGGAACTTGCCTGCGTCGTCACGTGAGAAGCCGTA
>JAFZRF010000049.1 GCA_017620025.1 Ruminococcus sp.
CCAGAGGCAGAGCCTCTGGCAGGGTGCGGGACAGAGTCCCGCATTTATCCGCAGGGCGCTTCGCAAGGGGTGAATTCCAAAACAGTCCGGGGGACTGTTTTGGAAGAGGGGACGCCTTGCAAGTGAAGGCGTCCCCTGATATAAATATGGTTATCTGACAAAAATGAACGGCGCACGGTCGTGCGCCGTTTTTCGGTATTCCGTTCAGGTCTTCAGCCGTTTTTTTACCATGTCAACAACATTCTTCGCATAGGTAAACTCAGCGGCTTCGTATGCGGCGTCGATGTATTCCTTCGCCTTTTCGGTGTCGCCCGTGGCTTTGGCTGCTTTTGCCAGTGTGAGAAAAACGTCGGTTTTTGATTCGGTATATTCAAGATACGGTTCTATCATCTTTGCGGCCTCCTCCGGTTTTCCGCAGGAGAGAAGATATTCCGCCGTACCTATAGCCGCCCAGAAGCCGTTCTCTCTGCTGAGACCTCCGTACTGCTCAAAATACGGCTTTGCCTGTGTATAGGCCGTCTCTGCGAAGGTGCTTCCGCCGTCGGCAGCCTCGAGGATTATCCTGAGAGCATGGTATTTCAGCGCCCTTGCCTGATATGTGGGGATATTGATGTAATCCCTGCATATCGACATATCGAGCGCGTCAATATAATTATGCGCCTTTTCGTAGTCGCCCGTCATGGTGTAGTGATTTGCGAGTATATAGCCGAGCTGCTGGGAATAGTCGTTGTCAAGGGAGCTTTGTCTGCATTTTTCGTACATGGCCTCTGTTTCCTGAAGGCATTCCGCAGTCATGCCCTCGTTACGTATCTTCTTCAGCAGCGCTGTATACGGCTTGCGGGTCCTGTTTGTGAGTGGGAAGACTATGAAGAACAGCAGCAGTACCAGCAGGACGGAGCCGAGGAACGAGAAGAGCAGCAGCTTCGGCAGTCTGTGCAGCAGCGGGCTTCTGAGGTCTACAATGAAAAAGCAGATCAGAAAAGACACGGCAAAGCATACCCTCCACCATACGAATACGGCGGTGTGTCGGAGCTTCTTGTCCTTTTCGCTGAAAAGCTTCTTATCGTTGTTTTCTTCCATGACGCTTACCTCCCGGCAGTTATTTGTTAATTGAATTATATCATATCCTCTGTCCGGTGTCAAGGAGAAAATCGCCGGACATATCCTGCCCGTCCGCGGCATATCATTAAGGGAAAAGCTGTGAAAGGGGCGGTCTGATGGGACTTACAGAAAAGGAAGCTCGTGCAAGGCTCAGGGAGGAGGGCGAGAATACCATAGGCGGGGAGCGTCGCAGCGGCCCTCTGCGGATATTCGTCAATCAGTTCCGTGATGTCATGGTGATGATACTCCTTGCGGCGGCTGTGGTGTCGTTCCTGCTCGGGGAGATCACCGATTCCGTGACCATAGTCATTATAGTCCTGCTCAATGCGGTGCTCGGCTTCGTGCAGGAATTCCGCACGGAGCATACCCTTGAAGCCCTGCGCTCCATGACCGCTCCCACGGCGAAATGCTGGCGTGACGGCGAATTGCAGGTCATACCCGCCGCTTTGCTCGTGCGGGGCGATGTGATAGAGCTTGAGGCCGGCGACAGGATACCTGCGGACTGTGCTGTCATGGCGGCATCTGGCTTTGCCTCGGATGAAGCTCTCCTCACCGGCGAGAGCGAGCCTGTCCCGAAGACTGCCGCACCGGACGGCGATACCGATAACTCCCTCAACCGCCCCTGCATCGTCTATTGCGGAGCCTCTGCCGTAAAGGGCACCTGCAGGGGAAGAGTCATAGCCACAGGCATGAACACACAGATGGGGCGCATCTCCGGAATGCTCGGAAGTATCGGGGATACGCAGACGCCCTTGCAGAAGCGCCTCGGGGAGCTCGGAAAGGTGCTTGCCATTATCTGCCTGATTGTCTGCTTTGCAGTTGCCGGGGCGGGGATACTCCGGGGTGAGGAGCCCTTTGCAATGCTGATGACTGGTATCACCATAGCGATAGCGGCGATACCGGAGGGCCTTCCGGCGACCGTGACCATAGCCCTTGCGCTTGCCGTGAACCGCATGATGAAGCAGAAAGCACTCGTTAACCGCCTGCACAGCGTAGAGACGCTCGGCTGTACTACCGTGATATGCTCCGACAAGACCGGCACCATAACCGAGAACCGCATGACCGTGACAGAGCTTCGCACCGCCGGAAGGGGCTATTCCTTCACGGGCGGCGGCTACCGCATAACCGGAGGAGTTATGCGTATGACGGAGGACGGCGAAGCGGCAGTCAATCCGGAAACCGAAAAAGCTCTCACGGCGGCGCTGACCTGCGGAGTGCTCTGCTCGGATGCTTCGATATCCTCCGACCGTCCTGTGAAGAGCCGCAGCCGCGGCAGCATCACCGGACACGGCGACTGGAAGGTCACAGGCGACCCGACGGAGGCCGCTCTTCTTATCGCTGCCGCAAAGGCCGGAATAACAGAGCAGACGCTCGGGGGAAGGTCACGACGTCTTGACTGTCAGCCCTTCGACAGCGATACAAGGTTCATGGCGGTATTCTGCGAGACCTCCGCCGGAAGGCGTATGTACCTCAAGGGTGCGGCGGAGGTCATTCTGCCCCGCTGTACGCAGTATATGGACACGGACGGCACTCTCCGCCCTCTCGGTGCTTCGGAGAGGAGAGAGCTGACAGCGGCAGCAGAGGATATGGCGTCAAGGGCGCTGAGAGTGCTGGCACTTGCGGACTGCACCGCATCACGCATGGAACCGGAGAGAGGCGGGCTTGTTTTCCTCGGCCTTGCAGGTATGCTCGACCCGCCCCGTGAGTCGGCAAGGACGGCTATAAGGCAGTGTGCCGCCGCTTCCGTCCGTACCGTCATGATAACGGGAGACCATAAAAATACCGCCGTTGCCGTAGCTGCAAAGGCGGGTCTTCTGAGGGGCGGAAAGGCTGTGACGGGAGCGGAGCTCGACCTGATGAATGATGAGACGCTTGACCGTGAGATAGGAAAGTATACCGTATTCGCCCGTGTTGAGCCGGCGCACAAGCTCCGCATAGTACGCAGCTTCCGGCGCAGGGGCGAGATAGTCACCATGACGGGCGACGGCGTGAACGATGCTCCGGCGGTAAAGGAAGCGGATGTGGGCGTGGCTATGGGCATGACGGGCACTGACGTCACAAAACAGGCTGCCGATGTGATACTCCTTGACGACAACCTTGCCACCCTCGTCACGGCGGTCGGACAGGGGCGGTGTGTCTACGACAATATCCGCAAGTTCGTGCGCTATCTGCTCTCCTGCAATATCGGGGAGGTGCTGACTATGTTCCTCGGCATCGTTATGGGTATGCCGGTGGTGCTGCTGCCGGTGCAGATACTCCTTGTGAATCTCGTTACGGACGGACTTCCGGCGATAGCTCTCGGCCTTGAGCCGCCGGAGGAGGATATAATGAAACGTCCCCCGCGGAAGCCTGACGAGGGCTTCTTCAGCGGAGGACTGATGCGGAAGATAATATTCCGCGGTATATTCATAGGTCTGTCAGCGCTCGCTTCCTTCACAGCGGTCATGCACACGGGCGCAGGGCTCGGTGCCTGCCGGACTGCGGCGCTCATCACTCTTGCGGTATCACAGCTGATACACGTATTTGAATGCCGCTCGGAGCGCAGGACGCTCTTTCAGACGGGCATAGGCGGCAATCCGAAGCTGCTGCTGTCGGTGCTTGTCTCTGCCGGTGCTCTTGCGGCTGCTGTGGCAGTGCCGCAGCTCAGGGCCGTGTTCGGTACGGAGCTTCTCACCTCCCGGGAACTTTTAATAGCCCTCGGGGCAAGTGCGGCCGTACCTCTGCTGAGCTCACTGTTCAGCGGAAGAAACGGGGATCAGACATCTGCGACCTGGGACATGAACTCCTGAAGGCTCTCGATGCAGGAGTTTATCAGCTTCATGTCCGGGTGAACGGGATTGTATACGATTATATCCCTTATCGGTACGCAGGCGTAGGAGCATTTCTTTATCGTTGTATTGGTACGCATAAGGTCATTCCTCGGCATGGGAGCTACCCACATAAACGAATCCTTTATAGTGTGGAGCATACTCATCTTGCTTCCGCGGTCGTATACATAGACTATCTTTCCGACGGACTCCATATCGTAATCCGGGTTGATATGGTTCTTGCGGAAGAGGTTGATATCCTCGTCGCCGTGCATTATCTCGGTGCATTCCCTCAGCTTCTCGAAGGGGATGTCGTCGTAGTCTTCAAGCACGCTGCCGCAGGCTGTCATGATGCACATGGAGAATTCCTTGAGGAGCACTCCGGTGAGCTTCTTGTCATGGAGCTTTGCTTCATACAGCTTGCTCTGGTTTGCCGGCACTCTTATAACGCCGATATCGAATTTTCCGGCGCCGGTATCGTCGATTACCTTGCTTGCGCTCATCTCGAGGAAGTGCATACTGTAGTTGCGTCCTTCGCTGTTCAGCTTGTTGATCCATGTTCCGACAGCAGTAGTGATGTAGGAGGAGCGTGTTGCGGCGACTTTGAATGTGATGCTTGTATCGTAGTTTTCTGCGTAGTCCTTTGACAGGGAATGAAATTCACTGATTATCTTGCTTGCTCTTGAGTAGAATTCCTCTCCCTCGGGAGTGAGCGTCATACCGGTGCCTGTTCTCCAGAATATCTGTATGCCTATCTCGGCCTCCAGTTCCTTCAGTGCGATGCTTATATTCGGCTGTGCCTGATAAAGTTTCTTAGCGGCTCCGGTGATGCTGCCCTCTCTTGCTATCTCGATTACGTACTCGAGCTGCTGCAGCTTCATTATTTCACCATCCTTTATAAAATGCAATACTCTTTATCTGCAGTATTACCCAACTTACCCTTCTGTTTCTTTTTTACAAACGTATATATAATTATTATAACTCATAATGAGAAATAATGCAACGTATATATTGCACTTTCTTGGTACAATATTGCTTTGTGTGCTAACTGTCCGCCGCTGGCGTACAAGCGTATTCACCAAAAACACAATTGTACATCTCCGATATTTGGCTTATCTGTCAATTGATTTTAGCGGTAAAATGGGATATAATTGTTATCGTGACTGATACTGAGCACGAAAAAATACTTAGACAAAGGAAAGATAAATATGGCTGATAAGGTTAAAGTAGTCAAGTTCGGCGGAAGCAGTCTCGCAGACGCTGACCAGATAAAGAAGGCTGCCGCTATCATCAAGGCAGACCCCATGCGCCGCTTCGTAGTGCCCTCCGCACCTGGAAAGCGCAACAAGGACGATATCAAGATCACAGATATGCTCTACAGCTGCTGTGAGAAGGCCGGCAGCGGCATCGATTTCTCCGATGATATCCAGAGGATCAGGGACCGCTACAACGGCATCATCGAGGGACTCGGCATAGATCTCTCACTCGATGAGGAGTTCGATACAATAGTACGTGAGCTCAAGGCACGCCCTGCAAAGGACTATGCCGCAAGCCGCGGAGAATACCTCAACGGCAAGGTGCTCTCTGCATACCTCGGCTTCAACTTCATTGACGCCGCAGACGTTATCGTATTCGATACCAAGGGCTCTCTCCTCCTCGACAAGACGGTCGATGCAGTACGTGAGCGCATCAAGGGCCTTGACAATGCTGTTATCCCCGGCTTCTACGGAAGAACAACAGAGGGCATAGTAAAGACCTTCTCAAGAGGCGGTTCCGACGTTACAGGTTCCATCATTGCAAATGCCGTAAGGGCTGAGCTTTACGAGAACTGGACGGATGTTTCCGGATTCCTCGTTGCGGATCCCCGTATAGTAGAGGATCCCGATGTCATCAGCACCATCACCTACAGAGAGCTCCGTGAGCTTGCATACATGGGCGCATCCGTTCTCCACGAGGACGCTATCTTCCCAGTACGCTCCGCAGGAATCCCGATCAATATCAGAAATACCAACCGTCCCGAGGACGAGGGTACTATGATCGTATCCAATGATTACGATTTCAGCAAGGAGAGTCTCCACCATACCATCACAGGTATCGCCGGCAGAAAGGGCTTCAGCACTATCAATATCGAGAAGGCTATGATGAACAGCGAGCTCGGCTTCGGCATGAAGGTGCTGAAGGTGCTCTACGACAACGGAGTATCCTTCGAGCATATGCCCTCAGGCATCGACACCATGAGCATCACTGTTGATACAGAGAGCCTCAACGGTGTGCGTGAGAAACTCATAGCAGACCTCCGCAGAGAGGTAGAGCCGGATCACCTCGAGATCGAGGACGGCATCGCACTGCTTGCAGTTGTCGGCAGACGCATGAAGAACACAAGAGGTACCGTTGCACGTATCTTCGCCGCAATGGCACACGCCCGCATCAATGTAAAGATGATCGACCAGGGCTCCAGCGAGCTGAACGTTATCATCGGCGTGAGCGAGAACGACCTGCCGGAGGCTATCCGCAGGATATACGATATGTTCATCAATTCCGAGAAGAACTGAACGTAAATAAAATGCCCGGGGCTCCTGTGCGAGCTCCGGGCATCGTTATATAAGCGCCTGTGTACCGTCAATCCGGCGCATAGGCAGAGGGTTAGGATAACGCACTTTGTGCAAAATGCAGAAAACTCCGGCGCTTCAAAAAAATAAGGCCTATCCCCTTGACAAAATCTGTATACCGTGTTATAATTATCAAGCTGTTAAAAACAGCATCGTATTCTAAAGACAGCCGGCATGAGCGAAAGTTCAGTAAGACCTGCCGAGGAATTGCAATTGATATAAGCTATCAGTGTCCTTTCCGTGCTGTCTTGTCAGTATCGGCAAAGGGCTTTTTTGCACCCTGAATACGATAAAAATCATTCGGAGGTGAATACACACTATGCCAAGCAATGCTGTACTTGAAGCTAAGAAGGCTAAGGTCGAGCAGCTCACCGAGCTCATCAAGAACTCTGTATCAGGCGTTCTCGTTGATTACAAGGGTATCACCGTTGAGGAGGATACCAAGCTCAGAAAGGAGCTTCGTGAGGCTGGAGTTAACTACTTCGTAGAGAAGAACACACTTCTGCTCCGTGCTTTCCAGGCTGCCGGTATCGAGGGCTTCGAGGAGTCTCTCAACGGCACAACAGCTATCGCTCTGTCAAACGACGACCAGACAGCTCCCGCAAGAGTTCTCGGTAAGTTCGCAGAGAAGGCAGGCGATGACAAGTTCAACCTCAAGGCTGGATACGTAGAGGGAGAGGTTTATGATCAGGCTGGCGTTATCGCTCTGTCCAAGATCCCCTCAAAGGATGTCCTCCTTGCACAGCTCGTCGGCTCTCTCCAGGGCCCCCTTCAGAAGCTCGCTGCTACACTTCAGGCTGTTGCAGACAAGAAGGGCGAGGAGGCTGCATAATCGCAGTCACTCAGACACAGCGGCATACTGCCGCACGAAAGGCTGCATGACAGCCGCATGAATCATGCCGCAAAGGCAAAATATTATAATAAAGGAGATTATTATCATGGCTTCAGAGAAGATCACAAAATTCGTTGAAGATATCAAGACACTGTCTGTTCTTGAGCTTTCAGAGCTCGTAGACGCTATCCAGGAGGAATTCGGCGTAACAGCTGCTATCGCTGCTGCTCCTGCTGCCGGCGGTGCTGCTGGCGGTGCTGCAGAGGCTAAGACAGAGTTCGACGTTATCCTTGCTTCCTTCGGTGACGCTAAGATGGGCGTTATCAAGGCTGTTAAGGACATCCTCGGCCTCGGCCTCAAGGAGGCTAAGGAAGTAGTTGAGGCTGCTCCTAAGGCTCTCAAGGAGGGCGTTTCTGAGGCAGAAGCTAACGAGCTCAAGGAGAAGCTCGAGGCTGCCGGCGCTACAGTTGAGATCAAGTAAGTTTTACTTACAGATATTTCAGGAGGACTGCTTTCGGGCAGTCCTCTTTTTTGTTATATTCCGGTACACAGGTGCGGAGGAACAGCTGCTCAGGTTATTCTCTTTAGAACAAACTTGCCCACCTGTTTTATTCCTTTAGTTACATAAAGCTTATTGACTTTTCCCCCGAATAGTTCTATAATGAAAGAGTCAATAAACGGTTCGGGAGATAATCATGAAAAAGTATTTCAAATCTGCCGGAGCCTTCGTTCGTTCCGCTCCGAGTTTTCTTCTTTTCGAGTTCCTTTTCAGGCTCGTCGTGCTCGCTATAGGAGCACCCGCAATGGCACTGCTGCTCAAGGTCACCATGAAAGCAGCGCATATAAAATACCTCTCCGATGAGCATATACTCACCTATCTGAAAAATCCTGCAACAGTCGCATTCCTTCTTGTTATGCTCTTCGTTATCGCACTGTTCTCCTTCGTGGAGCTCACTGCGCTGACCGGCTGTTTCGCCTGTTATATGAAGCGGGAACGCATATCCGTCGGGAATATGTTCCGCACCGGACTTTATTCTCTCCGCAAGGCCTTCCACAGCGGCGGCATATTCAGCTTCATGCTCTTTATGGTGTATATGCCGATGGCACAGTTCACCCTGTCCTCGGCTTCGTTTACAGCACCGATGATGCCCGTGCTGAGGGAGATATTCCGCTCTGCCGGCACTAAGGGGCTCATTGCTGTATACATCCTTATACAGCTGCTCTTCGTCATCATCATCGCCGGAAAGAGCTATACCATGCACTTCCTTGTACTTACAGACCTCAGCTTCCGTGAATCCTCACGCCGCAGCCGTGAACTGCTCAACGGCCGGAAGCTGAAGATGGCTTTTTCACTCCTGATGTGGAGCGTCTTCCTTGCTCTTATGACTGCCGTTGTCATATTCGCAGTCAGCTTTGTCGTGCTGCTCTTCATCAAGGGCTTTTCACGGCCTGGCAGAGCGCTGTCGTCCTCACTCAAGGTGCTCAGGTACGGCAGCAGAGTGTTCCTTGCCATAGGCTCCTTCCTTTCGGGACCTGTGATAATGTGCTGGCTCACCGGAAAATTCTTTGAGGATGTTGAGGGAGGCGAGTCGATACTCCTTCCCGAAAGGGGCGGCAGCAGGCTCTCCTCACCTGTAAGAGCTGTGATCATGCTTGCAACTGTCGCAGCCGGACTTCTGCTCAACCTCTCCTATGTCAAGGCTCTGTACAAGGGCAATATCAGTCTCAACGTCGGTATCCTCTCCGAGACACAGATAACCGCGCACCGCGGCTTTTCCAAGGTCGCACCGGAGAATACGAAATATGCCTTCGAGGCGGCTGTGGACAGCCCTGCGGATTATATCGAGCTCGATGTACAGCTGACCTCCGACGGACAGCTGGTGGTCTTCCATGACCTCAACATTGACCGCACCACCGACGGAAAAGGAAAGCTCTCCGGATATACCTATGATGAGCTTCAGCAATTCTCTGCCGGAAGCTGGTTCAGCAGCGGCGGTGAATTCGATGATGCAAGGATAATGCTTCTCTCCGATGTGCTTGCTCTGGTGGACGGAGAGAAGATGATGAATATCGAGATAAAGGATGCCGGAGAACCCATAAAGACGGCAGAGGCAGCAGTTGCAGTGATACAGGAATACGGCATAGAGGATTCCTGTTACATAACCTCCTTCTCCTATCCTGCACTCAAGAAAGTAAAGCAGCTCGCCCCCGAAATAAAGACCGGCATAATCGCAAACGTATCAACTATCATGGCGTTCTCGCAGATGAAGAATGTCGATGCGCTGAGCATGAACTACCTCTTTGTTAATCAGACGGTAGTCAACAACGCTCATCAGAACGGAAAGAGGATATTCGTATGGACGGTAGACCGTCCGGCCTATATTCGTCGCATGGTCTCCATGGGAGTCGATAATATCATAACGAACCGTCCGGACAAGGCGGCTGAGATAATCTATTCAAACAGCTCCGGCGAAACCGTACTCAACGTCCTGCGCCTTGTTTTCGGCGGATAAACGATACCAGCACGAAAGGAGCGTATCATGAATGTAAAGGAAAGTCTGCTCAGGATCCTTGCAGAAGCGGGAGGAGAATTCACCTCCGGCACAGCAGCCGCCTCTGCTCTCGGAGTCAGCCGCAATGCCGTATGGAAGGCAGTGAAGGCGCTCGAGGCAGAGGGCTACAGCATTGAGTCCGTCAAGTCGAGGGGCTACCGCATAGCGGAGAACAGCAACCGTCTCTCTGCTGAGCTTATCTCCGCACGGCTTGAAACTGTGCGTCTCGGCAGGAGCCTTGAAGTGCTCGACGAGACAGATTCCACTAACAACTACGCCAAGAAGCTTGCCTCGGCGGGAGCAGTCCACGGCACAACGGTAGTCGCAGACCGTCAGACTGCCGGAAAGGGCAGACTCGGAAGATCGTTCATATCTCCTCCGGGCAAGGGACTCTATGTCAGCATCGTAGTGCGCCCCGAGTTCGGTCTCGATGCAGCAGCCATGATAACGGCAGCCGCAGCCTGTGCCGCAGCGGAGGCTGTCGAGGAGCTCTGCGGACAGAGTGTCCGCATCAAATGGGTGAACGACCTTTATATGAACGGGAAGAAGCTATGCGGCATACTCACCGAGGCCTCTCTCGGCCTTGAGATGAAGTCGCTTGATTATGCAGTTATAGGCATAGGCATAAACGTAGGAAAGATAGGAAAGGATTTCGGCGAAGAGCTCAGCAGGACAGTCACCTCGATAGAGGACGAGACGGGTAAGCTCATCAGCCGCAGCGCTCTCTGTGCCGAGCTGCTCGGAAGGCTCGAGCTCTACCTCGGGAAGGTAGTTACAAGGGAGTTCCTTCCGGAGTACCGCCGCAGAGAACTGCTGACAGGCCATGAGGTCACGGCAAGCGTGGGCGGCATTACTCTTACAGGACGAGCCATAGGCATCGACGACAACGCAAACCTGATGATACTCCTCCCGGACGGTAGCGAGAGACATCTCTCCTCCGGCGAGGCGAATCTGCTCAGGATAAAAAGATGAAAAAACAGCCATAAAGAAGCAGCAGCTCCTTTATGGCTGTTCTCTGTATACAGAGCTTTCCGCAAAAAAAATCTCCTCCGCAGAGGGCGAAGGAGACTCTTTTTGTATAGTGAATTATTACATCTGAAGCATATCAATGAACGGGAGCGGTACCGCTGACTCTCTCGTTCATGAGATTTTCTGATCCTGCCATTGGTCCATCCTCCTGTATTTCAGGGCGGAAAGTGCTTAAAACACCCGCACATCCACTTATGGTGGTTTATATTCCGCTCCATGTATATATTATAACCTGTTTGAATCCATTTGTCAACACTATTTTGTTGAAATTCACGTTTTTTTGTATTTTTTTATTTCCGTCTGCTTTTTACCATCTCGTATAAACGCATTTTTCTCCGAAAAAAGCGGCATTTACCGGGGCATTACCGAAGTACAGGACACCTGTGGGACAGCCGCCGGATATGAAGTCCGAGAGGAAGATATCAGGCTCAGAAACGGACAATATTGCCGGGTATCCGTCGTTCACTCCGTCCGTACAGCGGAAGTACATATCCGGCAGCGGAGGTATCATGCCGGCATCCTGAGGCAGGTCGGGCAGCTCCGGTATACACGGGTAGCCGTCGTTCCTGCCGGGTATTATCATAAGTCCCGTATCATTCACCTCCTCCGCAGTCGAATCCTATCGAGCGCAGATAGGCGGCGTTCCTGCACTGTGCCGGAGTGAGTCCGGTGAAGCAGCTGAGAACGAGTACTCCCGTGCAGCCGGTATCATTGTTGAAGAAGCACGGCGTGGCGGCATAGGTGTTGATAGTATCGGTAACGTAGGCTTCTCCCTCGGAGGTCAGCACCGCATAGCAGTTCATAAGAGTAACGTTGTTGAAGATAAGGCAGTATCCGCGGTATGGGTCATAGCCCTTAATCCTGCCCATGAAATAAGTATCGGAGGCACTTACGACCTCAAAGAGCGGATATGCGCCCATAGTGCCCGGGAACATATGCCTTGCCTCCAGGTCGAGACGGAACTGACAGCGTGAGAGCGAGCCTCCCTCAAGTATCTTGTGCTGCTTTCTGAACCGCAGCCGGAGCATGAAGGAGCAGCGTACTGCGCTGACCGGAGCGCCGAAGATGCTGAAATCCTCAGAAGGCTCACCCGTGCAGGAGAAAGATACAGATATACGGCAGCCCTCCATGACTACGGCTGTCTGATATCCCATGAAAAGACCTGCCGCCGGAGCTGTGAGATGAGCGTTCTCTATGACGATATCCTTCAGCGTGAGGTTCTGTGCGGTGACGGGGATAAGGAATATGCAGAGTGCTCCTTCGGCGATAGTTGAAAGTATATTGCGTATGCGGAAGCCCCTGCCGTCAAGGCGGCGGCAGTTGAGCACGACCGGAAGGAAGGTCTCAGCCTCCGGAGTGCCGTTGAAGTCGATATCGCAGCCGAGTGCAAAATAAGCAGAGGGCGAACCGGCAGTCTCCATGGAGTAAAGCTCCTCCGCCGTGGTTATGATGTAGGGGTCGCTTGCTGTACCGTTTCCTCTCATGCTTCATCCTCCCCGGTTATGACGTAGAGCGCATTTGCCTTGTGTACGCTGTGAGCGTACTCATACGCAGTCATGGGTATGACCTCCGGCCGGGCAAGGAATACCGCTATGGCTTCATCCATAGCATCGAGCCTTGCCATGACTTCATCGAGGTCAAAGCTTTCCTGCATATCACTGAGCTCTGAAAGCCCCTCCGCCACGGCATCGTTTATCTGACTGACCGCCTGCTCGGCTGTCTCAGGGACGGGACCGTTGGGACCGGCGATAGTGGGTGCGACATTCACGGGCGGCATATGGTACTTGAGTATGAGCAGCTCTTCATCATTCTCGCCGGTGCGGCTGGCTCTCAGCTCAAGGCGCAGTCTGCCGGAGCGGTTGGTGAAGTTGTCCGATACCCGCCAGCTGAGATGTATCCTGTCATCGAGCACGACCGGCAGGAGAGTCTGGTTCAGCTCCCAGCCGTCCTCGGTGAGACCGCGGATGCAGAACGTGCAGCCGCTGAGGTCGGTGCCGCAGTAGGAGCGGTCTATGACGAACTCGATAGTATCGGCCAGCTTCTCGCCCTGTATGAAAAGCTTGCCGAAGGAGTGCGTGGGTATGTTCTTCCCGTTTGCAGTGACTTTCATATCATACCTCCTGTATGTGAGAGTGTTGGTATCTCCATAGGAGGGTCGGAACCGGGATATGTACAATGTAAGGAGGTTGTAGGCATGAAAAAAGGGACTGCAGAAACAGTCCCTCAGCTTGTCAAAAAGCACGTTTTCTATTTGTTTGGGATTCTAAAGGGGCTGCGCCCCTTTAGCGGAGTCCAGAGGCAGAGCCTCTGGCAGGGTGACTCCCCACAGTGTGGGGAGATGTCAGCGAAGCTGACAGAGGGGACGCCTTGCAAGTGAAGGCGTCCCCTGATAAAATGTAGCATCAATACCCAACCCAATCGTAAAACACGCCGCTGAAATCACGGTTTCTGAGCTCTTCACGGCTCATAGCGAAATGAGCGATGCCGTCGTCGCCGAACCGTATTCCTTTCCTGCTCGATATCTGAAGAAGGAGGATATCATCATCGTCCTCGCTCCACTGTGCTTCCTGTGTGCCGGGGTCTATCCTGTAGCCGCCTATTTTCGTCCAGCCGTTGCGTGTGCTGTCAAAGGCCTGCTCAAGGCTCCAGCGTGCATCATCGATATCGTCTATTTCATCAGGCTCCTCACCGGTATACTTTGTATAGAGCTCCAGGAATCTCTCGGAAAGCCCTGCTTCGTCGTAGGGGACATATTCCTCGTCAGTCCCGAACAGGAGCTTCATCGGCTTCTCGACCACGAAATACTTATCGTCCTCACGCACAGAGGCCGGCACCTTATCGGTGTTGTCGGCGTAGTAGTTTACGTTCTCATGGAAAATGACACGGTATTCGTTCTGATACTCGCTGTCAAGCTTCATATCCCTGAGGATGCTGTATCTCTCCGCCTCGTATTTGCCCACCTTGCCGCCGTAGCCGTACATATTGATCTTTCTTCTGAGGTAGCCGCGCTCCGAGCGCATCACGCTGTCGCAGCCGTACCATAGCTGATTGGCGGGATTTATGTATATCTGCAATATACCTCTCTCCGGGAAATCCCTGAGAGTCGGGACGTCATCAAAGTTTATCTGTGCAAGCAGCTTCAGCGGCTGGTCGGGATCTGATCTGCTGTACGGGTATTCAAAGCCGTCCGGCATATAGGGTATGCCGCCGAACTTGCTGTCGAACTGCGTCAGATTCTCGCACTCTTCCGGAGATATGGATATATATTCCCTTTTGGTCTTCAGCCAGACTTCTTTCATCTCTTCTACTATTCTTTCTACGATGTCCATGGCAGTATTCCTTTCTGTTATGCTTTACTGTCCGCTGCCCTTTGCAGAGATCCTGAATTCTGAAGGCGACATACCCTCCTCCGCACGGAACTGGCGGACGAAGTAGTTATAGGAGGAATAGCCGCATTCCCTTGATATCTCCGTTACTGTCATATCGGTATGCAGCAGGAGATCCTTTGCCTTGTCTATGCGGAAATGTATCATCTCCTCGATGATGCTGCTTCCGAAATAGCTCTTGTATATCTTCTGGAGATAGCTCTTGCTGAGGTAGAGCTCCTCGGCTATCTCGCTTATGCTCCATGAGTTCTCCGGGTTCTTCATCATGCGGTTGCGGAGCATACACAGCTTCTCGAACTGCGGGTTGCTGTTCTGCTCGGAGAGAGTATAGGTGAAGCGCCTGTTCACCATCGCCTGATGCATGACATCCGGCAGGCTCTGATCTGGCGTCAGAGTAACCTGCGCCGCACCGAGCACGAAATCCACGTTGCAGCTGTCAGGACCGTTGCTCTCCCTGATGTTGGCGCATATCAGCGGATACAGCTCATCGGCACGGTTATGCCGCTGAGTGAGTACGGCTACGGAATCGCTCTCCCAGAGTCCGCATACCTCGTCATCGCTGAGATACTTCTTTACCGCTCCCGCAAATCCGGCAACTATCCTTCTGCACTTCTCCTCGCCGCTCTGGTAATAGGTCTTGGATATGCCCGTAAGCTCGAAGCGCAGGCATTCAAGGCTGCTGTGAGGAGCGGACGAGAGCTTTCTTGAGAATTCCATCATCATGCCGTTGCGGTTTGGGAGTCCGGTGTAGTCGTCATAGAGCAGCGCTTTGTTCGCATTGGAGATAACGCTGTTCATGAAGGAGCGTATCCTCACCTGCTCAAGTGCTATGTCAACGTAGGTCACCCAGCGGATATACAGGGAGCTGAAGCTCATATCAAGCTTTCCGAAGGAGAGCGCCGAATAGCCGAAGAAGTTGTCGTTGTAGTTCAGGGGGGATATATAGAAGGCTGACGGGTACGGCCTGTCCTCCGAATAGAACGGAAGTAGGTCGGCGGAGCTGAAATACTCCGGCCCCGGATAGCGCCTTACTACGCCGTGCTTGGCAAGGATCAGCCTTACGTCATCGCCGCATTCAAAGGTCAGCTTGTCCGTGAAGCTGCCGGCGGCGGAGTCTATGTATTTCTTGGTCAGGCATATGAACAGGTCCTTCATCTTGTAAAGCATGAAGGTATGGCTGTCGAGCCTGTCGGAGAACTGCAGAGGATCCTCTGCGTTGGTGATATCGAAGAGCATATCGCCGTGGAAGAGTATCTTCTCGTAATTCGCTCCCATCCTGTCAAGGCGTGAGGGCTTCTTCTTTGCGTGCTTCACGCCGCAGCCGCAGCTCTCACCGATACAGAGACCACCCTCCCGGTTGGGTATCTTGTTGCATATCCTTCCGGTAATGATGCGGTAGAGCCTGCGGAAGGCCTCTGCGCCCATCTGGAAATTCGGGCGTGAGTAGGTGGTTATGGCCGGCTCGAAATCCTCGGCCTCGGGGTTGTTGTCATAGCCGGTAACGGCTATATCCTCAGGCACTCTTATGCCGTATTCCGCAAGAGCGCTTATAAGGCTCTCGGCGGTATTGTCGTTTCCGCAGACCACAGCCTCCGGTCTTGCGATATCGCCTCTTGCTATTTCCGCTGCGAGCTGCTTGGCTGACTCTTTCCAGAAATCGCCGTAGCGCATCCAGCTCTTGTCGGGAGTTATGCCGTGGTTTTTCATGGCGCTGCGGTAGCCCTTGAGTCTCTCCTCGGCTACGTATATATTCTTCGGGCCTGTGAGACAGTATATCCTTTTCAGGCCGTGTACCTCTATAAGATGAGAGGTTATCGTCTCGAAGGCCTCGGCGTCATCGATAGAGGTGCTCTCAAAGCTGCGGTGGTCATCGGAATCAAGGAGCATGACCGGTTTGCCGGTGCGGAGGAGAAGGGCATCGAGATGCTTTGTTATCTCCTCGCCGAAGAAGCTGGAGCGGTCGTAGAGGAAGCCGTCAAAGCGGTCGGAGAGCAGGAGCTTGAATATCTCCTTCTCCGTATCCTTGTGGAGAGAATGGGAATAGAAGTTGTTGAACGGCGCGATGACTGCGATATCACAGCCGGTGCGGAAGGCCTGGCGTATCACTCCCCGGAGGATATCCTCCTGGAATCGGATATAGCAATCCGTTATAACAACGCCTATAAGCTTTCTTCTCTTCACTCCGATCCCTCCTTTAATGTGCCTTCACAGGTACATCACTTTTTTGTATATACACTATTGTATCATAATCCGTACAGGAATGCAAGATGATAATATATAACAAACTGTGAACATAAAATAATCTTCTGAATCAGATAGTATAATTCATTGCAAAAAACGATAACATACTGTATAATATACTTGTAGACAGAAACACAGGACACAATTCATGATAAGACTTAAAGTCGATCACGAATGATCTACACAGGTACCGGCCCTCCCTCTTACCGGTATCACTCGTCCGGATCTGCTTTCCCCGTTGCGGAAACAGGCAGCCGCATCAGCATGAACGGACGTAAGACCTTTTGTTTTTGCTATTCTTCATAATGGCTGCACAGTCTGACCCTTGTACAGCCACAGACCCTACAACTTTCCCTCTGATAAAGCTCTCCTACAGGCAAGGAGAGCTTTTTCTCTTTCCCGAAATATTTTTTTATAAAATAATGACAAAGCTCAGGAAATGTGATATAATATGTCTGTATAGTCTTTATAAGTTAAAAATCTTCATTCGGAGTGTATACAGATGAACAAATACAAAAAGTTAGCTTTTAATACCGTCCTGTTTGCTATCGGTAATTTCGGCTCAAAGATCCTTGTGCTCCTGCTCACGAATCTATATACCCACTACATGAGCCCGGCGGACTACAACGACAAGGAGCTGCTCGAATACTCTGCGCTGTTCCTGATACCGGTGTTCTCCTTCGGCCTGCAGGAGTATCTTATCCGCTTCGGACTTGACAGCCATTACGACAAGAAGCAGGTATTCTCCACCTCGGCCTGCATGACTGCGGTCGGCTTCGTCGGAGTAGCTGTCATAGTGCCGCTACTGAAGATGATACCGCTGCTGAATTTCATACAGGACTATACGATCCTGCTTATCACCTATACCTGTATGTCCACCCTGAGAATGCTGTTCAGTCAGTTCGTCAGAGCAAGGGATATGGTAAAGCTCTTCTCGCTTGACGGCATACTTGCAACACTCAGCCTTCTCCTTTTCAACGTGGTGTTCATCGGAGGACTTCACTGGGGCGTAAAGGGCTTCATGCTCTCCGTAATACTCTCCGATTTCTGTTCCTGCGTATTCCTGTACAAGATGGCCGGTCTCGGCAGTTTCCTTGATATACATTCGTTCAGCCCGAAGCTGGCTAAGACAATGGCAAAGTTCGCCATGCCGCTCGTTCCCACTATCGTCATGTGGACGATAACGAGCCTTTCAGACCGCTTCTTCATCCGTGATATGCACAGCAGCAGAGTAGTCCTCGGTGCAGGCTCTGCCGGACTCTACGGAGTTGCCAACCGCATACCGAACCTCATATCCATGGTATCGACGATATTCTTCCAGGCATGGAATATGTCGGCGATAACCGAGAACGAATCCAAGGACCGCAGCATCTTCTATGAAAGGGTATACTCCGCATACGAAGCGATACTCTTCATAGCATCTGCCGGACTGATACTCCTGATAAAGCCGGTCACTGCCATACTGGTAAACACCAGCACACATCCGGAATACAGCATGGTATACATCTATTCCCCGATACTCGTAGTTGCAGCGCTCTTTACCGCTATCGACCAGTTTCTCGGAGGAATATACACCGCCACCAAGCACACCCGCAACTCCTTCTGGACTGCGCTTGCCACCTGTGTGGTGAACCTCATTCTCAACTGGGTGCTCATACCCGAATGGGGCATACAGGGTGCTTCCATAGCAACTCTGCTCAGCTACTACGTATGCTTCTGGCTGCGTATCGTAGACGCAAGATACTATGTGCCGTTCCGTTTCAACCCGATAAAGTCGATACTCAATACTGCCGCACTGCTCGTTATGTGTGCGCTTATGATATTCCAGCCGCCGCTTTATATGCTGTGGCTCGTGCTGCTCACCCTCGTTATCTGCGCCGGCAGCTATCAGGCTATACTCGATACTGCCAAGAAGCTGATGAGGAGATAAAGACCATTCTTACTGACCGCTTTTCCGGCGGCAGGATACTTATAATCTAAGGAGGAACCATTATGCCAACACCCCACAACAGCGCTAACAAAGGCGATATCGCCGCTACCGTCCTCATGCCGGGCGATCCGCTGAGAGCTAAATTCATCGCAGAGAATTATCTTGATTCTCCGGTGTGCTACAATCAGGTCAGAGGTATGCTCGGTTATACCGGAACCTACAAGGGAGTGCCCGTCTCCGTGCAGGGCAGCGGTATGGGTATGCCTTCCATCGGTATCTATTCCTGGGAGCTCTTCAACGAGTACGGAGTGGAGAATATTATCCGTGTCGGTACAGCCGGCTCGGTAGCCGATAATGTACAGCTCCGTGATGTCATCATCGGCATGAGCGCAAGCACCAATTCAAACTACGCCTCACAGTACCGTCTGCCCGGTACATACGCTCCTACCGCTTCATGGAGCCTTATCTCTGCGGCCGCTTCCGCTGCTGCTGCAAAGGGATGCAGTTACCATGTAGGCAACATCCTCTCGAGCGATACCTTCTACGACGATGCAGACAGCCTTGCCGAGTGGCAGAAGATGGGCGTGCTGGCAATAGAGATGGAGGCTGCCGCTCTGTATATGAATGCTGCACGTGCAGGCAGGAACGCTCTTGCGATACTCACTGTATCCGACTGCCCTCTCAAGGGACTTTCCACAACAGCCGAGGAGAGACAGTCCACATTCCGTGATATGATGGAGATTGCCCTCGAAGCAGCGGCTGCTGTTGAAGGTTAAAACACACTGTACAGAAATAAATTCAGAAAAAAGAAAAATTTAAAGCACTTTTAAGATTATTTTAAGGTACGGAATATATACTTAAAGAGGATTAAGAAATCCCCCAATTCCCCTTCTATATTTTTCTCATTTTCTTTAGCTATGCTGTCCCGGCGTAGCTATTACTTTTTTGCAGACGTATTGCGTATATCGAGCCCCTGAGACAGCATCTCGGGGGCTTTTTGTTATATATGTACTGAAGTAATTACAGCCCTTATCATGCTGCCCGTGCGATAGCCTCCTTTAGCCTGCGTGTTTTGAATAAAGCAAAAACCGGCAATGGGTGGAAGAAAAGGGGAAAGGGAAAAAGAGAGTCCAGAGAGGAAAACCGTGAGGGGAAAGGAGGGAGGGAAATGCCGGTTTTTGCTGCGGTTTTCTTTTTCCCTCCCTCCTTGCCCCGGGAGGTGTTCCTCTTTGGCATTGTGTGAGATTTTGCAAATCTCGGA
>JAFZRF010000050.1 GCA_017620025.1 Ruminococcus sp.
CAGTCATAAGCTCCCATGCGCCGCAGGTATCATAGAAGCTGACGTATATATCGCCCTCGGATGTTTTGATCTCATGCTGCTCAAAACCTTCACCCCAGCCGTCTGACGCCTGTCCGGAAAGTTCCTTAAGAAGCTCGTCATACTCATAGCTGTCAAGTTTGCCGCAGATCTGGCAGGTGAATACTCCCATGAGTCTGTCGCCGACCTTTTCAACAGAGGGGAATATGGAGTAGACCTTATCTGCGAACCTCTTTCTATCACCGAGGTACGCCATTATTCCACGATTTTCTTCTTCATCGCACTGATACGCCTCGATTGCATCGGTTATCTCGCTCTCATATTCAAGAGCTTCATAATCGGAAAGTTCTTCCGGCTCATCCGAAAAGTCTTCATCTTCCTCATCCTCGAATAGAGCAGTACACTCCCGAACCACCTTTAGGGGACAACAGTAGAACTTCATCTCCGTGAGCTCCTCAGCCTTAACATGGATATCCGGCTGGAAGTCAACTCCGATATCTGTATTCTCAGCCATTTTGATACCATCTCTCTGAGTGAGCTGCAGTACGATAGCATTTTTGACAAGGCTCTCGACTTCGTCCATGTCGATCATATCAGCCGATGTAAAGTCCGTCTTGCCTGTATGCGCGAGCTCTGCTATCTTTTCGACTGTGTCCTTGATCATGTCGTGAAGTTTCAGTTCGGGTTCGGAAGTCTGGTACATTTCGTAGATTGACTTGGCATCAGGTACGAACATGGAAAGACGAGGATAATCAAATCCTTCAGCTTCGATGAGCAGTCCGTCTTCTCCGTACTCGTCAAGGAGCATTATGCAGTGATACGCTTTATCGTCCTCGTACATAAGGTCTTTGGCGGCGGTTATTGACTCATGCTCCTGATACGGATTAGCTTTCAGCCTTTCAAAGTCGGAGTGAGGAAGGAATACCCATTTCTCGACCTCACAGCGTTTGGTGTTGTGATCGGAAGCCTTATGTGTAAGCTTACCGTTCATGTAGAATTTGTTCATATGCTTTTCCTCCTATCAATTCTGTTTCATAGACAGCAGGCGTGATCTGCTTTCTATGTATCTGCCACAGGAGGCTCACAAATCGTTTAGAGCGGCTTTAGCTGCTCTCGCTGGTGTAGTTTCCCGTTCTGTCGCTGATGCCGTCAAAAAAGGCTCACAAATCGCTGATAGGCTTTCTATCACTATATCCACAGGAAACAAAAAAGGACTCGATTCCAGTGTTTTCACAATTCGTGAAAACCACTAAAATCGAGTCCGAAACTTTGTATACTATTTTTTGCTGTCAAAATCGATATTTGCCTGTATTTCGACCTATGGATGGGTCTGAATTAGCTCTTTTGAGAGTTCAAATCCTTACACATGGCTAAAACAGCCCAATGTCATCTATGAAAATCAAAGTAAATTTTTCAAGATTCAGGCAGCAAAAAAGCCCGATGTTTCGGGCTTTTTTGGGCATGTCATCAATTTTGTTATGCCAATATGGCGCAGCGGGTGGGATTCGAACCCACGTCCCTCAGGGGGCATCATGATTTCGAGTCATGTCCGTTATGACCACTTCGATACCGCTGCGTATATGGACAAATGTCCGACTAATATATTTTATCACAGCTTGCATGATAAATCAAGTCTGTGAGATATATTTTAATATATAAACAAAATCGTCCGGACATTTCTGCCCGGACGATATTTTATTCTCCTGTACCGAAGTCGTGCGTCCCGAATGACTCTTCGCCTTCGCTGTGGGTGCTTTTATATTGTTCTGCCATATTTATCCGCTGTACATGATATCTGATCTGTTGTTCGAGACTCAAGACCTCTAAGCTATACTGTGTTATCTCAACCTCACGTTCCTCACTGTATTCTGTTTTCTGTTTGAGTTTAAGATCTTCAATGATCTGATTCTTTTTATTGAGTTCAGCAGTCAGCGTATCCAGTTCTTCATGGCTGAAAGAGAGACCGGAGGAAACGGAATCATAGACGTATTCCATGTATGACGGACTGAATACCGTTTCGCTCTCTCTGTACTTTGCGGAAGGAATGGAACTGTGGGAGCGGTAGATCTCTCTGTCTCCGAGCGTTATTCTTATATCTTTGATTGTATCACTGTTGCTGGAATAGTAATAGTTTTCCTCCTTATACGGCGAAAAATACATCCTGAATCCTGATGTGCAGTATTCCGCAGGACTGAGTACTGTGCTGAATGTACCCTGATTTGCAAAAGAGTTATTGTATTCAAGGTCAAGCCTGTCACCGTATATGTTATCAAGCACCGGGTTATCCGTCAGCGGCTGTACTGCTGCCCAGCCCTTGCGATGATGTTCTCCCGCTGTGGAAGTGCCGAATATCTCTGTCTTTGTGAAGTCTGAGCCGTTCTTGTCCGGAAAAGCAGCACTTCCGCTGAAATATACCGATCTCTTCCAGGAGTATTCTCTCTCCGGGAGATTCTTCACTTCTTCGTCGCCGTTTATTGTTGTCGTATAGGTGTAGGTATCATAGTAGTGCTGTTCGTTGAATCTTGCCTGTTCATGGTAGTAGATAACATCAGTCACGGCGAGTCTGGTCTCGTCATCCGTTGTCTTGACGTACTGCATCAGCGAATAGGAGGCGAGAGATACGGCAGTCTTGCCGTCAAGCTTGAGAATGCCTCCTTCGTCATCATAAAAGCGGTTCTCTATTGCGTCCTCTGCTTCCTGACAGTATGGCTCGGGTATGATGCGGTCACACAACTCTAACCTGCTTACCTCTTCCTTAGTGAACTGAACATCAGAGCAGGCAACGGCGATGTATCTCGATTTATCAAAGCTGTCCGTATACTCGACGGCGTAGACCTCATTGGTAGCTATACCGTCCACTGTCCTTATAAACAGACGAACAAGAGCGTTATCCTTGTCCGAGTCCTCAAACGGGCAAGGCATAAGGGGAGTAATGAGTACATCGTTTTTGATATAATAGCTCAGGGGTACGTCGAATACAATGAAATCTCCCCAGCCGACAGCATTGTTCATCCTGTTGACAGCCGACTGATATCTGTTCTCTCCTTCGGTGCTTATATGCGAGAGCATCTTGGGAACTATGTCAGTTTTGGGGATGACAAAGCAAAGCACGGCTACAGCTGCCGCTGCCGATATCCATTTAAGCACCCTGTGCCGTCTGCTCCTTGCGGTAACATTTTCAAGGCCTGTTACGATGTATCCGTTATCGGAAGTATCTGTCATACTCTGAGGGTATGCTCTGTCTGTGATCTTGCTGAAGACATCGACTGTATCTGACAGGTCTTTCATTTTGTCATTCAGAAGCTTTTCGATATCATTCTGATCATTGATCTTTCTCATCATCAACACCTGCCTTTTCTTTAAGTATCTTCATAGCCCGTGTGTACCTCGACTTGACAGTCGATTCCGGGCATCTGATTATGCCGGCGATCTCCCTGAACGTGAGCCCGACGCATACCTTCATGACAACTATCTGCCTGTGCTTGTCCGGAAGATGCTTGAGAAGCTGATTGATGAATATACTGTCCTCAACCGTCTTGTCAGCATCGCCGTAGCTCTGTATGAAGAAATCCTCTTTCCTCGGGTTATGGTTCCTTCTGAGTTCAAGAGCAACATTCCGGGCTATCTTGTGGATATATCCCTTCCCGTCGCCTTTCTTCGGATCGAAGTTCCTGACCTGCGTGAGACGTACAAAGGTCTCTATCACACAGTCCTCCGACAGATGATAATCGGCAGTGATACTGAAGGCAAGAGCGAACACGCTGCCCTTGAATATCCGGTAGAGTGTTTCGAGTGCTTCCTTGGAGCGGGCGCATTTGATGATAAGCTGGTTAATATCATTTTCTTCGGCAGTTTTCACACTGCCCTCAGTGTACTTGCTGATAACTGACTCACCTCCGGTCACAGTATCTGAGTAAGCGGTCATAACGGTCACTCCCTTCGCATGGCTTGTACGCCGGTATATGAAAGCGCTTTCATATATAAGTGAATTACAGAGGCCAAAAAGACGAAGCATTTACAGAAAAGTTGTTATCAATGTATAACATTTCTGTTATTTGCCTGTGTTAAGCCGTTTGCGGGAGTGGCTTTGTCAGAGACGGATGTTAACCATGGTTAACATTTTCGGTTTTTCCGGTGAAAAGCTCACCGGCCTTGTTCACGAGCATGGAGAGATATCTCAGCATCGGCTCCGCTATGATAGAGAAGTTAGCGCAAAGGAGGAGACATTTCAGCGATATTGCCGATATGCTGAACAGGTCATGCAGGAGAAATACTCCGACGGAGATGCCGAGCAGACAGAATATCCATATTCCCCATTTGTATCCGTTCATCGGCATACTGATGCGGAAGAGTATCATAAGGCCGACTGCGGCAAGGAGTATCGTTGAGCCGGAGGAAATATCCCCATCTGAAAGACCGAAGATGCTGCCGAAGAAAACCATGGCTGATACCATGATAGTATCAGTGATGCCGGCGGGAATGGCCTTCAGGAGCACATTGGTCATGAACTTTCCACGTATCAGATCATGGTTGGGTATCTGCGACAGGAAGAATGCCGGAATACCGATAGTGAACATACTTATAAGCGTTATCTGCGAGGGTACGAAGGGATAGCTGATACCCCACAGGATAGTTACAAGAGAGAGCAGCAGCGAGAATACGTTCTTTACAAGGAAGAGGCTGCCGGAGCGTTCAAGGTTGTTTACGACCTTCCGGCCTTCCATTACTACCTCAGGCATACGTGAGAAATCCGATTCAAGGAGGACGAGCTGTGAAGCCTGTGCAGCGGCATCGCTGCCGGAGGCCATAGCAACGGAGCAGTCGGCGTCCTTTAGTGCAAGCACATCGTTGACGCCGTCACCCGTCATGGCAACGGTATGCCCTGCTTTTTTCAGTGCCCTGACCAGCTTGCGCTTCTGTTCGGGAGTCACTCTGCCGAATACCGTATATCTCAGAGCAGCGGCAGCGAGTGAGCTGTCGGTTGTAAGAGTTGAAGCATCAATATAGCTGCCGGCATTCTCTATGCCGGCCTGACGTGCGACCTCCGATACCGTTACTGGATTGTCGCCCGAAATGACCTTTATTTCTACGCCCTGCTCACGGAAGAAGGAAAAGGTCTCTGCGGCGTTCTCCCTTACAGGGTTTGAGAGGATTATGAAGCATACCGCTTCCGTATTGCCTCTGAGCTCTCTGCCGTCCGGGATGATATCAGTTTCCGCAAGGACAAGAACTCTTGCACCCTTTCTGTAGTAGCCCTCCGCCAGCTCACGGTGTATGCCGTATCCGTCACCGAGTATAAGCTCCGGAGCGCCGAGGACAAAGGGGACGGCTTTGCCGTTTATATCTGTTACAGCGCTGCTGTATTTGAATTCCGGTGAGAAGCCTGTAAACTGCTTTACAGTTATTCCCGAAGGAGAACGGAAGCGGTTCTTCATCGCCTCCATAGTGACATTGTCCGCCGACTGTGCGGAGCAGAAGTCGCTCAGGATAGTCTCAGTCTCCTCAGTGGTATACCTTTCGGATACGGCTATCATATCCGTAACGCTCATGGTGTTTTCCGTGATAGTGCCGGTCTTGTCCACACAGAGCACGTCCGCACGGGCGAGCGTTTCAATGCACTTCATATCATGCACAAGCACTCTGCTGAGTGCGAGCCGCATCGTACTTATCGCAAGTGTAGTGCTTGCAAGGAGGAAAAGGCCCTCCGGTATCATTCCTATGACAGCGGCCATGCTTGAACGTATGCTGTCATTGACGGTATCTCCGTTTATCAGGTGCTGGTGGAAGAAGAGTATCAGACCGATAGGGATTATTGCGATGCCTGCGAGCTTGACTATACGGTTGAGCGAGCGTATCATTTCCGACTGCTCTCCGTGGCGGAGCTTTTTGGCCTGAATCGTGAGGCCGGAGATATATGAATCCTTTCCGACCTTCTCAAGTCTTGCCCGGCACGTTCCCGATACTATAAAGCTGCCGGACATTAGAGTGTCGCCGGCGGCCTTTGGTATCTCATCCGCTTCTCCCGTCAGGAGCGATTCATTCACGGTCACATTGCCAGTCACCACTTCCGAATCTGCGGTTATCTGGTCTCCGGCGCTGAATACTGCTATATCATCAAGGACAAGCTCCTTGGAGGGGACGCTTGTTTCCCTGCCGTCACGTATTACCTTTGTAACAGGTGCGTTCAAGACCGTCAGCTTGTCGAGGACACGCTTTGAACGAAGCTCCTGTACGATGCCGATACAGGTATTCGCTATAATGACAGGCATGAAGGTGAGGTCACGGTAGGAGCCTGCATATATGATAAGCGCAGCGATAGTCAGGAATATGAAGTTGAAATATGTGAACACGTTCCCGGCGATTATCTCACCGACCGACTTTGACGGCGGTGCGGGCGGGATATTGCTCAGCCCCTGACTTCTGCGGAGCTTTACCTGTTCGCCTGTCAGCCCCTTTTCAGGGTCGGCAATGATACGCTCAGTCTGAGAACCGCTGTCCTGAGAGTATTTTTCCTTAGTCATGATCACACCTCCTTTACAAACTCGATTTCATTCATATTATAACACAACAGAAAAAATGATTCAAGAAATTTGCTGAAAGGTATTGACAATTGCAAGGGAGTATGATATCATATACATATGAACAAGTGTTCATATGTAATTTGTATTGAAAGGAGCTTTCAAATGGATAAAAGCTATGAGATACAGAATCTTGACTGCGCACACTGCGGCGCTAAAATAGAAGAAGCCATCCGCAGACTTGAAGGTGTTGAGGAGGCTGTCCTCAACTTCCCGCTGAAAAAGCTGATGATAAAGGGTGAGCATACCGAAGAGCTTCTCAGGCAGATGAACGATACCGCAAGGAACATCGAGCCGGAGGTAGTCATCGTCCCGCTGAGCGGTGCAAAGACTTATGAGTTCACGGTAGAGGGTCTTAACTGCGCCCACTGCGGCGAGAAGATCAGATCCATGATAGCGGAGATGAACGGCATCGAGTCTGCGGTACTCAATTTCCCGCTGAAGAAGCTGACGGTAGTCGGCAGAGTGGATGAAGAGACGGTGACACTCATGAACGAGCTTGCACAGGCTCTCGAGCCGGGTACAACTATAGTACCGGCTGCGGAAGAAAAGGCACATGAGCACAGCGAGCCTGAAGAGAACGGCAGTACTGAGATAATCCTTCTCGTTGCCGGTATCGTCCTTTTTGCGGCAGCTGTGATCACAGGAAAGCTTACGGACAGCAGACTTGCTGTACTGCCGCTCTTCATCGCATCATATCTGATACTCGGAAGAGATGTACTGAAGGCAACTCTCAGGAACATAAAGGCAAAGAACTTCTTTGACGAGAACACGCTGATGACTGTAGCAACTATAGGCGCATTTGCACTCGGAGAATATGCCGAGGCCGTCGGAGTAATGCTCTTCTTCAAGATAGGAGAGATGTTCGAGGAGCGTGCGGTCGCAAAGAGCAGAAAGGCTATTACAGAAGCCTCTGAGCTTCGTGTCGATGAGGCGGACGTTCTCCGTGACGGTGCTTTTGTACGCATCAGCTCCGATGATATCTGTATAGACGATATAATCCGTGTCAAGGCCGGTGAGCGTATCGCAGCCGACGGTATAGTCGAGACGGGCAGTGCCCTTATTGATACTTCCGCTGTAACAGGCGAGCCCCTCCCGGTGCGTGCCGATATCGGTGATGCCGTTATGTCGGGATGTATAAACACCTCCGAGACCTTTACCATGAGGGCTACGGCAAACGCATCCGATTCCACTATCTCACGCATAGCAAAGGCCGTTGAGGATGCCTCGGCAGCCAAGCCTGAGATAGACAGATTCATAACACGCTTCTCAAAGGTATATACTCCGGTAGTGCTTATCATAGCTGCACTCACAGCTCTCCTCGGTTCACTCATTACAGGTGACTGGAGCAAGTGGGTATATTCTGCACTTACCTTCCTTGTTATCAGCTGTCCCTGTGCGCTGGTGCTGAGCGTACCGCTTGCATACTTCTCCGGTATCGGAGCAGCATCGAAGCTCGGTATACTTTTCAAGGGAGGCAATGCCATAGAAGCACTTGCCAAGGTAAAGGCAGTTGCGTTCGACAAGACAGGCACACTCACCAAGGGCACGTTCTCACTGACAGAGGCCGTTTCATACGGCGATATGACGGATATAGAGCTTATCGAGCTCTGTGCCGCCTGCGAGCAGTCATCCACGCATCCGATAGCACAGAGCATCGTAGCGGCCTGTGAGAGCGATCTCCCGCAGCCGGAGAAGGTGACAGAGACAGCAGGCAGAGGCTTGTCTGCCGTGATAGAAGGGAAGAGTGTACTCTGCGGCAACAGGAGCTACATGGATGAGAACGGTGTATCTCTTCCGGAAGAGCAGCTTCCTGACGGCACGGTGGTATACGTAGCAAGAGACGGAAAGGCCGAAGGACGTATCATAGTATCCGATACGGTCAAGGAAAGCTCAGCAAATGCCGTTGCCGGCCTGAATGCAATGGGCGTAGCTACCGCAATGTTCACCGGAGACAAGACCTCAAACGCCGAAACAGTCGGCAGAGCGCTTGGTATAACAGATGTATCCGGAGATATGCTGCCGGCAGATAAGCTCGAAGGATTTAAGAAGCTGCGTGAGAAGTACGGCCCGGTGATGTTTGTCGGTGACGGTATCAATGACGGTCCCGTGCTTGCCGGTGCAGATGTCGGCGGCGCAATGCAGACAGGTTCAGACCTTGCGCTCGAGGCAGCAGACGTGGTATTCATGAACAGCGAGCCCGGTGCTGTGTATAACGCAAAGAGGCTTTCCGACAAGACGCAGCGTATAGCATATGAGAATATCATATTTGCTCTTGCAGTCAAGGCAGCAGTGCTCCTGCTCGGCCTAATAGGACATCCGAATATGTGGTTCGCAGTATTCGCCGATTCCGGTACGGCCATGCTTCTTGTTCTCAATTCGATAAGGGCGCTGAGCATCAGGAAATACAAATAAACGGAGGTATCATATGTTCTGGGACAGTGTATCAAGGTATTATGACTTTGCCGAATTCGTGCTGAACCGCAGATGTTTTACAGCACTCGGAAAGGCAGTCGCATCCGAGATAGAAAGCAATGATGTGGTGTTTGAATGTGCCTGCGGTACTGGTGCAATCACCAAGCATATCGCACCCGTATGCCGCTATGTGGTAGCTGCCGATCTTTCAGCCGGTATGCTGAAGCAGGCGGAGAAGAACTGCCGCGGACTCAAGAATATCAGCTTCAAGAAAGCGGATATCATGTCTCTGAACTGCCCCGACGATCACTTTGACAAGGTCGTTGCAGGCAACGTCATCCACCTCCTTGACGATCCGGAGGGCGCCGTCCGTGAGCTTGTACGGGTATGCCGTCCGGGCGGAAAGATCATAATCCCGACCTATATCAATATAGGCCACAGGACACATGAGATGCTCTCGAAGACAGGGCTTGAATTCAAGAGAAGCTTTGATGTCGATACCTATAAGGAGTTCTTTGCCGGTGCGGGATATGAAAATGTGAGCTATTTCGTCATCGACGGAAAGGTTCCCTGCGAGGTGGCTGTCATTACCAAATGATAAAATCAGGAGCCTGAAGGCGTATTGCTTTCAGGCTCAGCTTTTCAAAAAGTCTGGGATTCTAAATAGGGTCTGCCCCGGGAAAAGGAAGAAGCCGCTCCTCGGAGCGGCTTCATGTTGTATATCCGGATTATCCGAATCTTCCGAGTAGAGATTTGATCTGGTCGAGCAGTACCTCATACGGGTTCTTGCAGAACTCCTCGATCCAGTCAATATCGTCGTAGTTGGGTTCCGGTGCCCTGTTGCTTGTGAGGGTATCCACAGCGTCGAGAGTCATTGTCTTCATATCAAGCAGCTTGCTCAGCTGATCGAGCTTGAGGACGCTTGCGATGCCTCCGAGTGCATCGAACTTGGCGCCGTTTACAAGTGCCTTCATATAGTCGAGAGTCTCGTTGACATTTTTGAGTGTGAACTTCCTGAATTCTTCAAGCTTCTCAGGTCCTCCATTTCTGTTCCGCTTACGCCTGCAAAGCGTTTCTCAACGGATATAACGTCATAGGGGAGAGTAACAGGGAGATAAAAATTCTTGTTCTCGATTATGCTTCTTGCATACAGCGTTGTCTGTTCGTCGTACTTGTAGCTCTCACGGTACATAGCGGGATACTTGTCAGCAAGCTCTTCGGCTTCCTTCATTATCTTTGTCTGCAGGTGGAAACTTGTAAATAATGATAAAACAGAATACAGTATAGTTACATTTGCCGGAATCGGATCACATTATCATTAAAACCAGCTGTGTTATCACGGATCTGATGCTGAATGCCAAAACCCGTCAGGTAGGATCAATACCTGACGGGTAGTTTGTTGTTATATGAGCTTAGTTAATGTGCGTTCCTGTTTTACAGATACTTTACAGTCTCTTCAAGAGGCTTTCTCTCCTTGACGCCAGATGCGGGAGCAGCTGCTGCGTAGCCGAGATCCATAGCCATAACGATAACCTCGTTTTCGGGAAGACCGAGAGTCTGAGCCAGTACATCAGGATCGAAATAGTTGAGCCAGCAGCTGTCGATACCTTCGTCAGCAGCGGCAAGTATCATATGTGTAGCCACAATTGTAGCGTCCTCAGCACCGGAATCATACTTTCCGCCGGGGTAGGGGAAAGCGCCGTTTTTGTCATATGCAACGATTACTACTGTCGGCGCACCGTAGCGGCAGGGTGTCAGCTTGTCGATCTTTGCAAGTCCTTCCTCGGACTGAACGACATAGATGCACTGCTCCTGAATGTTCTTTGCTGTCGGTGCAAGACGGCCGGCCTCAAGAATAGAATTGAGCTTATCTGCCTCGACCTGCCTGTTGCTGTACTGTCTGCATGAATAACGTTTTTTTACAGCTTCTTTGAATTCCATAGTTTTTCCTCCTGTGTTTGATTTGATGTTGTATGATATATGCAGATACAGTATGCCTGTATCCGGTTTTACGTTTTATTATCTGCAGTGCGTGGACGGTGTGTTAAAAGAGATATGACAGAAACTATGATTACAGCCAGTACTATTGATACCGCTGCCACTATGACCGGAAGATACCATTCATAGAACCTTTCTGATACACCAAGCTTTACACATAGGGGATAGAGCAGCACTATTACCGGCATATGCCAGAGGTAAACGTGGAGTGAATATTTTCCTCCGAGAGCACAGAGCGGCGGGAATATCCTGAGCGCCGGCTTTTTCAGTGAGAATAAGAGGGCAGAGACAACAACAGCAAGCTTGAATATCTGTGATATGTTGTATCTGAACGGATCCTTTATTACAAGTATGAACAGCAGTATCAGCATGACGATGCCGGATATTGCTGCGGCAGCCGCCGGTATCCTGAGGAGCTTTTCTTTCTTTTCAGCGATGCAGTAACCAAGCAGCATCAGCGGAAGCGCAGCAACAAAGACATTGCTGCATATGCGCCAGTCTCCGTCAGTGTAGTACTTGTATGTCTCCAGCCCTATGCGGAGGAGTATGAAAAGCGGCATTGCATATTTTGCAAACCGCTCCAGCTTCAGCCTGTACATCAGCCAGAAGATCAGGTAAGCGTACAGAAGCGCTATCATGAACCAGAGCGGGTCTGCATTGATTATTTCGAGTTCATTGAAGATGAACATATCAAGGTACAGCTTCGGCTTCGTGAAATTCCTCAGCCACCTTTCTAAATCATGCGGCTGTGAGATATGCGAGCAGGCTTCGACTGCAAAGTATATCAGCAGTGCGATAACTGTGATGAGAAGGTTGCGCCGGAATCGTTTCATAAGCTTCGGGCACATCTTCTCTCTTGTACCATAGGCGTGATAGCCGCTTATCATAAAGAAAAGCATTACGCCGCACGATCCGATAGTACTCATGCACTTTCCGAAAGCACCGGGGAAGGAGATATGCACAAAGACCACTCCGAGTGCCGCAATACCCTTGAAGAAATCAAGGCATCTGTTACGGCCTGAGGCTGTATTTGGTGATTCATTGCGTGCTGCGTTTTCTTCCATAATGCTTCCTTTCAGTCTGTTGCGTCTGCACTTCCTATCTCAGTGTACTGAGCACCGTGCTTTCCGAGATCTGAGCGCATCAGTGATATGGTCTGTACGGTCATGCTTTCCTTTGCTATAACGATATCGGAGAAGGGCTGGAAGATGTCTGCATCACGCATAAGTGTGATATGCGGCTCGAAGCCCTTTCTGTCGAAGGGTATGCCGTTCTCGGCGAGTACGTGGCGCAGCTGCTTTACGTACTTCTCGAGCTCCGGGCTTTTCTCGATACCGGCCCACAGTACATTGTCAAAATGGCCGATGTAGCCTGCGAGAGTGATATCGAACGGCTCAAAGCGTATCTGCTCCATTTCTTCGAGCACACGGTCTGGATCGCTGAACTCTCCTATAAAACTGAGAGTAAGGTGCAGGCTGTGTCTCGGTGCATAGTGTCCGCTGAAATTGCGCTTGCGGAGATTGTCCTGTGCATCGGCAAGAGCCTGTCTGATATTTTCGTCGGGAAGTATTGCTATAAATAGTCTCATGTTTTCTCCTTGTGATTCTTTTGATATAATCATTATACTATATGATGCTTACTCTGTCAATATCATACCGCTCCATAAAAAGCAGCAGCCGTGACAGCGGCTGCTGCGGAATGTCCGCAGGCATCTGTCACGGCTTTAGATCATTATAATTTCACTGTATCAACATTGTATCTTTGCATTATCTTTTCAATCAGCTGAATCACGTATGACATGGAAGCTTTTGTATTGACTTCGCTTCCGTCGGCGTATGTCAGGATTGTCTTATAATAGAATCCGTCAATTACCATTTCCTTCTGGCTGCGATTGTAGGCTTCGATAATGCCTTCATAATCAACAAGCATGATATCACGGAATTCTTTTTCTGTTATCTCAGTGACGATTTTTCCGAGATCATCGATCTTCTTGTTTTCGTAGCTTGCGAAATATTTACCGTCCTCCTTGTATACGTTCCATTCATAGTGCACACCGGCATATCCGCCGGTCTCGGTAACGCTCAGTGCAACAGGTGCGTTCTGCTCACGCTTAACGAGCTTATCGAGCATGATGCAGAGATCAAAGGTATCGATCTGATTATCAAGCGTGAAATCAGCCTCCGCCCAGTTTTTCAGCTCTGAATCCGGTTTGCCGAGGAGCCAGTTCTGAAGTGATACCGCATCGGCGATATTGAAATCATAGTCGCTGTTGACATTGCCGGTAACTCTTATCTTAGTCCTGAACACAAGATCCATTGATCCGTTGTCATATGTCGTGATCTCCGGCTGAACTTCTCCCCAGAACTGATACTCAAAAGCCGTGCTGTATTTCTCAGCGAGGTCGTTCTTGTATATGCAGGGATTGGTTTCAAGCGTGTAGGTCCTGCTGATATGATCCTTCGGATTCTGTATTGAAGGTACATCAGAAGTGCCGGGAACTACCATTTCAACGCCGAAGCCGAGGGAATGATGCTCAAGGAGATACTCAGGAATAAGTTCTCCGGTATCCTTATCGATGAAGGTTACTCTTGTTGCTCCGGGAGGAAGGCCGTTCTCTCCTTCCTTTCTCGGCTTGAATACCACATCGAATGCACCGTTATCGTATTTCCTGATACTAAGATAGTCTTCCGCATTGTTCGCTGTTCCTTCTGCCTTCGGAATGCTGTAGCCTGCGGGCAGTCCGAGCACGATGCCTTCATCAGGAGATACAGACAAGTTGCGGACTATGCAGGGATTTGAGGTGATATCCGCAATTACCTTGGAATTATCGTCCGAGTTCACAGGATCGATCAGAGTGAATCCGGAAGGTGTATTGATCTCGATGGGCTCGAGAGTGTCATAGTTGATGAGCTTTACACGGGTATCACCGGAAAGCATAACAGTCTGTGCATCATCAAGGATGATACAGTCGGCAGTCAGCGTCTCTGTGACCTCGGGGTGGTTCAGTGCGAAGGAGCCGAAGTCCCAGTCGATTCGTGCGAGTCCGTCCTTAGCGGCTTTGTATACGGCGATATAGCTTATCTTGCCGCCTTCAACCGGTATCGCTTCCTTTCTCGCGCATGATTGTAACCGGTAATGCTCAAGGTGCTCGGTATCGTTCGTATCCTTTGCCTGCCATGAATATGCTGTACCTGCATTCTGATCCATGCAGAACAGCACATAGTTGTCCCTGACGGATACCTTTCCGTTGGCCTTCTTGAAAGCATCGAACTCCTCGCAGCAGTCCGGCAGCCAGCCAAAGATATCGGTCTCGGTGATATCCATAAGGTCTTCACCGACCGTGAAGGCGTATTTTGTTATGCTGTCATCCGTGAACGGAATGTCTGATCTTACCTCGGCCCATGTGTCCACAAGATATGCTTCAAAATCACCGGACTTCTTCGGCTGATATACGACCACCTCATAGCAGAGATTATCCTCCTCAGAGCCGAATCTGTTGTGATTGAGCTTTGCCATCATGCCTTCGGTCGTCCGTATCTCATACTGGAGCATTCCCTGAGGCTGTCCGGGCGGCACCTTTTCTATTATCTCGGGGAAGAGAAGACAGATAAGTCCGTTTTCGACATGAGAAACGCCGTATGTGTTGGCAAAGTCTATGGCCGATTCATAGTCGGTCGGAACCCAATCCGGCAGAGTTGCTACGACCCGTGAACCCTGTTCGTCTGAAGCAAGAACGTCCGTGAGGATGAGACCTGACGAAAAGACCGGGCTGTTGATGGTTGCGGCTGCTACTAAAGCAGCTGTGATTTTCTTGAAATTCATTTTAGTCACCTACCTGTTGTTATTTGCAGCTATGCTGCTTACATATATTATAACACGTAATAGCTGCAAATTCAAGTGCAAAGTGGAAATTTATTGGTGAATTTTCTGAAAACAAAAAAGACGGCCGTAAAGTATTACGACCGCTTCAGCTATTTATTAATGCCCCTTAACATACTCAATACTCTTCTTAACAACAGCCTTTCCGTATTCCCCCTGGAAGAGATGATCCGCACCATCTACAACATATGTCTCACAGGAGGGGAAGGTATTACCGATTATCTCAAATGCTTCGGGGTATAAGGCGGCACTTGAGGGGTGCGAAGAGGTTTTCTCGTCAGCAGTGCCGATGATCATTAAAACGTCCTTGTCGCATAAGGCGGTTTCCTTCAGCACGTCAACAGTACTCATATCAATGATGAACTGCTTTCCGACGAGAGCGTTATACATCCTGGGTTCGTTTATGACATCCGGAAGATTTGCAGGAACCGGGTTGTTCGCTCTTACAAAGTCCGGGTAGGTGACAGCGGGCTCAAGGAGTATCATGCCCTTTATATCATCGGGTCTGTGTGCGCCGGTAATGATATCTACAAGGCCGCCTATGCTGTGGCCGAACAGGAACACATTATCGGCATCAACTTTAGGCAGATCGGGCAGTGAATCGAGTATTGCATTAAGATCCTGCACCTCAGTGAGAACAGAGCTGTCTGTTATCTCGCCGTCGCTGCTGCTGTTGCCGACTGCTCCGACGGAATCATAGACAATACAGGCGTATCCGCTTTCGGAGAAGGCTTCTGCTTCGTCATAATAAAATGAACAGGGTGCAGTCTGACCGGATGAAATCACTATTACCGGGAAAGGTCCGTCACCTTCGGGAAGGTAAAGCTCACCGTGTATCTTCAGCCCGTCACGGAAAAAGTCGGCAGAGCTGCCCTTTACATCAGGTCTGCTTACTTCGTAGGTGAACGGATCAGTGACGGTGACTCCTGTAAGATCAGGTATAGGCACAGACGGCCAGTCAGAACTCTCGCTGACAGTATCTGTAACGGAAGCTGACGTCGGAGCAGTATCGCTCTGAGGCGCAGCGCTGCTTGAACATGATGCAAGCAGGGGGAGTGCTAAGATAAGTGACAGGATATGTTTTTTCATTCGGTGTTCTCCTTATGGTTTATTATTCTGATTGTAACATATGAAGCGGAAGCTGTCAATCGTGATCGGGATCGTAAAACAGAAGAGGAACGGACACTGAGCCGCTCCCCGTATCAGTTATGTCTGATTGCTTGTGTGATCAGTCTTCAAGATTCTGAGCCAGAGCGATCGTTATGATGTCATCCGAATACTTGCTCTTGACAAAATAGTCTGCGGTCTCTGTATTCCTGTAGATACCGTCATCACCCTTCTGTCTTGTAACGATACGTACTTCCCGTGTTCCGGCAGCATACTCCCTGAGAAGATTCTCCCTGTTGAAAAGGGCGGCAAATCTCTCCCTGTCATCCGGGTGCATACTCTCTGTGCCCTGACGTATAAGATCGTCATAGGTGCCTGCAGAAGGACAGTTTTTGACGGTGAAATCCTCATGTGTCATTGCATGGAAGGTGTTCCTTGTCAGGTTTGAGAATATGATAAGCGGATAGCGCCTGAATATCGCATCCATCAGCAGGTTCACCGCACTTGTGGGGCTCTGTATCTCGAGGATATCCTTCGGTTCCTCTGCGACCTGATGTGACTGACATAGCGAAAGGTATTCCTTCTCCGGCATAGGGCGGGCAAATATGTATCCCTGTATCTTGTTGCAGTCACAGGTGCGCAGGAAAGCAAGCTGTTCCTTTGTCTCGACTCCTTCTGCAACGGTCTTCATCCTGAGCCTGTGAGCGAATGTGAATATGCTCTCGAGTACTATGCGCTCCTTTTCGTCCTCGCAGTTATGACTGAGGAGGGACTTATCTATCTTGAGAACATCCGCCGGAACGTCCTTTATGAACTGCAACGATGACAGCCCGCTGCCGAAATCATCAATGGCAACGGAAAAGCCTGCATTCCTGATGGATACTATCCATTCATAGAACCTTGATTCCTCCTCTACCATAGCCGATTCAGTGATCTCGATCTCCAGCAGCTGATGCAGCAGATCAAAGCTGTCAACTATTGCTGAGAGCTTTTCGGTAAAGTCCTTCTCATGCAGATGCCTGCGTGAGAAGTTTACAGATATAGGAAACTGCGGCATCATGTTCTGCTTCTCGAGCGTTCTGCAGACCTGCCTTGTAACATACCAGTCTATATCCATAATGAGATCTGATTCTTCAGCGACCGGTATGAACTCTGACGGCGGTACAAGAGTCCCGTCCGGTTTTATCCAGCGCACAAGGGCCTCGGCGCTTTTCAGCCTGCTTGTCATGGTGAGATAAAGCGGCTGATAGTATACAACCAGTTCATTGTTTTCCAGTGCTGCCCTGATCTCTTCTGCGGTATACTTCATACAATTCACTTCCTTACGATAAGGTTTTCATCCTTTATTACACAAACTGTTATGTCACCTGTAGCTTCCGTGTACTTTCTTGAATGCTCTCTTTTCGTCATACATGGTTTCGTCAGCACGCTTGAATACGTCAGCGAAGGTCTCTCCGTCTGAGGGGTATTCTGCTATGCCGACTGCGGCAGAGTATCTGCAGCAGGGCTCCTTCTCTGTATCTGCAAAGGCCTCGGTATATGCATTGCGCAGCTCGTCGCATATCTTCTCACGATTTTCAAAATCATGTCCCTGCAGGATAACGACGAATTCATCTCCGCCGATACGGAATACAGGCGAATGCTTGAAGGCCTCGCATATCATGTGACAGCAGCCGCGGATGTATCTGTCGCCTGCTTCGTGTCCGAAATCGTCGTTGATGTATTTCAGGTTGTTGATATCTACCATGACAACAGCGAATGATGCGCTGCCGTCTGCGATCCTTGCATCGAGTTCAAGGACCTTGTTATTATAGGCATTATTGCTTCCGACACCTGTCAGAGGATCCCTGTAAGCCTCCTGGCTTATCTGTCCGATCTGCTCCTCACGGTGCTTCAGAAGCTGCTCGCTTGCTGTAACGTCCTGTATACGGAGGTATGAGCCGTCAAGGATTCCCTTATCGTCTTTTACAAGGCTCTCCTCAAGGAGGTAGAAACGGGCGCTGTCGCCTTCGCCTACCTTCATCTTCTTTTTCTGAATGCTGCTGTGATCCGGTTCTCCGAACATTTTCACCAGTCTTGCGGATATCGGATCAAATTCGTTGTTGGATGTGCCTGCGAGTCTGCATCCCTGCTCATTCGCCCAGATGCAGTTTCCGTTCGGGTCGAATATATAGAAGGCATCCGAGAGTCCGGATACGATATTCGAGAGCACCCTGTCAAGCAGACGCAGCGGCCTGTAGTGTATAGCAAAGAAGAAGATAACGACTCCGAATACTCCGTATCCGATCATAGACCGGTCGATCGCATACTGGAAGAATATGTTGTAGGTCTGTACGATACCGACTGCGATCATGGTCGCCAGTATCACAGCGAATTTTTCACGGCTGATCTTCGGCGATCTTGCGGTGGCTATGATGAATATGAGTATTACGCAGAAGAAACCGATATAGTCGATGATACGGTGAACATTCTGACCTGCATAGGGGATAAGCTTGTAGTAGTCATAGCCGTCCACGTCCACAGCGGTAACATCGAATGCATGACCGAATACGGGATTCAGCATCATCTGGATCGCATCTGCCGCAAGTGCCGCATATACGATCGTCGGTTTGTGCTTTTTCTCGTTTTCTCTCCGGCAGTACACGTCAGTGAACCTGACAAGAGCGCCTATGACAAGATCCATGCCGAGATAGTACATATAGCAGCCGATCAGGGCGACAGTCCTCGTACTTGTTGCAACAATGACGAGGTTGCCCAGTACAGGCGGAATCAGAGCTGCTTCGAGAAATGCTACAGCGTTCTTTGAAGGTTTGTCAGAGCGCTTTGCAAGTATCGAACAGACTGACAGCGCCAGGATCAGTATGAGATAGATAACTGAAAATGTAGCTCTCATAGTCTTGTGCCCTTTCTGAAGAATAGATCTGGTTTCAGCTCCGGTTAGTATGTGTGATGTATGTTCATTTTCATTATAACACATCTATATATGTTTTTCAATAGAAAATGTAAAAAAATTACTGAAACAGAAGAAAAAATGTATTATTTCTCCCGTATATATGATTATTTATTATAGAATAATCTGATATTCAGCTGATAATATGGGTAATAATATCAAGAATGCTGCTGCCTGCGAAAAAAAGCTCCTCTGTGTTATTCTGCACGGAGGAGCGTTCTGTTGCTGGTATAATAGTTTCTGTTTGCGCAGTTATCTTATCGGGCAGTAGCCGGCGAGCTTTACAAGCTCCTGACCCTCGTCGGAAATGAGATACTCCTTTATCTCCTCGGCTTTTTTGTCTGCACCGCGGACGGTAACAGCATAGTAGCCTGAGGAAAACGGATAGCTCTTGTCAAGGAGGTTCTTGTTGTCAGGGGATACACCGTTTATCTTGAGCACCTTGATATCGGCATTTTTATACAGATTGTTCAGGTAGTAATAGAAGGAGTAGCCTATGCTGCCGGTTGCATTCTTATATGATGCTACTGAGTCTACCAGCTCACCCATGGTTATGGGAATATTGTTCTTCGGAGCTTCCATGAGCTCCTTGCCGTTCATTACAAGATTCTCCATAGCGGTCTGGCTTCCGGAATTTGCTTCACGCTGATATGCGGTTATCGGCTCGTCCTTGCCGCCGACCTCCTTCCAGTTGGTTATCTCGCCGCTGTATATGCGCTGTATCTGCTCAACGGTCAGACTGTTTACCGGATTGTCCTTGTGTGTGATGAATACGAATCCGTCAAGTGCGACGGGAGTAACATCAAGCTCGACATGATGCTCTTTAGCAAGTGTAAGTTCCTCGGAGGAGGGCTCGGTAACAAGTATGATGTTCTTTCCGTCCTCGCCGAGAATAAGCTTTTCATAAGCCGGACCGGTGGTGTTGTGATCTATGTAGTACTCGAGCTTATCGTCTTCGATGCCGCAGAACTGCCTTAACAGTTCGGCAGTGATCGGAATGGTGGCTGTGGAACCGTCGATATGACTGAAGTCATACTTGTCGAACTTCTTCTTGTCGCTGACGAGCTCCTTCCAGTCGTCCGCACGATTGAGGGAGATGTTGACATTTGTTGAGTACCTTCCTCTCAGGCTTACCGGAAAGACTTCATATATTTTTTCGGTCTCCGAAAGCCTTGTATTCACCCAGTTGTCTCCAAGATACTTGTTGATGTCATCACCCTTATACGTATCGCCGGTGAAGGTGGTCATAACAGCGGTGACTTTCAGCTTATCCCCGATGTAGAGTTCATCAAGACTCTTTCCCTCTTCAAGAGATATGTCATAGCTGAGCTCGATCTTGTTCTTGTGTGCTACAGTATCTCCGACACAGTCATCAAAAGAATCGGTATAAGTGATCTTGCCGTCCTCTTTTCTGAAATCGATCCAGCCGCCCTCAAACGGGTCTATTTTCTGTATCTCGGCTTCTTCAAAATGAACGGTTATATCCTTTGTTGCTTTTTTAAGTCTGATGCCGTAGACTTTTTCAACATATTCAGGGATATCCTTTTCCTTTATATCATTTCCGTCAATAAGAAGATGAAGGGTAACTGTATCGCCCTCCTTAAGCTCTTTGTCGGGAACATCAGTATAGATCCTCATGTAGCATCCGCGCTCGATACACTTTTCAAGACGGATATCGGTGTAATAATCAGCAAGATATTTGATCCGTCTGTTTTCGCCGTCTATCGTGACATTTACAGGATTCATGAAGAAATCCGGATCACCTATTTCTTTTATTTCGCCGGATTCGTTGTGCTGATACCTGAAACTCAGGTTTCTGAACGGATCTATCTCGATAAGCTCCTTTGTCGGGACCTGAGGCATCTCGACTCTGCTCTGCTCTTCGGGCGGAACAAGGGACCTGCCCTCGCAGCCGGTGCAGAGCGAAGCGGAAAGGATGATCGCTGAGAGAAGAATGATGGCTTTTTTCATTGCTGGACCTCCATGGGAAATATGATCTGTTGCGGTATATGTGATCTGACGATATCTCATCAGTTTTTCGTCTGTGAGCTTCTTTGATAAGCTGTGACTGACCGTACTGAAATACATTATACCAAATTGTGAGAAGAATTACAAGTCATTATCTGCTCTGAGAAATAACATTTACAAAAGTTTCATTCTGTGTCATACTGATAGTATAATGCTGATGGTTTAATACATAGATACCATGATTGTCAAAGTGCACGGTGTAAAATGCTCTCCTTTGTGCAAAACGCTGATATTTATAATAGAACTGTGAATTTATGGAAGAAATAATTGAAATTTGTGTTAGTTTGTGATAGAATTATACTAAAGAATAATAAACTGACACTTCGTGTAAACTGCTGAAAAATATATACAGTTTGTTTATTGTGGCTTGTTCCTAATGCCGGATGTCAGTTTAAGATCAGTGTATTTTGTCACTGGTCGTATTCGGAAGGATCGGATAAAGGAGGATGATTATGTTACTGTCTACCATATACAGCGATGATGTAAGAGATAAGATCAGAAAGTCTGAGCAGATCAGACGCTCCGAGCAGACTAAATCGCTGCAGGATGCGGTCACTGAAAGCAGTTTCAGATCATTCTGGTACGGATTTCTTGAAAAGATGGGAATAGTCTGGAACCGTGTGGCACATAACGGTGTAGCTACAAATGAATGGGCTACAGGTTCAGATGCAGTCAAGGCGGAGATCGAGAGCATCTACCTGAGCGGTATCATAGCTGAGCAGACTGTATTCAGCATTATCAATCAGGTTGGAAAGGCAGATTTTCAGAAGGCTGCTGCAAAGGGGCATCCCGCATCACGTTTCCATGTCAGGTTCATGGAGTACTGTGATGAGGCGGTTCCGCTCAGATCGTTCTGCATCGATGACAGAGTAAAGAAGTGGCTTGAGAACGAAGCGAGAAAGGGCTCTCTTGAAGCGCTGTACTTACTCGGAAAGCTTTGTCAGTGCATGGATCAGAGTGAAGGCTCACGTTTTGTCAAATACTGGGTCGAAGGTGATGATTATGAGAGAGAATGCTTTGAGAAGGCAGCTGAGAACGGTCATGTTCCGGCTCAGTACGAACTTGGCTGCTGGTTTGAAGCACATCTGGCCGACAGCTGGTCAACCTATGAATCGGATTTTGCAATGAAATGGGTACTCAAGGCAGCAGAGGCAGGTTTCCTTCCTGCACAGCTGAAGCTTGGTTCATTCTTCTCCGAGGGAAGATGTGCCCGCATAGATCATGAGGAGGCATTCAAGTGGTACCTTAAAGCTGCCGAGCAGGGCAACGAAAGGGCGCAGTATGAGGTCGGCCATCGCTATTGCGAAGGAATCGGTGTTGAGCGTGATATTGACAACGCTATAAAATGGTTCAGAAAGTCAAGCAGCTACCAGAGATCAAAATGGGCTCTTGAGGAGCTCGGCGCTGATATCTGACACAATGTAAATACAAAAGAAAGCCGTCAGTTCGGATCTATCCGTTCTGACGGCTTTTCACATATATTGGAACGCTTCACGAAAAAGACTTACCTATAAGGAACCTTGATTTTTAAAATAACTAAATTTCTGCGAAGAGCAAATATTGTATTGTAAACAGCGTCTTTTTGTGCTATAATAAAACACAGGTGTATTATTAAAAGATATTAGTAATCTGATGACCTGTCATACAGGCAGCAGTGAGTATCATGCGCCCGGCAAGTCCTGAGAGAATCAACTCCTCATGGCTTTTTCTGAGTATAAATCTCAGATCACAGATAGCAAAGATAAAGGAGAGCGAGAATGTACAGATTCATCATCGGGTGTGACTGTGACGGAGTCCTGACGGACCTGTATACTCATAATGTACGTGCAGGAAAGGAGACTTTCCGCCGTGAACCTGTCGATCTGAACGGATACGGAGTCGATGAAATATATGATGTAAGCGATATCCATGTTGTATGGCGCTATACAAAGGCGGTAGGTATATTCCGGCGCTACTGCCAGACAGAACCGGCCCGTGAGGGAGCACTCAGCGTGATAAACGAGCTTTCCGGGCAGGGCTTTGAATTTCATCTGATTTCGGCCCGTATGTTTGCGGATGATCGCGGGATCCTCGGATACCTCTCCCGCAGCTGGCTCATGGGCTGGCTTGAGCGCAATGATTTTCGTTTTAATTCTGTGCAGCTATGCAGTGAAAAGCTGAGCCCGAGAGACAAGCTTCAGGCCTGCCGCAAGCTCGGAGTCGATGCGATGATAGAGGACAGGCCGGATAATGCTCTGTATCTTGCGGAGAACGGCATACACGTACTGATGTTCGATGCCCCATACAACAGTGATATATCGCATGAGAATATTACCCGTGTTCACAGCTGGGAGGAGATAAGGCAGCTGCTTATGTCGCTTCCTGTACCTTCGGAAGATGGCTACAGCAGGCTTGAGCGGGAAGAGATAGCCGAGCTCACCGACGAGGAAAAGAAGAACTATTTCCGGCTGTATCAGAGACATCTTCAGGAGGCGCCGTTTGACAGCGAAAAGCTCCTCAGAGGTGAAGGAAGATTCCGCAGGCTTTACAGACTGCTGAAGCTGCCGGTGAGGATGTTCTTCTGCGTCAAAGCATTCGGGAAAAAGAATATCCCGTATCAGAACGGCTTTATCATCATCTGCAATCACTGCGACAGCTTCGATCAGTACCGTTTCGGACTTGCTTTCGGAAACAGACCGTTTGTGGGATATGCTGCAAAGGAGATAAGAGATACATTCCGCGGAAGACTCTTTGACTCGACAGGCCTTGGCATCTTCATTGACAGGAACAGCAAGGAGGATAAGCACAACGCAGCCGAGCTGATGGCGGTCTATGTAGCACACGACAAAGTATCCCTGATATTTCCAGAGGGAACAAGAAAGAACAAGACCCCGGAGGGAAGAGCAAAATTTCAGAACCGTTTCAAACCGGGAACGGCAGTCCTCGCACAGAAGACAGGAGCGGGCATACTTCCGGTCGCCTGCAATGCCTTTGGCAGACGTGCGCTGGTGCGGTTCGGTGAAATGATATATGTATCGCCGACAGACGATATAGCTGAGAAGACAGCTGAAACAGAAGCAGCAGTCGCAAAGCTCAGCATGGAAAATTTCGAGTATTATTTCTCAAAGAAAAACAACAAGGACGAGCTTGAAAGGGTAAGGGCTCAGTATAAAGAGTACCTTGCCGGAAAAGAGCTTACTGGCAACGACAAATAAAGCAGGTGAAAAAATTGGACGAATTATCAAAATTCCTCTGCCTTCTTCTGCGGCATCAGCCGGAGAAGGCGGGGCTTGACATGGACGGTCACGGCTGGGTTTCGGTTGAACAGCTCATCAGCGGAGTGAAAAAGTGCAGCAGATATAAGCTCGACAGAGAGCTCCTTGAAAGAATAGTGGCCGAGGACAAGAAGGGACGCTATCTCTTCGATGAGAAGCATGAGAAGATAAAATGCTGTCAGGGGCATTCGGTACCGTGGGTAGAGCCTGAGCTCGTGTATTGCGAGCCGCCGGAGTTCCTCTATCACGGCACTACAACAAAGGCACTTGAAGCAATAGAGGCAAGCGGAGCGATAAGCAGGATGAAGCGTCATGCTGTGCATATGCAGGCTGAAGAGGCAAAGGCATGGCAGTCAGCCGAGCGCTGGCACAAGACTCCTGTGGTGCTGAAAATATCAGCTTCGGAAATGGCAAAGGACGGATATTCTTTCGGTGTTACTGAAAATGAAGTGTGGTGTACAGAAGAGGTGCCGGTGAAATATATCAGCGACAGGCTATATACAAAATGACATGACTAAGCTCCCCGGGAAAGGGGAGCTTTTCTGCTGTATATTCACAGTCAGGTATTTTTCTTCGAGCGTACCAGATGCACGATACCGGCGATGATCCAGAATACCGTGACTGCAGCAAGAGGTAAGGTGAAAAAGAGAATGATAATGGCCGCACCGAGATCGCTTAAAAAACCGTTTCTGTGACGCTCGATCTCTGAATATATATACGATATCAGTCCGAGTCCTCCGCAGGTAAGCGGAAGAACGGTATAGAATCGGTTCTTTTCGCTGAATGCGCTCACGAGCAGCCATATAAGGTGTCCGGCAGCTGTCGCATCTATCATTATTGTAGCCCACAGAAGCGGCATCATCGGGAAGTCGAGCATCTTGTCCATCCCACAGGACAGAATTATCACCGTACATAGTACTCCGACGATAACAAGTATCCATGTTCTTGCGGTATCGTTCTCGCCTACATATTTTTTCATAACTCATTCCTCCTTTTAGGCGGCGGTGTTTTCTTTCTGATATCATTATAGCGCATGATGGGCTGTGATTAAAGATGCCGCCTGTCACTCTGTTGATGACATTTGTAATTCGCTGACAGATAAAGTATTCTCTGTTGTTGATACCAAATAAAAAACCGTATCAGACGATCTGTCCGATACGGTTTATGTTATTACAGGAAGAATGTGCTTATACCATGCTCTCTTGCATAGCGTTCAGCCTTCTTGCGGTTGATCTGCTTGAGCACCTTTATGGTCAGCTTATGACCCTTGCGTATCTCATCAGCTGTAACATCGGGCTTGTCGAACTCTGCGATCTTGACGTTGAATACGTTTTCGCAGCCGCAGAATGCGTCATCACGAATGTCCTTTGTATTGAGGCTGAGCTGAATGTCGCTCAGGTTGTTGCATCCGTAGAATGCCCAGTTAGCGATCGTCTTCACTGACGCCGGGATAGTGATCTCTGTGAGTGAATGACACCATGAGAATGCGCTCTCACCGATGTATGTCACGGTATCAGCTATCGTAACGTCCTTGAGTCCGTAGCACTCGGAGAATGCCGAGCTGCCGATACTCTCGATAGGACTGTTGATGATGACCTTGTTCAGGTTGCGGCAGGAGAAGAAGCAAAGATCACTGATCTTCTTGAGCTTTCCGGGGAACATGACCTTGCGGAGAGAACTGCATCTTCCGAATGCACCCTTGCCGATGCTCTTGAGCGTGAGCGGGAAGTTGACCTCGCACAGACGAATGCACTTCAGGAATGCGTTCTCAGCGATAGTCTCAAGATTCGGTGAGAATATGATCTCCTCGAGTTCGGTACAGTGTGCAAATGCGAATTTATCTACATACTTTACTCCGTCGCCCATATTAATGGTCTTTGCGGAGGTGTTGCCGCGGAATGCGTACTTGCCGATAGTAACGATCGATGAGGGGATATTGATGATCTCGTTTGTTCCGATGTACTTGATAAGAGTACCCTTCTTGTCAATGACCATGTTGTTAACATCATCGATCTCGATCTCGGAGCTGTCTTCAACATCGATATTTTCCTTCCTGAGCATCTCAGCAAGCTCAGCAGCCGTAAACGGCTTTGAAGCTGCGGGTTCAGGAACGGCAGGTGCAGCGTGGTGTACCGGAAGAACGGGAGATATGATCTCTTCCTTCTTTGCTTCAGCCTCAGGAGCCTTGGTCTCTTCTTCCTTTACCTCAGTCTCGGGAGCCTTGGTCTCTTCCTCCTTGACTTCAGCCTCTGGAGCCTTGGCCTCTTCCTCCTTTACCTCGGTCTCGGAAGCCTTGGACTCTTCCTTCTTTACTTCAGCCTCGGGAGCCTTGGGCTCTTCCTTCTTTACTTCAGCCTCGGGAGCCTTGGGCTCTTCCTTCTTTACTTCAGTCTCGGAAGTCTTTGCCTCTTCCTTCTTGGCCTTGAGTGCTGAAACATCTATATTGAAGAACGGATCGCTTTCCCTCTTCTTCTTTGCCCAGAGATCCTCGGGCTTATCACTCTTTTTATCTGCCGGAGCCTCAGCCTTCTTCTCGTCCTTGACAGGAGCCTCAGCCTTCTTCTCTTCCTTGACGGGAGCCTCAGGCTTCTTCTCTTCCTTGACGGGAGCCTCAGGCTTCTTCTCTTCCTTGACGGGAGTCTCAGGCTTCTTCTCGTCCTTGACAGGAGTCTCAGGCTTTTTCTCGTCCTTGACAGGAGCCTCAGCCTTCTTCTCGTCCTTGACAGGAGTCTCAGGCTTCTTCTCGTCCTTTACGGGAGCTTCAGGCTTCTTCTCTTCCTTGACGGGAGCTTCAGGCTTCTTCTCTTCCTTGACAGAAGTCTCAGGCTTCTTCTCTTCCTTGACGGGAGTTTCAGGTTTCTTCTCGTCCTTGACAGGGGCTTCAGGCTTCTTCTCTTCCTTGACGGAAGCCTCGGGCTTCTTCTCTTCCTTGACAGGAGTCTCAGGCTTCTTTTCTTCCTTGACAGGAGCCTCGGGCTTCTTCTCGTCCTTGACGGGAGTCTCAGGCTTCTTCTCGTCCTTGACGGGGGCTTCAGGCTTCTTTTCTTCCTTGACGGGAGCCTCAGGCTTCTTCTCTTCCTTGACAGGAGCTTCAGGCTTTTTCTCGTCCTTGGCTGGAGCCTCAGGAGCGAGTTCATCAAGTTTTATTTTTACAGGAGCTACAGGAGCTTCTGTCCAGTGTTTCGGAACATCGGTAATTGCAGGTATTACGAGTTCATCCATTGCGAGGTCATCCATATCGGCGGCCTGTGAATGGGTGAATACAGGCGAGAGATTCCTTTCCTTGGACATAGAGAAGATATCATTCATCATCTCGTCCTCGGTGACAGTAGGCCTTGCCTCGTCAGCGGGCATGATCTCCATCATGTCCATGCTGGGCTTTCTTCCGGCCTTCTTCATAGGATCCGGATGCCAGGGCTTTCTGTCCTCTCGGGGAATCTCCGGTGCCTTATACGGCGATTTATACTGCTCGGGCTTTGGTGCCTCAGGAGTTTTGATTTCTTCCTTCTTCTCCTCAGTCTTGGGAGCCTCGGGAGCCTTGACGTCTTTCTTCTCCTCAGCCTTGGGAGCTTCGGGGGCCTTGATATCCTTCTTCTCTTCAGCCTTGGGAGCCTCGGGAGCCTTGACGTCTTTCTTCTCCTCAGCCTTGGGAGTTTCGGGAGCCTTGATGTCCTTCTTCTTCTCAGCCTTGGGAGCTTCGGGATCCTTGATATCCTTCTTCTCCTCAGCCTTGGGAGCTTCGGGAGCCTTGATGTCCTTCTTCTCCTCAGCCTTAGGAGCTTCGGGAGCCTTGACGTCCTTCTTCTCCTCAGCCTTAGGAGCTTCGGGAGCCTTGATATCCTTCTTCTCCTCAGCCTTGGGAGCCTCAGGAGCCTTGACATCTTCCTTCTTCTCTTCTGCCTTTGGAGGTTCCGGCTTCTTAGCATCAGGATTCATTTCAGTCACCTTGAACGGCGACCTCTTCTGATCTGGCTTTAAAGTCTCATGCTCGGAAGCGGGCATCTCGGTGATCTTTAACTTATGCTCCGGCTTAGCTGCCTCAGGAGCCTTGTTTTCTTCTTTTTTATCCTCAGGCTTAGCATCAGCCTTGGGCATCTCGGGGATCCTGATATCGTCCTTCTTGGCCTCAGGCTTTATATCAGCCTTTGGCATCTCAGGAATTTTGATCTCTTCCTTCTTGGGCTCAGGCTTAGTATCAGCCTTTGGCATCTCAGGAATTTTGATCTCTTCCTTCTTGGCCTCAGGCTTAGCATCAGCCTTGGGCATCTCAGGGATCCTGATATCTTCCTTCTTTGGTTCGGGTTTGGTATCAGCCTTAGGCATCTCGGGAATTCTGATCTCTTCCTTCTTGGGCTCAGGCTTTATATCAGCCTTTGGCATCTCAGGAATTTTGATCTCTTCCTTCTTGGCCTCAGGCTTCGCATCTGCCTTAGGCATCTCAGGAATTTTGATCTCTTCCTTCTTCGGCTCAGGCTTTGTATCAGCCTTAGGCATCTCAGGGAGCTTGATCTCTTCCTTCTTCGGCTCAGGCTTGGTATCAGCCTTGGGCATCTCGGGAATTTTGATCTCTTCCTTCTTAGGCTCAGGCTTTATATCAGCCTTGGGCATCTCAGGAATTCTGATCTCTTCCTTCTTTGGCTCGGGCTTTGTATCAGCCTTGGGAGCCTCCGGTACCTTGGGGAGCTCAGGCATATTCTCCGCAGCGGGAGAAGCTATGACTTCAGGCTCAGCCACAGGAGTAGTAACAGGTGGTGTCTCAGCCGCCGGCACATTTGTCTCGTTCCTGCGGACTGGTCTGACTTTTACGATCTTTACGATCTTTCCCTTGGAGGGTTTGTTTTCATTCGACATAGTATCACTCCACAATGAATCTTGATAAATATAATTAACATAAAATTATTACTCCACTCTAATTATATCATTATGCTGAAAAGAAATCAAGAATTCAATTTGCGTTTTGAATGTTTTTGTTGAACCTGCCGAAAATGTAAATATCTTCGGACGGTATTTCCCCGATATCCTACGCTGTTTGACACAGCTCTTTGTGCAAAATGACAGAATCAGGTACGATGTTCCGGTATTTGTGACCGTAAAATCCTTCCGGCGGGTATATTGGAAGAGACAAATTACCATGAGGAAATACTTGTGAATAAATGTTTAATATTGCTAAAGATTATTATTATATAATTCTATTGATTGTTTTTATTTTTTATTGTATAATATAAATAATGGAGTTTTGAAAACAGACAAAGGTCATTATGTTTAAAGACACAGTAAACAGACACAGAAGGAGAATAAGGACTTGGCCTGAAGTCATATGACACAGAGAGGGGATCGTGCATGGATAAGCGCAGGATAGCGGTTATTGTTGCGGGTATAGATCAGAAATACCAGAGTGAGATACTTGACGGTATGAAGGCTTCTGCTGCTGAATGCGGGCTTGATCTGTCAGTATTCGTATCCTTTATCGGAACTATGGAGAACGCCGGGCATGATACCGGTGAGTTTAATATTTTCTCACTTCCGGATCTTAGTACGTTTGACGGAGCGGTGCTGCTGACGAATACGATAGACTATCCGCCGGTTGCTGCGCGCATACTGAGCGATATCACAGAGGCAGGGATACCTGCGGTCAGCGTTGACAATGACGTTCCGGGTATGCTGCATATAGGTATCGACAACAAGACTGCAATGCGTGAGATAACCGAGCATTTCATAAAGCATCACGGCTTCACACGCTTCAACTATATCTCCGGCCCTCCTGCCAACTCCGAAAGCGACGACAGGCTCGAAGCATTCCTTGAGGTGCTGAAGGAGAATAATATAGAAATCGACAGAAAGAGAATATATCACGGCGATTTCAGAGCCCCGGAGGGCAGAGCTGCGATAGATTACTTCCTGCGCTATGCTCCGGAAATGCCGGAGGCGATAATATGTGCCAATGACGTTATGGCAGCGGCAGCCATTGACCGCCTTGCCGAGTCAGGCTACTGTGTACCGGAAGATATAGCGGTCTCCGGTTTCGATCATTCATTCGAGCGGTTCGATTACCGTATCGAGCTTACAACGGTGAGCCGTCCGCTCAAACTTTCCGGCAAGCTTGCCTGTCAGATGCTCCGTGAGCATTTTGACGGAGGCGTGAAGGAGCGCAGCAGGATACTTGATATGAAGCCGTGCTTCTCAGAGAGCTGCGGATGCGGCTCCGGAAGGAAAGCGACTATAGCTGAGCTTCGTGCAAGGAACTACAGCAGCTACAGGCAGTCAGATGTCACACAGTACTACCTTGCCCGTCTGAATCGTCTGTCGAGCGGTCTTCTCGGATGCAGCAGCTTTGAACAGTATATAACCTCGCTGAAGATAATCACAAAGGAAATGGATCCGGACGAGTTCTATTTCTGTCTCTGTACGAACTGGAATGAGGATACAATATCCGTCCGCAAGAGACCTGGCAAAATGAAAAAGTCCGCAGACTACAGCGAGTATACCGAAGAGATGCTCATACCTATCGCCTACAGGAACGGTGTCTTCCTTGATACGGAGCGTATAAGCAGAAAGGAGCTTATCCCTCCCGATGATGACACACCCGGAAAGGTGCGCTACTTCGTACCGCTGCATTTCGGTGACCGTTGTCTCGGATATATGGGTATCAGGATAGACAGGCTCTCCCTGCACAATACTATGTTCCAGTCATGGTGCATATCGATAAGCAATTCGCTTGAGAATATCCGTAAGCTTATTGTACTTGAGTGTGCTGTAGAGCGCCTCGGAAAGCTCTACGCACAGGATTCATTCTCCGGAATATATAACCGCAACGGTTTTGTTGAGGCTGCCGAGAAAAAGTACCGCGACTGTGTTGATCAGCAGAGGGCTATCATGGTAATGTTCATCGACCTTGACGGGCTGAAGCTCATCAATGATACATTCGGTCACAGTGTCGGCGACAATGCGATATGCTGCATAGCCGGGATACTCCGTGACAGCTGCACCCGCGGTGAAGTATACTGCCGCTTCGGCGGAGACGAGTTCATAGTCTTTGCAGCGGATTATACCGAGGCCGATGCAGAAGCACTAACCCGGACGATATCAGACGGTATAGGTATAGTAAATACCAGCGGCGGAAATCCGTTCGTACTGAGTGCGAGCATAGGTTCAGTCGTATCGATACCGACAAAGGAACAGGAGCTCTTTGACTTTGTTACCGCTGCCGACAAGAAAATGTATGTCGAGAAGCAGAAGAAGCACTCAAAGTACCTGAAGCAGTCGTCAGAAGAGGAATAAAAAACGGGCGCACTTACCGGTGCGCCCATATCTTTTTTATAAGTCCTTAGTTCTGTCAGGGGACGCCTTCACTTGCAAGGCGTCCCCTCTTCCCAAACAGTCCCCCGGACTGTTTGGGAATTCACCCCTTGCGAAGCGCCCTGTGGCTATATGTGGGGCTTTGCCCCACACCCCACCAGAGGCGCTGCCTCTGGACTCCGCTAAAGGGGCGCAGGCAGATTGTCAAGTCAAGTGCAACAAAAAACTTCATCAGGAGATTTATCCCCGAGGCAGATTCTAGGACGAGCGTTTATTAAAGCCACAATACGATCAACATCAGCCTGAG
>JAFZRF010000051.1 GCA_017620025.1 Ruminococcus sp.
CCGCCTGACAGGCGCCCGTCCCCTCTGTCCTACGGACATCTCCCCACCCCGTGGGGAGTCACCCAAGTTTTCCCACTCTGGACTCCCCCTTCCTTCCCCTCCACCCCCTCCTGTCAGCTTTTGCTTTCTATCGGAGGCAGCAGGCCTTGTCAGGCTATCGCACGGGTAACATAATCATCGCTCTTACTTTGGGTATCGTGAGATGTATCATGTGTAGGGGGCGATGCCTACATCGCCCCGCCCCCCTGTACACCTCCCCATTCTGTAGGGACGGCCATTGGCCGTCCGCCGCCGCAAGATTCGCTGCGGACGCTCCATACCGCCATGACGAAATAAATACGCATTGTAGGGGCTGCCTTCGGCAGCCCGCACCCTGAACGATAATCGCACCATATACGACAGATGTACCTGTTCTGCTGACGCCCGATGTGCGTCCCTACAGTCGTTATACTTGCAGCGCAGAACAAGCGGAACGCAGATGCGGTGCGATGCCTGCATCGCACCCTGCATTTCAGATCATCGCCGAAGGCGATACCGCAAATTCCTAATTCCGAATTCCGCATTCCGAATTCCGACGCGTTTCAGGTAATTATGAATTAAGAATTATGAATTCATTCAATGGTGAGCACCTTCACTGCATCCGGCGTTATCTTGCGGAAACCGCAGGTGAGCGATACGGTTATCTGATCAAGCTGGCGGTCGATGAGCTTGTCGGTCTCCATGACGAGATCGGTGCTGGTGATGAATTCAAGGGCGAAATCCCTGTCGATGCCGATTATCTTATCGTCGGGCACAGCGGAGGTCTTTATCAGCTCTGAGCCGAAGGGGAGTATCATCCTGCCGTCGCTGTCGGCTCTGGTATCACGCAGCTGCTCCATTGCCGCTATTATGGAAGCGTTTGAGGGAGAAGCTATGACCGAGGTCATATCGAAGCACTCAAACTCGCCGTAGAGCGCCGCAAGCTCGGTGTAGGTCAGCTCATTGGCGGTTATGCCCTCTGCATTGGCAAGAAGTACCGTTACCGCCTTCTTCACTACGGCATCTGCAAGCCTTGCACCCACGCTCCTGAGCATAACGCCGAACACGTCAAGTCTCTGGCGGCGTACTGCTTCATAGGAAGCACTGATGACTCTGCCGAACTTCCTGAGTACGACAGCCGAGCCCTCTCTTATCTCTGCCTCCGGGAAGAGGTCGCCTTCGTAGGTCGGGGCGTATTCGTCGGTGTCGCTTATGGTGCAGCCGAGGTACTGGCTCTCGCTGCTGAGCGTCCTGACAGCGCATACGGAGGAGAGAACGGTTTCGTCAAAGCCCCTCCTGATGCAGCGTGTCACGAACTCCGGAAAGAGTATGGCTGAACCTGTGGAGGAGAAGAACTTCTCCACCCTGTCGCAGCCCTGTCCGCTCACCTTTATGTCGAAGCGCCTGAGCTGTCTCTCGAATGCGTCAAGTCCGGCAAGGTCGGTGCCGGCATAGGCTGAGGAGGGGTCAAGCTCCTCAAGGGCGGCGGTGAATGACTTGCCGCTGAGGTTGTAAAGTGCCTTTTCAAGCTTTATATCGTTATACATACTATACCTCCGTATCATTTTCCGGCTGCGAGACGCATCTCTATCTCGGCAGCCTGTGCGTTCCTGAGTCTTGCTTCTGCGAGGACAGATTCGTCCTGCAGGTTGATATTATCCCATTCTACGCTGCATCCGGCAATTATCCCCTTCGAGCAGAGAAAGCTCTCGCCGATGTCACAGAGTACGGGCGTGAGGAGCCTGCGGTAGTATTCAAGCTCCGAGGTGAGTATATCCGCCTGCTGTGAGGACATCCTCTCCGTGCTGCTCCAGCTCAGTCCGAGCAGGAAGGGCGGTATGGAGAGCTTTGCGACTATCTGTTCAAGCAGCTGTCGCACCGGCACTTCGGTATCAAAGAGCTGATTTTCCGCACCGATGACCTTTATATCCACATCTCCCACAGCCACGAAGTCCTTGACCTGACCGTACCTTGCGGAGTTCATGCCGTCCGCCCATTCTCTTGCTATCTGCACCGCTCTTTCCCTTGAGCTGATGATATCTCCGGCATCCCCGGAGGGTTTATAGGTGACGGCATATCTCACATTTCCGGCACGGTCGTAGTTCTGCCCGATGCAGCGGTATATTCTCAGAAGTATGCTGCTGAGTGCAGGCAGACCTCTCAGCAGGGAATGCCCTCCCGTAAGCGAGGCGTAGACTATCCTTTCCGGGTGAGCGACCTTCTTCACAGAGCCGTCATTCCCGGCAACGGTATAGCTCCTGCGGAACGGCGAAGAGCCGGCAGCGATCCTGATGCGGGAGATATCCCCGTTCCAGAGCCCTTCTATCTCCTTTCCCTGCGGGTCGGTCACTATCTCTCCGGCGGCGCTGCCGTAGGTGAGCAGGCTGTCGAGGAAGCTGTCGGCAAAGCAGCCGAGAGACTTCCCCGTAAGCCCGACAGGCACGCTCCCGCAGAACCCATCAAGCATCTCCTGATATCTTTCATCGGAGCATACGACTCTGAACCCGCCGGTAAGGCGTATTATCTTCATTATCGCAGCATCGATTACCGGCACCGAGCAGCGCAGCCGGTCAAAGAGCTCCTTTTCAAAGGGCTCGACCGTTTCCGGCAGGGAGCTGCTCCATTCCGCAGACCTCTCCGCCGGTATCAGCTCCGGCTCTGCTCTTGCGGGCGTATCGTTCTTCTTTCTTCCGAATAGCTTCATAGCTCCTCCTTTCATCTTGATACCGACAGCGCTATAAGCTCATCCCCGCCGCTGTCCCTGACCATATCGGCGACGAAGTAGCGCATATCGTCCATTGCGTGATCGTTCTCCTTTACGGGAGCATCAGTGCCGGATTTGTCGCTCCAGCGGTACAGTGAGAACTCCCGTATGATGTCAGTGCAGGATTCGTGGATCCGGAGCCTTCCCTGCCTGAGCGCAGTACTTACACGGCGTATCCCCGTGACGACATCGTTATCCGCCTTCACGACACGGAACCTGCCGTGTCTGCGTATGCACTCGATGAAGCTTGCGGCCGAAGGATCAACGATGACCCTGGAGATACTCAGGCCGTCCGCAAGCTTTTCAAGAGCGGCATAGTGTTCCTCGTCGGTGCGTGAGGAGCCTTCCCTGCGTGAGTCGTAGTAGTATTCCCTTATACGGTACCACACGTCTCCGGAAAGCCCCCACAGCCCGAAGGAGGAGGGATTGACGGTGCCGTAATCACAGGAGATGACATACCGCTGACATTCGATATCTCCGGTGTATACGTATTTCTCCGCACTGAACATCGGGTAGACCGCACCTTCCGAGGCGGTCCATTTCCCGAGCACGAAGCGGTCGTAGAAAGCTCCGGAATACAGCCTTTCGTAGCGCTCCCGGAGCTTCTGTGTGAGTGACGGATTATCAGCCATGGTGAAATGCAGGACGAGAGCGTTCTTCTCCGCAGCCTTCTTTATCCACTCGCAGTAGAACCAGTGGCCGGGGTTGTCCGGATTGCAGTTGAACCACATCCTTGAGCCCGGAACAGAGCAGCGGGCGAGCGCCTGTTCCACGAAGGAACGCGGCATGAGAGCCACCTCGTCGAGCAGTACCCCTGCAAGCGTCATTCCCTGTATCAGCGCAGCCGAGCCCTCGTCCTTGCCGCCGAAGAGGTAGAAGCGGTTCGTCCGGTCAAGGAAGGTGATGTCGACGTAGCTGCGGCTGACCTTTTCACTGCACCGGAACCCGTATTCCGAGAGCAGCGGCAGCAGAGGCGTGACAACGTTGCGGCGCAGCGAGGTGACGGTCTTGCCGCAGAGCGCAAAGGAGCGTCCGCTGAAGCAGCATGATGCCCACAGCACGAAGCCGAGCGACATCGAGAGCGTCTTGCCGCTCCTGACAGCGCCGTCGCAGATGACAGCGTCAAAGTCCCTGTATTCCGGCATACACCACCACTTCATCGCAAGCCGCTGCTTCGGCGAGAGTTTACGTATCCTCAGGGGGATCATCCTCCTCTCCCGGCGCAAGGGCGCTGATAAGGCTTTCCGCCATATCCCTGTCGGAGAAGCTGTTCTCAAGCTCGAAGAGCTTTTCGAGCGCTTTCATCCTGTCGAAGAGCTTTATCTCCACGCCGCCGCCCTTTACACGCTTTATCTCGGAGACGTTGAAGAGGTCAAGGCTGCCGATGATATCCGGCGGCGGGAGCTCGTCCGAAAAAGCGAGCTTTACAGCGTCCGTGCTGCTCCCGAAGGCAAGCCGGCGCAGTCCGGCAAGGATACTGCCCGTACCGGAGAGCGAGCTGCGAAGCTGTGATATGAGCCTGATACAGCTGCGTGAACGCAGGCAGGCAAGCGCCTCCGGCAGAGCCTCTTCACGGCTGAATCCCGCCTTGAGAGCGGAGCCCTCCGGGTCGCCGGTGACGGCATACCAGCAGCAGAAGCGCCTGCGCCTGTCCGGTTTACTGTCTGATGAGGGCATAAAAATACCTCCTTTCGTGCCGAACGGAGAAACCCGTTCATAAGGCGGCAGAAAAGAGGGGGTTTACAATGCGGGGGAGTTGTAGGCGGGGAAACTTTTTGTTTTGCTGACAAAAAAGGACGGAAGAGTAATAATAAAGAATAAAAGCGGTATCGCCTTAGGCTATATATTTGAAATGTAGGGGGCGATGCCTGCATCACACCGCCGCTTAGCTCTGATTTGCTGATTCCTGTCATGTTTGGTCTGTAGGGGCTGCCTTTGGCAGCCCGCAGTCTGTACAATGACTGCGCCGCATGAATATATTCCGTATAAAAATCTCCCTGTTACTATTGTAAAACGCAAACAAATGTGATATAATAACTATAAGTGCATCTTTGATGCAGAAAATCATCACAAGAGGGAGCGTGAGCTATATGGTAACAGTTGAGAACCATATCGGTAAAATATCCGTTTCAGAGAACTATATCACCGAGATAGTACGTCATGCGGTCTGTGACTGCTTCGGCGTTGCCGACGTATGCAATGTAAGCACCTTCCGCTCTGCCGTATCTTCCATGACCGGAGGCAGGCTGTTCAAGCGCAGGGGCGTAAAGATACGCTTCGACAAGGACGGCGGACTCGTTATCGACCTGCATATCAAGGTTACATACGGCACCAATATCTCCGCTGCCGTCAACAGCATAACCCATAAGGTGAGCTTCATAGTAGAAGAAGCTGTGGGTGTGGACGTACACAAGATAAACGTGTTCGTCGATGATATGAATTACTGATCAGGAGGTCTTACAGTGATAAACGGTGCTTTATTCAGAGACGCAGTTATCTCTGCCGCCATTACTATAAATAACAGAAAAAGAGAAGTAGACGAGCTGAATGTATACCCTGTACCGGACGGCGATACGGGTACAAATATGTCCATGACCATCGGCAACTCCATTCAGGAGCTGAAGATGATGCCGGATAATATCGCTATCTCAGAGGTAGCCTCCGCTGCCGCATCTGCACTCCTCAGGGGTGCAAGAGGCAACTCGGGCGTTATCCTCTCACTTATATTCCGCGGAATCTCCAAGGGACTTGCCGGACGCAGCGAGGCCGGCCCCGATGACTTCGCCAAGGCTCTCGCACTGGGCGTTGAGGCGGCCTACAAGGCAGTAATGAAGCCTGTAGAGGGTACTATCCTCACGGTATCCCGCTGCACAGCCGAGAAAGCCAAGGAAATAGCCCTTTCCACCAATGATGATACAGTCTTCTGGACTGAGATCTGTCAGGAGGCAGAGGAGGTGCTCGCAAAGACCACCGAGATGCTCCCGCAGCTCAAGAAGGCAGGAGTTGTAGACGCCGGCGGTATGGGCTTCACCATCATCATAACAGCTATCAAGGATATCGTATGCGGCGGAAGTATAGCAGTACCCGCAGAGAAGCCCGCCGTTACAGAGCAGGTAGATTCCTTCAAGTCCGCTGTCAGCCAGTATGACACGGAGATAACCTACACCTACTGTACCGAGTTCATGCTCCAGAAGAACGAGGACTGCCCGGATCCTATCAAGCTCCGTGCTTACCTCGAGACTATCGGCGACTGCGTAGTTGTGGTTGACGACGAGAAGATAATCAAAGTACACGTACACACCGACAATCCCGGCAAGGCGATCCAGAAGGGTCTTGAATTCGGTTTCTTCATCAACGATCCCCGTCCGAAGATCGAGAATATGCGTATCCAGCACGAGAACAAGGTCAAGGAGGCGGAGCAGCTCGAGGCAGGATTTTCTCCCGCAGAGCCCGAGAAGCAGTTCGGCTTTGTGGCAGTTGCCGCAGGTCACGGACTTGAGGCTATGTTCACCGACCTCGGCGCTGATGTCGTAGTCAAGGGCGGACAGACCATGAATCCCTCAACTGACGATATCCTCCGTGCGATACTGAGGACTCCGGCAAATACCGTATTCGTCCTCCCGAACAACAAGAACATCATCATGGCAGCAGAGCAGGCTGTAAAGCTTACGGACAAGAACGTATGCGTGCTCCAGACAAGGACGATACCGCAGGGCATCTCCGCTATGATGGCATTCGACGACTCCCTGACCCTTGCAGAGAACCGCAAGAACATGACAAAGGCATTCGAGAAGGTCTCCACAGGACTTATCACCTTTGCCGCCCGTGATTCCGAGTTCGAGGGACACTCCATCAAGGAGGGCGAGATACTTGCTCTTGACAACGGCAAGCTCTCCTTCACCGAGAAGGATATAAACAAGGCAACAGTGAAGCTCGTAAAGAAGCTTACCAAGGGCGATACAAGCTATGTAACGTTGATACACGGCGCTGACGTAACAGAGGAGAATGCAGAGCAGATGCAGCAGCTCCTCCAGTCGAAGCTCAGCGACAAGATCGAGGTAATGATGGCAAACGGCGGCCAGCCGGTATACTATTACATTATTTCCGTAGAATAAGAAATGAAAAGCCATAAAGAAAACGAAGGGGTTCTTTATGGCTTTTATTTTTTACCCTGTAGGGGCTGCCTCTGGCAGACCGGATCTCAACAAACAGTTATATTGTCAAAGCGGACCGCCAAAGGCGGTCCCTGCAATCCTAAACACAACCGAAGCCGGTATCAATAATCCGAATCCGCATCGAATTATGAATTGAATTCCACTCTCTTGATTCTTCTCCCCGCATATAGTATAATTGATATAACAGATCTTTGATTACGGAGGCAGATATGATTATCGAGCATATTGCAATGTATGTCAGCGACCTTGAAGCGGCAAGGGATTTTTTCACCGGATATCTGGGTGGAGTCTCCAATTCCGGCTACCATAACAAAACTACCGGCTTCCGGTCGTACTTCATAAGCTTTGAAGGCGGTGCAAGGATAGAGCTGATGAACAGGGCAGATGTGGCCGACTCAGACAAGTCTGCCGACCGCATGGGTTATTCCCACATAGCTTTCAGCGTCGGCAGTAAAAAGAAGGTGGACGAGCTTACGGAGAGCCTGCGCCTTGCCGGGTTTACGGTCAGGAGCGGTCCGCGTACTACCGGTGACGGATATTATGAAAGCTGTATTGTGGCTTTTGAGGACAATCTGATAGAAATAACCGAATGAACGGAGGTACATATATGAAACGTGAATTAGGCATAGCACGCTGCGGACTGGCCTGCTGTCTTTGCAGCGAGAACGTGAAATGCAAGGGCTGCAGGCGTGACGGTTTTCTTGAACTGTCATGGTGCCCTGATGCGGACTGGTGCGAAAACAGGAGATGCGGCATTGACAAGAGCATAGAGGGCTGCTATAAATGTGAGCCGGCGGACTGCCGCAAGGGGCTTTACAAGGACAAGATAAAAGCGAGGGCTTTTGCGGAATTTGTAAGGAGATACGGTGTTGAGGAGCTGCTCGACTGCCTTGAACGCAACGAGAAGAACGGCATAGTCTATCACCGTGAGGGTATCATGGGCGATTACGACAAGTTTGACGATCTGGAGAAGCTGATAGGGTTTATCAGGGATCCGGGAAAGGACAGTATTGTATAAAAACAAGCGCCCCACTTAAAGTGGGGCGTCAGCCTGTCAAAAAGCCACAAAAGAAACATTTCCCATCAAGCTGAACCGGGAGGCTTGGTAATTCAAGGAGGTATTACTCGCCAACTATCTTATTTCTCATGGTTTATGACTTGTCCCATATCCCCGCATCCATTCTCTGAACAACTATAGCATCGAGTCCGGTGATGCCCTTTACTCCGTCAACCTCGGCGTTGAGCTGACCTTCGGGAGTGAGCGGGTACTTCTCCTTTGAGGCGATAAACTGGAGTATAGCTACAACGTCCGATACGGTTATCCTGCCGTCACAGTTAGCATCTCCGGGCTTGATGTTCTCGCCTGTCGGATAATAAGGCGGCTCTGTTTCTTTCTGCGTGGGAGGTTCAGTCGCAGGCTGTTCCGGTCTCTGTGAGGGATCGAGGTACTGAACACCGCCGTTGTTCTTTCTTGAGGTTGGCAGATTATATACTGCAAACTCAGAATCCTCATAGCACCATATCACTATTCTCGGACTGAGATCCGATACAGCAGCGATAGCACATTTATCGGCCGGGATTACAAGCTTTTTCAAAGAAAAACAATTGCTGAAGGTATCCTTTCTGAAAAGACTTGCCGCCTCAGAAAACTCCAATTCCTCCAACGCCGTGCAGTCCTTGAATGTCTGTATTCCGGTCTCCTGTATATTCTCAAGACCGTCGACTTTTATCAGCTTGCTGCAGCCTAAGAACGCCCTTGAAGGAATGATCGTCATTGCCGGGGATAATGTAGCGCTTGTAAGCTCCTTGCAGTACTCAAACGCTCCGCAGTAGTTTTCAAAATACCCCGTAGGAGGGCCGATGCTTATTTCGTCATATAAGTTAGGAAATGTCCTGTCATGTTGGTATGAAAGCAGGCAGTTTTCCGGCAGGGTTATCTCTGTCAGACCGGAACGGTAAAATGCGCCGTATTCTATCACTGCAAGATCATCAGGAAGATCGATGGTCTTCAGAGATGTTGTATTGCTGAACGCAAGCTCCTGTATAGAACGAACACTTTCCGGCAGGATTACGCTCGTCAGTTTATCCTGTCCCGCAAAGGCCTCCTTGTATACGCCCACTACCGGATAATCCTGTAGTTCGCCGGATACAGTATCGGGAACGGTTACCTCTGTTGCGCCTTCGGGAGCACCGGAAACATATGCAACAGGGACTGCCTCAGAATCCTGTGAGGGATGATACAATACTATCCTGTATTCAAGACCGTCAGCTTCAATTACCGCTGGATCATCTGAATATAAATATACCACTGTAATATCATGAAAGTCTGTCTTGAATGATCTCTCAAGAGCAGAACCGGGAAGTATTTCTGCTTTATGCACTGAAGAGCCTTCAAAAGCAGTAGGATCAATTTCGCATTCTTTGTTCCTGAAAGAAAGCGACTCAAGGGAGGTACAGTCCTTGAAAGCATAGGCTCCGATGCTTTTTACATTTTCATAGATAGAATAATAGTGCAGTGAGATACAGCCTTCAAACGCCTGTCTGCCGATTGTTTCGAGGTTAGGAGCGAATCCCCATACATCTTCCAGCTTCTCACACCCAAAGAAAGTCCTGTCGCCCAGATACTCGAGATACTGAGGAATTCTTATACGCTCAAGCGACTTGCAGTTCTCAAATACGCCATGAGCAGGGGTATCGCCATCAGCAGGCACTTCATCATTTCCGAGGCTTGTGATGGAATAAGGCAGCCTGATATCAATGACACCCGAATTCATAAAAGCGCCGTTTTCAATAACCTTGACTCCTACAGCAAACTGAACGGTTGTAAGGGCAGGTGTATCAGCAAAGGCATTCTCACGAATATACTCGATGCTTTCCGGTATATTTACCGAGCGGATAGTCTTGTTTCCGGCAAAAGCCTTTGCGCCTATCTCAGTCACGGGAAGCCCGCCAAGCGAGGCCGGGATGACAATTTCTTCCTCTGTGCCGGTATAGCCGGTGATTATTGCGTGGCCGTTATCCTCAGTTATTGTATATTCAAACGCATTATCAGTCTCCGCTTTTGCCGCTATTCTCGCACGTTCAACCATCGTGATACCGTTAACTTCGGGGCAGGCTGAAAAATCCCAGATATACTCGTTGAGTGTCCAGTTTGTATCAGTATGCTCTTTTCCCTCGTCTGTCATAGCTTTTTCGTAATCACAGAAATCGGCAAGCGTAAACAGGTATTCCCCGGAAATATGTCCCTTATAGTATACATATTCTCCGGCAGTCGTATTGTAGTATATAGCCGTACCGCACATACTTGGCTTGCCGGAAAGATAGTAGACATTCAGCGGCTCAGCATCCTCCGATATATACTTCTTTACAAAATCCGGATCGGTAAGTCTCTGAATTGCCTTGTTTTCGATCACAGATGAGAAACCGTCAGTGCGGTTAAGCTTTATAAGCTCTTCTTCTCCGATCCTGTAATACTCGGTAGCTTTGTCATAGTAATCGACAATGTAATACTCTGAGAGTACACTGCCTGCAAGTATGTCATCTATATTATCATTATAGGCAAAAGCAGTCGGAGGAGCATTGTATATCTTCAGTATCCTCTTTGGTTCGCTGACAAGTCTGAGTTCGGGTTTTGTTTCGCTGTCTGAATATACTTCATAAGTACGGAATCTTTCCCTGATATCTTCTCTGATATTCAGAGAATCCTCCGCTGCTGTCTCATCAACAGTCCCGGCAGATACAACTGTCTCCGCCGTTACTGCTGCGGGTACAGCAGATATCGACAACATACACATCGCAGCGGCCATAACGGCCGCTGTTATTCTCTTTGAGTTTTTCATAGCATTTCCTCCCTTTATATTTGTCACGTAACACGCCGTCACTGTGTCACTTTTATTATAGCATTTATCGCCACGAATGTCATCGTCAATACTTGCCAATTACCCCCCCGATTTTTGTGAAATATGCCTATATATGCAGCTTACATGTACATGAAACTCTGACCAGTTAGAACAAGGCTGCTAAAGCAGCCATTTTCTAAGTAATTTAAGGTATTACTGCTCATATTCTATCTTAAAATTGCATATATCCGATTGGATGACAACGGCATCTATTTTTATAGACATATAATCTTCTCCCGTTATATCTTTTTCACCATCGGTGTTAGCTATATACCGAAGGATTGCCGCCGCTTATGATACGGTGATCTTGCCGTCTGTGTTAACATTGTCTCTGAGATATATACTGTCAGTGACATTATATAAGGAAGACACAGAAGCTTTTTCAAACACTCGATTTCAATATCAATGATCTTATCCAAAGATAATGATTTTGAAACAACCAAAAGAAAACGAATTGAGTATATGTCAAAAAAAAGCAGTAGACAGCACTAAAGCAACAAAGTCAAGTATATACGAAATGATGCTGAATTCTATCGATTACTATAATAAAGCCTCAGGCACGGTAATATACGGAGACGGCGATTTCATTAATCATGCAACCGTGATTACCTTTCAGACAGATATGACTACAGGTTCTGCTTACTGCAACCAAAGATACTATGAGCATATAGATAATATCTACAGCGTTACAACAGGAGATCTTGATGATAATTATATTATACAAGACATAGAAACATACTATGACGACGGAATATACTTAAAGTTAGATCACGATTACAAAAAGTATTTCAAAAATATCGGAGACCCTGTAACTCCCCAACTTGAAAAGCGTGTAGAAGATGCAGAAAGATACGGTAGAGGAACAGACGGTTTACCAAGAGCTGTATACAGAGCAGATTACACAAGAATTCCTCTTGCAAGCCGCTGCTTGTTCCCACAAGGATTCACAATGGGCGCTCTTCATGATTTCAGTCTCTGGAATATAGAAGAGATCACAGAGCTTGACGGTAACGAGTGCTTCCGCATCACCGGAACTCCCGAGGCGAGCTATGCAGGCAAGACACGGATCCATAACTACGAAATGTATGTTAATACGAAAAACGGCTGCATAATGAAACTACAGGGCTTCAACGAGAGCGGCGAGCTTGTATTCTATGTTTACACCGACGATCTCCGTTTCGATGACGATGCGCAGGAGCATAAAAAAGCTCCGTCTGAAATTCCCGAGGGATACAGAAAGATCGGAGAAACATGAAAAATAACCGGAAGGGATATCCCTTCCGGTATTCTTAGTTTACCCGACATGGGCACAATCTAACGAGTGAAAGTCCCGAACATGCCAAGATGGTGGAAGTGTATAGCCGAACAGCAAGGGTGTCTGTCGTGAGGCGGAATCTGAAGGAAGCTGCAGCAAAACTCCGGTCTGACGAACAGAAATCGCATATAATGTTGAGCTACAAGAGATTGTTATCAAATGATACACTCAAAATCCATCATAAAACAAATAACCGCTCAGGATTTCACCTGAGCGGTTATTGGAGCTAGTGACCCGGTTCGAACGGGCGACCTGCGCATTACGAATGCGCTGCACTACCGACTGTGCTACACTAGCATATTAAGTTGTATTGATGTAAGGTCATGTGTCCGGCTTTTATGATTGTCGCTTTATTGACAACCCAAGACCTGCTCATATACGGTCAGAAATAAGTCTCACTGCTGCGGCGTATGCCTTGCATTGCTCCATATTTCTTTCCTTCGCAAACTCCCTTCATCTGCCACCGGCAGCGGTCGGTTGCTCAGCAAATGAGCTGCACTGCACAAGCATACTGCTGTCAGAATAATGACCATATAATATTATACCTTATCCGGAGGTAAAAGTCAAGGATTATTTTAATGCCATACATTCCGATGCAGTTTAAACCGTATGTGAGCCGCTGTGTCTGATCAGCAAAAAGGGGCGCTTTGTGCGCCCCTTAAATATTTATATTCCTGTTTATCAGAACTCAATCTGATCAATAACTGCTTTGAGGGCAGCTGCGCTTTCCTGGAGCTTCTTCTTCTCCTCCTCGGTAAGTGTGGGAGTGAGCTCCTTCTCGATGCCGTCTCCGCCGATAACACAAGGCAGGCTGAGACATACGCCGTCAACACCGTACTTGTTGTTTATCATTGTGGATACTGTGATAACGTTCTTTGCATCACGGAGTATGCTGTCGCAGATCTTGTTTACTGTAAGGGCAATAGCGTAGAATGTTGCGCCCTTTCTCTTGATTACCTCGCTGCCGGCCTTTCTGACCTCATCGATGATCTCATCCTTGTCGATGGTCTCGTGCTCCTCGGCTGCACAGTATTCCTCCATGGGGATACCTGCGATGTTTACCAGTGACCACGGGATAAAGGAGGTATCGCCGTGCTCGCCGAATACATAGCCGTGAACGCTCTGCGGGTTGAGACCTACGTGGTCTGCGATGGATGAACGCAGACGTGAGGTGTCAAGTGATGTACCCGAACCGATTACCTGTGTGGGATCGAGGTTCGTGCACTTGAGTATAGTATAGGTGATGATGTCCACAGGGTTGCTGACTACGACGTATGTTGCGTCGGGAGCAGCCTTTGCTATCTGCGGCATTACCTCCTTGATGATGTTTACGTTTGCCTGTGCAAGATCAAGACGAGTCTGGCCGGGCTTTCTTGCAAGTCCGAGTGTGACTACAACGATCGAGGAGCCCTTTGCGTCCTCGTATGTACCGTCCTTTATCTCGACATTGTGGCCGAAGGAGACACCCTGTCTGATGTCCATAGCCTCGCCCTTTGCCTTCTCCTTGTTGATATCAATAAGGACAACGTCTGAGCAGGTTCCGGCTACTGCGAAAGTATATGCGATAGTAGCGCCGACATTTCCTGCGCCAAGTATAGTTATCTTCTTTTCATTCTTATTAGTTTCTCCCATAGCAGTAAACCTCCGGAAAATAGTAGATCGTGGACGAGCATCTTCTCAGTCCGGAGACAACCGATGACAAGTTCCACTGACAATATTATATCAAAACGTGTGCGAAATATCAAGTATATAAGGCTGTTCTCTGCCTAAAATCGACATATCGCACAAAACAGCAAACATTTTCACATTGAAATTTGCATGAGTGGGCTACAGCAGAAACAACAAAACCGCCTATCCGATTCAGACAAAAATATATTGCTATAGGTTGCAATTTTTATTCAGATATGCTATAATAAAGGATAAGCATATCTGCCCAAAACCATCCGAAGGGAGAAAATACATGAATATAGAGATCAACCGTATAAATGAGGAGATAAAATATAATGCCTCTGATTATATTGCCTCCGTCAATGAAGCCTACCGCTATCAGATAGAACAGGTAGTGGATAATATAGTAAAGAACAAGGACCAGAGACCTGTAATACTCCTTGCAGGCCCCTCAGGCTCCGGAAAGACCACTACAGCCATGATGATAGAGCAGATGCTCGACGAGAGAGGCTGTGAGACTCACGTCATATCAATGGATAACTACTTCAAGCCCCTCAGTGAGGAGGAGAAGATACTCTCCGCACAGGGAAAGATGGATCTTGAATCCCCCGATCGCATCGACAAGGATCTCCTCAACGAGCAGATCAGTGAGATAGAGAACTGCAGGCCGGTCGATATACCGAACTACTGCTTTGCTACGTCCTCACGCAAGGGATCAAAAATGACGCTTGCCCGCAAGCCGGGAGAAATGGTAATATTCGAGGGTATCCATGCACTGAATCCGGATGTCATTACCGTACCGGAGGAGAATCTCTTCAAGATCTACGTCAGCGTAAGAACAAGGATACTCTGCGGAGATTTCCTCGTTCACCCTTCAAAGGTGAGACTGCTCAGGCGCATGATACGTGACAGCAGCTTCCGCAAGCGCTCTCTGCGTGAAACGATGAATATGTTCCGCAACGTGGAGATAGGCGCACAGAAGTACATCATGCCCTTCAAGAAACGCTCCGATTTCGATATCGACACCTTCATATCCTACGAGCTCTCAGCCTACCGTGACGCACTTCTCACGGAGCTGAAAAAGCTCTCCGATATACCGGAGCTCCAGGATATAACCTCGGTGCTCGAGATGACAGCACCCCTCGACAGGACGCTCATCCCGCCTGAGTCGCTAATATGCGAATTCATCGGCGGCGGCGCCTTCAAGTACTGATGCGCCGTATGGCAGCGGTCTGTGCAGCGTGTATGCTCCTTGCGCTCACAGGCTGTACCTCAGATGTCAAAATGGAGCCGCCAGTGTATCAGAGTGCTGTACCGGCAGAGAGAGAAAGCAGTGACGGACAGCTCGCACAGAGCGTACTTATCAGCTTCATAAACTCCGTAGACAGAAAGGACCTCGATAACTTCTTCCGCTTTTCGGATATGGGATTCCTCTGTGAAGCGTCCGGCGGGAATATCGAAGAGCTGAAGGCGGGCATGGAGAAGGAGGACTGGGCTGTCCTTTACGATACCGGTCTTGTGGATAACGTGAAGCAGGGAATATGCGTGACAGGTATACAGGATGTGCTCTCTGTTCTCAAGGACAGCACGATATACCCCGATATCGACCTTTCCCGCATAACCGGCGCCTACCGCTTTGATTTCGATGAAACAAACGAAACCTATGTGCTCTGCATAGACGGCGAATGGAAGGTAGATATCGCACTTGTGAACGTAGCGGAGAGGGTAAGAAATGAGAAGGAAAATTATTCTTAAAATGCTGCCGGCAGCGCTTGCCGCTGCTGTGGTATGCACTGTATCGGGCCGTATCTCTTCGGCTGCTCTCACCGGCGATGTGAACAGCGACGGCCTTATAGACTCCAAGGATGCTTCGGTTATACTGGAGGAATATTCCCTCCTCTCAGTCGGAAATGACGGCAGCTTCAACGCTGGGGAGAAGACCGCTGCGGATGTCAACGGAGACGGTCTTACCGACGCAAGCGATGCCTCCGCGATACTCTCCTACTATACATACGCTTCCACGGGAGGTGAGCACAGTCTCCCTGAGTACGTTTCACGTCTCAGCGCTGACAAGGTGCTGAAGGCGAGAGTCATAGAGGACAAGGATTACTCCCTTATGAACGGAAGGTATGTGGCGCTCGATATAAGTATCGACGAGCTGCTTGAGACCTTCGATTACAACGACATAGTGACCGTGAAGCTGAACGGCTATGAGCTTGATATGCCGCTGAGCCGATACGTCACGAATATAGATGTCTGCCCGCTGTGTCTCTATGCCGACCCGGGAAATCAGTTCCTCTTCGGCTATGAAGGCGATGTGGTATATATAACCTCGTCATACGAATTCGTCGGGCTGACAACCGGTCTTTTCAGAAGGGCGCCGGAGGACTCGAAATACTACTACGAGTTCAACAGCGACCTCGGGAGCCCGGTCGTAGCTGAGATAAGTCTCAAGGAGAAGAGCGGCTACAGCAGGCTGATGCCTCTCAACAATCTTGTCAGGGACTATGTACGTGAGAAGTACCCGAATCTCACAGACGAGGAGTATGCCAACTTCCGCATGATAAAAATGGGCGATATAGCGGAGGGCGTTCTCTACAGGTCTTCCAACCCGATAGACCCGGTGCTGAGCCGGAATACCTATGCGGACAAGGCGGCGGAGGAGCACGGCGTTAAGACCTTCATCAATCTTGCCGACTCGGAGGATGAGGCGGAGCGCTTCTACGGTTTCTCGGATTCCTACTACTCAAAGCAGAATGTCATATACCTTGATATGCCGCTTGTATTCGGCGAGGATACGTTCCGGGAGAGACTTGCGGCGGGATTCCGCTTCATAGCGGATAATGAAGGCCCGTACCTTATGCACTGCATGGAGGGCAAATTCCGCTGCGGCTTCGTTTCGGCAGTGCTTGAATGCTTCATGGGAGCTGATGCGGACGAGGTCGAGGAGGATTTCGTCAGGTCGTATATCAACTATTTCAGAGTGCCAGATGAGCTGCATCCGGAGATAAAGAGCCTTATTGACGGCTTCCTCGAGAGGGAGTTCGGCATAGAGGATCTGCACCTTGCCGACACAAGAGCAGAGGCGGAGAAATACATCCGCGGGCTCGGGCTTACCGAAAGCGAGATAAACAGGCTGCGGGCAAGGCTGTCGGGCAAATAGGATTGAAGCAGGCGCACTTCGGTGCGCCTTTTCTCTTGCAGTAATCATCTACGGCAGTCCGCAAAATAACAGCTCAGTACAAATTGCCCGTGCGATAGCCTACTTTAGCCTGCGAGTCCTAACAAAAGCAAAAACCGGCAATGGGTGGAAGAAAAGGGGAGAGGGAAAAGAGAGTCCAGAGAGGAAAACCGTAAGGGGTGACTCCCCACGGGGTGGGGAGATGTCCGAAGGACAGAGGGGACGGGCGCCTGTTAGGCGAGGA
>JAFZRF010000014.1 GCA_017620025.1 Ruminococcus sp.
AGGGGACGCCTTCACTTGCAAGGCGTCCCCTCTTCCAAAACAGTCCCCCGGACTGTTTTGGAATTCACCCCTTGCGAAGCGCCCTGCGGATAAATGTGGGACTCTGTCCCACACCCTGCCAGAGGCGCTGCCTCTGGACTCTGCTAAAGGGGCGCAGCCCCTTTAGAATCCCAAACTGTGTGTAATCGTATCTTTATCAGTGATCCGTAAATACGATGAGCTTATCGTTCGGTCCGAGCTTTACTGTCTGTGCTGTCTGGTCGCCGCAGAACAGTCTTACATAGCCGCCGGGCTTGACATAGCCGAGTACAACGGTCGGGTGCCAGTTCTTTGTAGCTGACCATACGGCACGGATAAGCTGTGCCTCGGTGCATTCGGGCGGGAGCTCCTCAAAGAAGGAGGAAGCCTTCTTCGCATAGACCTCCTTGCTGCGGTAGACCTCTGCGCCAGCCTCGTCATAGGTCAGGATATCCGTATAGAAATCGTAGATTGCCTTCTTCTCGCCGATCTGCGTTACCATCTTGCTTATGTAGCGGTTGCTGATAACGACGTTGTTGGTGTTCTGTGTGCAGTACTTCCGTGCACTGTCATGCTCCGGCGTATCCGGAGTAACGCTGTAGCGGCTTACGATATCGTGATGCTTGGGGTTTATAAGCTCGACGATGACATCGATGCTCTCGGTGTCGAAATCCGGGTCGGCTGCTTTCTTGTCTGCGATGATATCCTGTACGTATACCAGATTTGCCAGCACGTTCGCATCGATATCATCATTCGGTGCACTGTCGTCCGAGAGGATGAGTATGCTGACATCGCCCTTCTCCTCGTCCTCGGCAAAATCCATGAACCAGTCGATGGTCTCGCAGATGATATCCTTGTCGTAGATGGTCGCTGCACGGGTGCCGATAACGAAGGGATACTGCTTGTAGAGGCCGGCCTTGTCAAGATGCTCCTGATCGTCGATGACGACTATCTCAAGGATATGGCGGGAGCCGTCCGGATCCCATTCGCCGCAGAAGGCCTCAAAGCCCTTCATGATATCCCCGATGCCGTCATTGTGGCCGAGGATTATGACGCGCTTCTTGTCTATCCAGTAGCTGCGGTTTATCTTCAGGCTCACAGGCTCGCTGCTCACGGTCTCGGAGGTATGTATATCAGCCTCTGAGCCGGCGGAGAAGTAGAAGAAGTGCTGTACCCTTACCTCGCCGGTCTGTCCGTCGGTCACGGTGTGCGCCATTGAGCCGAGCGGTATCGCACGCCTGTGCTTTTCAAGGTAATCGTCGATGTAGAGACGCTCTGCAAGCAGCTCTGTACGGACGCTGTCTTCACCGCCGGGGAGCTGTCCCGCCTTGCTGAGATATGCGTTACGCTCCTCCTCCGGCCATACCGCAGCCTGGAAGGTCGCTCCCTTGTTGGAGAAGAGATCCTGATAGGCAAGGTTCAGCTCCGGCATCAGGGAGAACTGTGAAAGGAGCTGACCGAGTATCTGGTTCACACGCACGGACACGATAGTATTCTTGTCGTTGTCCTGCTGCTGCTTCTTGTTCTTTACGATGCGACGGACGAGCTCGGCTGTCCAGTCATCGGATATCTCGACGATGATCTTCTGATCGTCGTTGGAGTCATCTGCACCGGTGATATCCGATACCTGCATCAGTGTCTTGACGGTCTGTGCATTGCCGCGGGAGTGCTCCTCCTGACGGGATTTCTGCTGATACTTGCAGACGGAGTTGTTGATATCCGCACCGAGTATCATGACTGCCTCGGCCTTCTCGATGCTGATATCACGCAGCTGCTTGGTGGAGAACACATCGCCCTCACGCACCAGTATATAAAGCAGGTTCTTCATGCGCTCCTTCCGGTAGAGCAGGTGGAATTTAATGCCGCTGTAACAGGAGAGCCTCTGCCGGAGAAGTGTGTTCTCACGGGCTATGGTATCGGAGATGCGGTCGGATATCTCCTTTTCGATCTCCTCCTTGCGGCTGTCCGTAAGGACGACTACACGCTTTTTCACTCCGCAGTAGAGCAGATCGTTGATTATCTCCGAGGCACGGGAATTCCAGTTGAGTATGACAAGATGTCCGGAGGTGTAGAGCTTGCGCGAGCCGGACTGTGTTTTCTCTATCGAGCCGGAAAAGGCATTGGTCATGGTACCGATGATAGCGCCGGTGAAGGTGATCATGCCTATTATTACAACGGCGATGCACACAAGAGCTATCGCAACGCCGGAGGTGCCTATGTCATTGATGACATAGGAGATGCAGCCGGCATCGAGTATCATAGTGAGGGTGTAGTAGAGCGCTTCGAAGAGACTCATGGACTCCGTGCCGGAGAGTGCGAGCGACCTGATGATGAGTGCTGCGATGAAGAAGAATACTATATTGAATATGGCAATGCCGAAAACGATCATAAGAGCCGGCCGTTTGGCACGCTGCATACTGTACCATTCCTGGAATCTGCGGATCATATTATGCCTCCTGGTGAGATTATTTCATGTATGGGATAATGAGCATTCATAGATAAATATAGTGTATCACTTTTCGGGCTGGGTTGTCAATATATTTACGCGGGAAGAATGACGGTTTTACGCTTTATCAGTTTCAACCGATGCTATTGACAGATCCTTCTGCATATGGTAAGATTTGAAGTGAACAGGGCAGAAAGAGGGATAGGCTGTCTGAGCTGTTCTGCATTCTGTTCAGGGAAAAATTACTCATAATAACAGGAGGGGGCATTATGAAACACAAAAGATCAGTATCAAGGATAATGTCATTGATATCGGCGGCAGTCCTGACTGCGGGTATTGCTGCGGCGGTGCCCGAAAGACCGGCAATGATGAATGTATCCGCTGTTTACGGAGAGGACGACTTCAATTATACCGAGGGCACTTCCGGAAACATCAAATATGCAAAGTACAGCGACCGTATCGAGATACTCGGATGCACCGACGGCGTGAGCGATCTCGTTATACCTTCTGAGATAGACGGTATGCCGGTAACTGCGATCAAGAGATACGCTTTCCAGACTTCTTCCGTCAAGAGCGTTACTATACCGGAATCTGTAAAGACCATAGGTTACTGGGCTTTTTCAGGCTGTAAGACAATTACATCGGTAAAGCTGCCCTCAAGTCTTCAGGTGATCGAGATGCACGCATTTGATCAGTGCCCGTCACTGACAACGGTGGAGTTCCCAGACAGCTTCATTGAGATGCACACGAAGGTATTTGACGAGACACCGTGGCTCGAGGCACAGCGTCAGAAGGATCCGCTCGTTATAATCAACGGCGACCTTATCGATGCAAGGACTGCCAAGGGAGACGTTACCATACCGTCAGACGTAAAGTATGTATCATCCGGTGCGTTCTCCAAGAATACCGATGTTACCTCTGTTGTATATCCCAGAGCAGTAAGCAGGATAGATGACGATACCTTCTTCGGCTGCACAAATCTGACTTCCATTGAGGCAACAGGTGCGGAGATGATAGGCGCTATGGCTATATCCGGCTGCAACAAGCTGACTTCGCTCAAGCTCTCGGACAAGCTCACAAGCATCCACGATTACGGATTCTCCGATACTACCTCCACAGCTACCATAACCTTCTACGGAAGCAGAGATTCATGGGAGAGAGTACAGAAGCCGAACAATGATCCGTTCCTCCAGAGGGCAAACCTTGTGTTCGAGTCGAGCCTGCCTGATCCGACAGAGCCTCCTACGGATCCGCCCACAGATCCTCCGACGGAGCCCACGACAGCGGCTGTCAATGCGTTCTACGGCGATGCCAACTGTGACGAAAGGATAAACGTTGCCGATGCGGTTGCGATACTCCAGTTCGTAGCAAATCAGACCAAGTACCCGCTTACCGAAAGGGGACTCATCAACGCCGATATCGACGGCGCAGCCGGAATAACCGGTACAGATGCCATCGTTATCCAGAAGGTCGATGCAGGAGTTGTAAAGCAGTCGGATCTTCCGCTTTCCAATTGAACAGGATTTCAGAAAGGACTGCCTGCGGGCGGTCCTTTTTTGAAGCAATACCGATCTGAAAGCGGGTTGTCTTCAGCGCTCCGTCAGTTTCGTTATATATTGTTAGTGTTATAAAATAGAATATAACACAAAAATACTATAACAAATCTATAAATATATGTGCTAAATCGCAACAAATGATGAAATGTCCGCTCAAAGTGCCTTGACCGTGTCATAAGTTGTCTGTTAAAATGTAAGTAAAAATAGAAGGAATGTGCTAAAAGCACTATGAAGGCGGAATATTACACCGGATGCCTGACAAGCCGGTGTAAAATAAATATAAAGAAACGGGGTAAATTTCTTATGAAGAAGGCAATCTCAATCCTGGCTGCCTCAGTGCTGTCATTATCGGCACTCACAGCCATACCTTCTGCATACGCAGCAGAAGATGCCGCAGCAGAGTACCTGCTCAGCTGTTCCTTCGAGGACGGCGAACAGGGCTGGACCGGCAGAGGCTCAGCATCGGTTGAGTCTTCCTCAAAGGCTTACTTCAAGGGCAGCAAATCTCTCTACTGCTCGGGAAGAGAAGACAAATGGAACGGTGCTTCCTATGCGCTCGGAAGCAGCTTCACTCCCGGAACTTCCTACAGCTTCAGTGCAAACGTAATGTATGAGACAGGCATTGACAATCTGAAGTTCCACCTCACGATGCAGTACGACAACGGTACTGAAACAAAGTATGACAAGATCGCAAGCTCCGAATTCATGAAGGGCAAGTGGGGGCATCTTGCCAATGTCGATTTCACCATTCCCGCAGGTGCATCGGATATCTCCATCTATATCGAGACCGACAGCGGTACTTCTGACTTCTATGTTGATGAGGTTCAGATAGCAGCAGCCGGTACTGAGATAGAGGGTGCAAAGGGCGGCAAGTTCCTCCTCGGCGATGTCAATTCCGACGGCGCAGTCGATACCTTCGATTTTGTCGCTTCAAAGGCTCTGCTGGTAGCCAATGAGAAGGATGCAGACCATGTAAAGCTTGCCGACGTTGACAAGAGCACTGAGTTCGAGGTGAACGACGTTGTTCTCCTCCAGGATTTCCTCCTCGGCAAGATAACCGAGTTCCCGGACAACGCTCCCGAGCCGGTTATACCTCCTTTTGAGTATGAAGCAAACAAGCAGTTCAAGACTGCTCCGAATGATTACTTCAATTCATGCTCACAGGCAGGTACGGTAACAAAGGAGACCTACAACGGCATCAGAGGCACCAAGTCACTGAACGTATATACTCCTTACGGATATGATCCTTCAAAGAAGTACAATATCTTCTACCTTATGCACGGCGGAAGCGAGAACGAGAATACTCTCTTCTTCCAGAACGATACAATGATACAGAACCTCCTCGACCACATGATCATGAACGGCGAGCTCGAGCCGATGATCGTTGTTACACCTACATTCAACGGCAACGGCAGCGAGGCACAGAACTTCTATGAGGAGCTCCGTGCAAGCGTTATCCCGTTCGTAGAGGAGAAGTACTCCACATACGCAGAGTCTACCTCAGAGGATGACATCAGGGCTTCAAGAATGCACAGAGCATACGGCGGCTTCTCAATGGGTGCTGTATCCACATGGGCAGTATTCCAGAACGACCTTGACCTCGTTGGCTACTTTATGCCTCTCAGCGGCGACCACTGGACAGGAAGCAGCGATGACGAGAAGGCAAGGAACCTTGCAAACGCTGTCGATAAGGGCGGCTACAAGTGGAACCAGTACTTCATCTTCGCAGCTACAGGCTCCAACGATATGGCTTATCCGAACGAGAATCCCCAGATCCAGGCTATGAAGAATTACAGCCAGTTCAAGTATACCTCCGATTTCTCACAGGGCAACCTTTACTTCCTTGTTGCTCAGGGATATGAGCATACATGGAGACAGGTAAGACATTATATCTATAACGCTCTGCCTTACTTCTTCCACGAGACCGGAGAGTGATCCTGAGTCTTATGACGGAAGGACACTGGATTAATAAGCTTTCCTTTATTTCTCTTTAAAAGCAGCCCCCCGGGAGCCGGTTACTCCTGAGGGGCTGTTTTATGTTCTTTATTTACGTGTGCCGTTAATAAAAGCTGTTACGGCTTTCACCGCAGCCATTGCCGCCGGTATTACGGAGGGCAGTATCCTCCTGCGGTACAGGGCGCTCACGGGCTCCATGGAGAAGTTGTCGCTCCAGCCGGCGCTGTCGGCGTGCGAGGTGAGGATATGCAGCATACAAAGGCAGAGCGTCAGCCCGGCTGCGGTAAGTATCAGGGATATCACTGCGCTGCTCCGCTTCTTCGGCAGAGAGAGCAGAGCTCCGGCTGTCACGGCAGCGCCGGAGACTATTAGAAGCATACCTGTGATGCAGATGCGTTCTCCGTAGGTGCTGCGGTTGTATATCAGCCCCGCACCGGTCATCATCACCATGAATACGGGGTATACCGCTGTGAGTATCAGCATTGCCGCAGTGACGAGGCGGCTTTTTATCGATGTTCGTTTCATAAACTTTCTTGCTCCGGAAATGATTATTTCTTCGTTCCTTGTTAATAATAAAAAAGTCCGCACGGACAAATAAACGAAAGGAACGGAATGATGCGGAAAGGGAATATCTTCAGAAAAACAGCTGCGGGATTATTATCTGCGGCTCTTGTCTGTTTATTCGGTGCGGCGGAGTATTATTCCGGCAGGCTGCCGGAGGAGGTAACGGTCGGCCGCACATTTGCTGATGAGCTGAGTTTTGCGGGGCTGCCCGAGCTCTCATGCACTGCGCTTACACGCTCACGGGCAGAGGTATCGCTGTTCGGCGCTGTGCCTGTCGGGAGCGTGGGCATCCGTGAGACCGAGCTGCCGGAGGTCATTCCCGGCGGCACACCGTTTGGCATAAAGCTGCTGATGGACGGCGTCATGGTGACGGGGCTCGGCTGTTTTGCCGATATCCACGGGGAAGAGCAGTGTCCGGCGGCGGATGCAGGCATCGCAGAGGGCGACGTCATACGCACGGCGGACGGTGTTTCCGTAGTCTCCAACAAGGGCCTGCAGGATATCATCGCTGGCAGCGGCGGAAATCCGGTACGGCTCACTGTCAGCCGCAGAGGCGTGACCCACGAGGTGATGCTGTATCCGGCTATGTCCGCAGACGGCGGAGCATGGCGCGGCGGTATGTGGGTGCGTGACAGCCTTGCCGGTATAGGTACCATGACCTTCACAGAGCCGGAGTCGGGCCGTTTCGGCGGGCTCGGACATCCGGTATGCGATTCTTCTACAGGCGGGCTGATACCCCTACACAGCGGTGAGGCTGTGCCGGTAGAGCTCGGAGAGGTAAAGCGCGGTGAGTGCGGTATACCCGGCGAGCTGCGAGGACAGCTCTCACGTACCGGCAGCATAGGCATTCTTGACAAGAACAGCCGCTCCGGTATCTACGGCAGTCTTGCCGGAGAGCACGGCGGCGGGGAGACCGTACCGGTCGCACGCCGTCAGCAGGTACACGAGGGTGAGGCTTATATACTTTCCACTGTCGGCGGCGATACGCCGGAGAGGTATGATATCACCGTGGAGAGCGTGGATTACGCCGCACCCTCCGCAGACAGGGCTGACGGCAAGGATATGGTCATACGCATAACCGACAGGGAGCTTCTGGAAAAGTCCGGCGGCATAGTGCAGGGCATGAGCGGCAGTCCGGTGATACAGGACGGGCGGCTCATAGGTGCTGTGACACACGTATTCGTGGCCGACCCTTCAAGGGGCTATGCCATATTTGCCGAGACCATGCTTGAAGAGCTTGCGGCATGACCGCAGGGGCGAGGACATTCGCCCCTTACATACATCCGAACAGTGCCAGGAGGTCTTCCCTCTTTTCCGTCCTTGATATCATATCACTGATGCAGTGGGCGTCGTAGCCGGTTATAAGCTCAGTGCCGGCCGGTACGAGCTTCCAGAATTCCGGCGTGAAGCCGTAGTTGGTATCGGGGGAGGAGAGGTTGCGCTCGAGCGGGAGACCTGCTTCGGCGGCGGCTGTTATTATCTCACGGGAGACCTCTGCCATATCATCGGTCCATTCCCTTATCCTGCGGAAGATGCGGTCGGGGTGGGCGACTGCGCCGAAATATCCTGTGCCGATGCCCTGCATTATCGCTTTGGCGAGATGCCTGTACTCCGTTTCTTCAAGCTCCTCACGGCTCATGGAAAAGCTGTAGGCAGGAGGGTCGGAGGATATCTGTGCCATGTGCTGGCCGAGCAGGAGCAGCTCAAGCCCGGGTATGGAGCGAAGCTCTGCATAGTATCCTGCCTTGTCGAAGTATGGAAAGTACTCCGTTTCAAGGCCTATGTGTATATTTATACTGCTGTACTTCTTTTTGAGAGCGGACAGGGTGGAGATATACTCGTCAAGCTCTTTGTATCTCATGCGTGAGCCGAAGGGATCACCGGGGAAGGGGGCGTGGTCGGTGAACCATATATCGCTTGCACCGAGCTCCGTTGCTGCCTTCACATAGGCTTCATCCGGCACATTCTCCGCATGGCCGCAGCGGTATGTATGTACATGGAATATCTTCATATCTATACTTCCTTATATCATGGTATAAAAGAAAGGGCGTTACAAAGGTAACGCCCCTTAACTGTCTTACTGCGAATAATATCTGTTTCTTATCTGTTTTCCTCGCTGAAACCGCTGTTTACGAGATCAACAAGTGCGTCAACAGCTGTTCTCTCATCTGCGCCGTCAGCGATAACCTTTACGTTTGTACCGCCTACGATGCCGAGTGAAAGAATACCAAGCAGGCTCTTTGCGTTAACTCTGCGCTCTTCCTTCTCGATCCAGATAGATGACTTGAATTCATTAGCCTTCTGGATGAAGAATGTTGCAGGTCTTGCGTGAAGTCCTACCTGATTCTTGACCATTACTTCTTTAACAAACATAATACAACTCTCCTCTTTTTGGATAGATCCGGAGTCCCTCTCATGGGAGCTGCCGTTATGTGGCTTGGTTTTATGCAAATCTTTAACTTGCTGATTATTATTATACATTGATTTTTTAGCTTAGTCAACGGATTTTTGGCGTTTGTCCCCTGTTTCCGATGATTTTCTACATTTACAATAACAGAGGAACTTTAATTACAGATTTGCTTGTTCACTATTACTATTTTCTCTTAATAATTTCGTAATAATTTCTTAGTGAATATTGATAATTTTTAACAAGGAATTATGTTTAATATCGACTAAATAAGTGTGCCAAAAGTGGATTTGAAGCCCAAAACGGCGATAGGCAACCTATCAGAAGAGGTGAAATGAGCTGTTTTATATTTAGTTGTTGCTGTTTACGGTGAACTTACCAATTATTGCGCCTGTCTCCCTGTCGTACATATCCAGGTTGACAGAATTGTCATTGTAGAGCGCATCCTCCTGAGATGTTATCGGAGGAACCATGATAAGGTCGTCACGGAGGATATATCCGCTGATGCCCTGACTGTTGGTAACGTAGATATAATCGGGGAGGCCGTAGATGTAGTTTGAATCGTCAACGGTGCCGTATTCTGCGGATGAATCGCCGAAATAGTCGCCGCCGATGCTGAGACCGGACGTTTCAACGGTTATGGTCTCTGTGTAATCGCCGTAATCGTAGACAGATACCTGCTTCATGAGGAAGCCGTATTCTATATCAACATAGAATGTCCATGCTGATTCTGAGGAAGCGTATTCCGGACTGTTGCTGATAACTACGCATTCTCTTCCTGCAACGGTATCTGTGCCGGTTATCTCCCATTCAACAAAGTTGGGGAGGTAATCAATAGCCTCTGTTCCCGGTTCAAGGCATTGTTCACCGAGACCTAAGCTTCCGGCGGTGTTGTTGAGTATGCGTGCGGTATAGTTTTTCTGGTAGTTTACAGACGGATCGGGAGTATTGAAATAGCGGTCATTTGTACTGATGTTGTGTACCTCGGCTGCAAGCGGATCGCCGCCGTTGTAGCGGAAATCCTCCATCTTGACTGCAATGGCGGGCAGCGACTGCACTGAAATGACAGTGGATTCTTTTTCCGGAGCGTATCCTATCAGATACTGCTTTCTGTTTGCACTGAATATGGAATCGTCGCAATCGGAATTTTTGATCGTCCATTTTGAAATGTCACGGTCGGTGTCTATTGCGAAGGATGTTTCGCTGTGGGTATGATTGATATAGGGTCCTTCATCCGTGATGTCACGGTATACCGTTCCGCTTGCAGTGGTGAAATAATCGGTGGTGTTCAGCATCATGTGGTAGATGTAGCTCTTTATCTCAGGGGTATTGAGTTCTGCCGTGTCCTTTGCATCGTGTATCATGCCGATGTAGATGCTGCGGTCGATAAGACGGGGGCCGTTGAGTACGTAATCAGCGTTTCCTGCCCTTATGATATCGAGTATCTGCTCCTTTGTGTAGTAGGGGTAGTTTTCGGAATGGAGCTCTACCGTATACAGGCCGGGGGCGGGGGTTACTGTGGTGTCCGCAGAGACGGTTGTGACGGTCGTATCGCTTCCGGTTTCGGCAGTGGTATCGGAGGTATCTGTAGTCTCATCGGTGTCTGCCGTGAATGTGCCGGTATAGGTATCTGCGGGGACAGTACCTGTGCCGGGTACCATAGCGGTAACGGTATCACCGTCATCGTTTGTGGATTCTGTGGATAATAGGGGATCCTGAGGCGGAACAGGAGAAGGTGAGTGCATGATGTGGGATATGGCGGCGATGCCGACACCGAGTGAGAGTACTGCGGCTATGGAGCTCATAGTCACATACCATTTCGGACGGCGGTAGCTTTCAACGCCCTCTACGGAATCGGAGGGAGCTCCGACGGATGCGGCACCGACCCTTTGTTCGTATTTGCTTATGCTCTTCTCGAGTATCCTTCTCTTTTCGCTTTCACCTGCAAGGGGGATATCGGAAAGCGACAGGAGAGTTGCTTCGTCTGCGTGATCGAGTATATTGAGATCAAGATCGGATCTTTTCATATTTCCACCTCCTTCAGTATATTGTTATCGCCGGAGAGCAGCTTTTTAAGGCGTTTGAGCGCCCTTCCGCAGCGCACTCTTACCGCTGCCGGGGACATTGATACTGTTTCTGCTATCTCCTTCGAGGACATATTTCCGTAGTACTTCTGTATGATTATCGTCGAATCCGGTTCGCCGAGCGATTTCACTGCGGCGAGAAGACCGGCTGCAAGCTCTGCCTTTTCGGCATTCTCTGCGAGATCCGTGCTGTCTGCGAGCTCCGCAGCCTCATCGAGCGGGACATTGCGTCCGGCCTTTGCGCTGATGCTGTGGAAGCGGTCTATTGCTCTTCTTGAAGCTATCGTTCCTATGATGCCCTTGAGTTCCCCCTCACGGGTACGTTCGCTGCCGCAGTGGAAAAAGACATCGGCAAAGGCATCGCTGACACATTCATCTATATCCTCTCTGCTTGCAACGGCTCTCAGCTTGCTGTAGACTATTGCATATACGTAGTTGAAATATTCCCCGAACAGAGCGTTCTGCGCTTCACGTGCAGATTTCTGCATCATTGAGCGGTATTCACTGTCGGTCATAAGCAGCCCTCCTTTGATTATTGAAACTTTCGGTGCACTTGCCGTTTCATAAAGTATACTCCGGCAATATGTCCGGAGTGTAACACGATACGGGGAAAATATGAAAAAAATCCCGCCGTTGCCGGCGGAGAGGTGCTGCATGAGCAGCACATGATCATTTGTTTTCGTATTTTTCGAGCAGGTCGGGTCTGCGCTCGGCAGTTATCTTAAGGCTCTGCTCATGGCGCCATGTCTCTATGTTCTTGTGGTGGCCGGAGAGGAGCACGGGCGGTACTGCCTCGCCCTCCCATACCTCGGGGCGGGTGTAGTGCGGGTACTCAAGGAGGCCGCTGTAGATGCTCTCCTCCTCGAAGCACACATCGTCGGAGAGCACTCCCGGGCACATCCTTGCCACGCAGTCGGTGAGCACCATTGCGGGAAGCTCGCCGCCTGTGAGGACGTAATCGCCTATGGATATCTCCTCGTCGACTATCTTGTCGATGACTCTCTGGTCAACGCCCTCATAGTGGCCGCAGATGATAAGTATATCATCCATACGGGAGAGCTCCACGGCTCTCTCCTGGGTGAGTACCCTTCCCTTGGGGGACATATATATGGTGTGCGGCTTCGTGCCGAATTCCTCGCATACCGCATTGTAGCAGTTGTATATCGGCTCGCACTGCATCACCATGCCCATGCCGCCGCCGTAGGGGGTATCATCTACCCTTCGGTGCTTGTCCTGGGTATATTCACGTATCTGGCGGCAGTGAACTTCTATCTTGCCTGCCTTTCTTGCTCTTCCGACGATGCTCTCGCCGAGTACGGCCTCGCACATCTCCGGAAAGAGCGTTGCTATCTCGATTCTCATGTTTCCTCCGTTGTTCCCTCTGCCGAATGCAGTGAGGTCGCTATTTCCATATCTGTGCCGGTGCTGCCTGTACATATGCAGACATTGACCTTGTCTCTTTTGCCGGTGTAGACGATTACCAAAATGTACGGATCCTTGCCATCCTCAAAGAAGGTCGTCGCATACATACGGGTATTCTTGTCCTTTATGATATCTACCCGGAAACTGTTCAGCGGGTCGTACAGCTGCGGGCAGAGTTCGAGAAGGGCGTAGAATATCCTTGACTGCTTGTAGCTGTGGATATCAAGATCGGTGGGGGAGAGCTCGGCGCACATCTCAAGGAATTCAAATTCGTCAAGGGGATAGGGCTTGAGGGTGCGGGTGCAGAACCAGCGAAGGTCTGCGGCAGTGAGGCCGGTATCGATGAGGCATTCGTCAACGGATCTCTTTTCCGTTCCTTTGAATACTGTCACGGATGTATCGTCGTCGGTGTAGCAGGTACCGTTTCTCTGCGCGGATTCCGTCTCGTCGTACCTGAGTCCGGGCGGCGCCCAGAATGCAATTCCGTCGATGCTGTATTCCTTCCAGCCCTCGGGTATATCCTCTTCCTTCATGGTGTCCTTTACGGTCAGGCTGTTCGCCTTCAGTGAACCGTAGTCATCCTTGACACGGAACTGCCACGGGAGGCCCTGGAAAAATACGCTCAGGCCGATGATAACGATGAGCAGCGGGCCGAGTGCTTCTGCAAGTCTTTTCATATCAGTCGAAGAGCCCCTCCAGCGGCCTTATCGTGATGACTCCGCCGTCGGTATCGGTGGAGACTACCACATCTGCGATCGCGGGTACAAGGTATTCACGCTTCTCGCCCTTCACGACGTATACATCGTTTGCTCCGGTCTGCATGACATCGGCTATCTTTCCGTATACGAAGCCTGTATCTGCGTCACGCACCTCTGCGCCGATGAGGTCTGCGATAAAGTAGGTGTCCTCGTCCAGCTCAAGGTCGTCACGGTGCATATACAGCATGACGTTGCGGAGCTTTTCAGCCTCCTCGACGGTGTCGATGCCATCGAGCTTTGCTATGACAGTGCCCTTGAAGACACGGGCACGGACTACCTCTATCTCCTTATGCTCCTTGCCGATGAAGAGCCTGTCGAACTCTGCAAGGAGCTCGGCTGAATCGCAGTAGGGCATTATCTTGACCTCTCCGCGTATGCCGTGGGTATTGATTATCTTTCCTGCTTCAAGATATTGTTTCTTCATTGTTTTTCCTTACTTATCAAGCTTTATGGAGCTTATGATCTGCTTTGCGGTATCGTCGGGAATGTTTCTGAACATGATGAAATAGTTCTTTCCGCCGGCAGCTTCGGGATACAGGGTGACGGTCCAGTAACCGCCGGTCATTATGACATCATCTGTCCCTCTCGCTGCGACAGCGGCGAAGCCTTCGCCGTCTATATTCCAGGTATCCTCCATGCTGTAGGAGGTATCCTTGGAATCGGCTATTTCCATGAATACCCTCAGTGCATCGCCGCGGAGCTTCAGACAGTCCTTTGCTCTGACTTCGTCACGCACGTACCAGAGGAACTGATTATCCGGGCCTGTGGGATCGATGTATTCTCTGCCTACAGCGCTGAAATAGCTACGGTATTCCTTCTCTCCGTACCTGTATTCTTCCCAGGGATCATAGCCTTCGACATGGTCGGAAAGATCCGCATCATAGAGAGCTGTGCCGAGTATCGCCATCACGGTCTTGCCTTCTTCATTATGCAAAGCGCTGCCGGTCTCTGAAAGCTCATATTTCTCCGGCACTCTCATAGCGATGCCCTTTGCTGATATCGCTTTGAAATCCGCCGGCACGGTCTGCAGCTCGAAGGCTTCGGATGTATCATCGATATGAGCGTATTTCAGCTTCACCTTCACGAATGCGGGAATGCCGGGAAATATCACGAAGAGTACGAGGAATATAACAGCGAGCGGTACGGCAACGAAGAGTATGAGCTTCTTTGTTCTCGTCATAGCGTCCTCCTTACAGGCTCGTCAGCTTGCTTTTGACTGTCAGCAGCGTGCAGAGAAGGAGAAAAGCACCGATAGTTATGAAGGCTCTGCCGGCTGAACGTCTTGCCGGCTTGTCATCGCCCCAGATCCTGTAGATATTGCCTGTATTCTCCGGATCTGTCCATACATACATCTTCTTGTCCGGGTAGAAGCGGAAGTAGTAATCCGTGCTGTAGCCCTTGCCGAGCAGGTCATCCAGCGTAAGTCTCTCCCTTGAAGCCCATGATGCCATGGAGTAGTTCAGCTTTGCGTTCGGGGAGAAGCCCATAGTGGCGAAGAAATCTTCCTTTGTGAAGGTGCATACATGGCAGCAGGTCCTGTCGCCGTATTCTATGGTGAAGCTGTTATCGTCCGTTTCGATGACCTTTCCCGTGAGCTTTTTCCATCCCTTCGGTACGGCAGAATCGCCGTAGATGAAGTTGAAGCCGAAGCGAAGGCAGAACACGGATATGAGAAAGCCCGTTGCTGCCATTCCCCAGTCGTAAAAAGTCATTTGTCTCAGTTCTTCATCTCGAAGTTCTCGCCGAGGATATCCTTGTTGTCCTCGAGTATCGGTCTGATGTAGCCGTCGAGGAATTCCTCTACCTGCTGAGAGCTTCTTCCGGTATAGTTCTCGGGCTTGAGAACTGCCTCGAGCTCCTCCTTTGTTACCATGAACATGGGATCGGCTTCGATGAGCTCGCAGAGGTTGTTGTCGAGACCCTTTACCTTTACGTTTGCGCCGGCTTCCATAGAGTAATCCATGATGCGGTCGTGGAGCTCCTGACGGTTGCCGCCCTTCTTTACAGCATCCATCATGATGTTCTCGCTTGCCATGAAGGGAAGCTCTGCCATGACTCTGCGGCGGATCATCTCGGGATATACCACAAGGCCGTCTGTAACGTTCATCATGATGTTGAGGATAGCGTCAACGCCGAGGAATGCCTCTGCTACGCTGATACGCTTGTTTGCGGAGTCATCGAGGGTTCTCTCGAACCACTGTGTGCCTGCTGTGAAGGCGGGGTTGAGTGTGTCTATCATCACGTATCTTGCAAGTGAGGTGATACGCTCGCAGCGCATGGGGTTGCGCTTGTATGCCATGGCGGAAGAACCGATCTGCTTCTTCTCACGGGGCTCCTCCATCTCCTTGAAGGACTGGAGCAGACGCATATCGTTGGAGAACTTGCTTGCTGTCTGAGCGATGCCGCCGAGTACGGAGAGCACCTGTGAATCCATCTTGCGGGAGTAGGTCTGGCCGGAAACGGGTACTACTGCATCGAAGCCCATTTCCTCTGCGATCATCTTCTCGAGCTGCTTGATCTTGTCGGTATCGCCCTCGAAGAGCTCCATGAAGGAGGCCTGTGTGCCTGTTGTGCCCTTTGAGCCGAGGAGCTTCAGGGTGGAGATACGGTACTCAAGATCCTCGAAGTCCATGAGGAGCTCGTTGAGCCAGAGAGTTGCTCTCTTGCCGACTGTTGTGAGCTGAGCGGGCTGGAGGTGGGTATATGCAAGACAGGGCATATCCTTGTACTGCTCTGCGAACTTTGCAAGATTGTTCATTACGTTTATCAGCTTGCGGCGTACTACCTGCATAGCGTCACGCATGATGATGACATCGGTATTGTCGCCTACGTAGCAGGATGTGGCACCGAGGTGTATGATGCCTGCTGCATCGGGGCAGGCCTGTCCGTATGTGAAAACGTGAGCCATAACGTCGTGGCGTGTGATCTTCTCACGCTCCTCGGCAGCCTTGTAATCGATATCGTTTACGTGTGCTTCAAGCTGGTCTACCTGTGCCTGTGTAACGGGGAGGCCGAGCTTCATCTCTGCTCTTGCCAGTGCTACCCAGAGCTTTCTCCAGGTCGTGAACTTCTTGTCTGCGGAGAAGATGTACTGCATCTCCTCGCTTGCATATCGTGTGCAGAAGGGGCTTTCGTAGCTGCTGTAATTTCCGCTCATGTTAAAAATCTCCTTTATCCGGCGCCGGAGCGCATATTATTACATTATACTATTATATCACCGATATACTGCGTTTGTCAATCGTTCCGGACAACTGTTCATCCGTCTGCTGACGGTTAAAGGCTGAATCAATTAGTCAAAGTGAACAGGTAATGCCAATATTTTTGTGCAGGCTGACTAATTTGTTAGCAGCAATAAAATACTTCTTCACTTTTTTATACAGATATGTTATAATGTATTATGAACATCTATGACCGGGAGGTACGCATGGCGGCAAAAACACTATTCATCAGCGATCTTGACGGCACTCTTCTGAGCCCGAAGCCCGAGATAACTGCACATACCGCAGAGATCATCAACAGTCTTACGGACAGGGGAATGAATTTCACCTTTGCAACGGCAAGATCGATATATTCTGCGGTCCCCATCACCTCTGCGCTTGACATAAATGTTCCGTGCATACTCATGAACGGCGTGAGTATCTACGATATCAGAAACAAGAGCTACATAAAGAGCGAGTTTATCGACCCGGCGGATTCGGCGGAGATACTCCGTTCCTTTGAGAAACACGGGGTGCACTGCTTTATGTACCGCATCGAGGACGGATGCCTGATATGCTACTACTCCGAGCTCACCACGAAGGTGATGCAGAGCTTTGCGGAGGTCAGGAAGCATGAATACAAGAAGCCTTTCGTGCAGTGCCGTCTTGCAGACCGTGCGGACGGATGCACGGTATACTTCACCACCACCGGTCCTTACGAGGAGCTGCTCCCCGTAAAGGAGGAGGTCGAAAGACTTCCGGGCGTGGATATCGCATTCTACCTTGATGTCTACAACGGCGCATGGTACCTTGAGATATTCTCCCACAGGGCGTCAAAGTCCAACGGCATACGCTTTATCCGTGAAAGGTACGGCTTTGAAAGGGTAGTCGCTTTCGGCGACAACCTGAACGACCTTCCGATGTTTGAGCAGGCTGACGTGAAGATAGCAGTCGGCAACGCAAGGGAGGAAGTAAAGACCGCCGCAGACATCGTCATCGGCACGAACGATAAAGACGGCGTGGCGGAATGGCTGAAACAAGCAGCTGAAGGCTGACAGCTAAAGACTGACGGCCTTGACTAATAGATAATCTATATCCAAGAAAGGACATAAAATAATGAAGAAGTTAATGTTAGGAAACGAGGCCTTCGCAAGAGGACTCTACGAGGCAGGATGCAAGGTGGTTTCAAGCTACCCCGGTACTCCTTCCACAGAGATCACTGAGGAGGTCGCAAAGTATGATGAGGTGTACGCTGAGTGGGCACCCAATGAGAAGGTCGCTATGGAGACTGCTCTCGGCGCTTCCATCGCAGGCGCAAGAAGCTTCTGCGGCATGAAGCACGTAGGTCTGAACGTAGCTGCCGATCCGCTCTACACCGCTTCCTATACCGGCGTGAATGCAGGTATGGTAATCGCCGTTGCGGACGATCAGGGTATGCACTCCTCACAGAACGAGCAGGACAGCCGTCATCATGCTATCGCATCCAAGACACCTATGCTCGAGCCCTCCGATTCCGGAGAGTGCAAGGAGTTCGTAAAGCTCGCATTTGAGCTTTCCGAGCAGTTCGACGCTCCCTTCATAGTACGTATGTCCACAAGAGTTGCTCACTCACAGAGCAGCGTTGAGATGGAGGACAGAAAGGAGCTTGACCTCAGACCCTATGTCAAGAATCCCCAGAAGTTCGTTATGGTGCCTGCTTTCGCGAAGCAGAGACACGTATTCGTTGAGGAGAGGACAAAGAAGCTCATCGAGTATGCTGAGACAAGCCCCCTCAACCGCACAGAGATATCCGACAGCGCTGAGTTCGGCGTTATCACCAACGGCGCTGCTTACCAGTACGTAAAGGAAGCCCTCGGCGACAAGGCATCAGTCCTCAAGCTCGGTATGGTAAATCCCCTTCCCGTAAAGCTGATCCAGGACTTTGCTGCCAAGTATGACCGCATCATCGTTATCGAGGAGCTCGACGGCATCATCGAGGAGCACTGCCGCAACATCGGCGTTACCAACGTTGAGGGCAAGAGTATCTTCGGCTGCATCGGCGAGATCGATCAGTCCGTAATCGCTGAGAAGCTGCTCGGCGAGAAGAAGGACTTCGTTGCACTCGACGAGAATATCCCGATCCGTCCTCCCGTTATGTGTGCAGGATGTCCTCACAGAGGCCTGTTCTACTGCCTCAAGAAGCTCGGGGTAACAGTATCCGGTGATATCGGCTGCTATACTCTCGGCTCTGCAGCTCCGCTCTTTGCGATAGACACAACTATCTGCATGGGCGCTTCCATTTCCGGCCTCCACGGCTTCAACAAGGCAAGAGGCACAGACAGCGAGCACAAGAGCGTTGCTGTTATCGGCGATTCGACCTTCATGCACAGCGGTATGACAGGTCTTGTAAATATCGCATACAACAATTCCAATTCGACAGTTATCATCCTTGATAACTCCATCACCGGCATGACCGGCCACCAGCAGAACCCCACCACCGGAAAGAACCTCAAGGGCGATCCGGCTGCGGCAGTAAACCTCGAGGAGCTCTGCAAGGCTATCGGTATCAAGCGTGTACGTGTTACCGATCCCTATGATCTTGCACAGACAGAGGCTGCCATTAAGGAGGAGCTTGCTGCTGACGAGGCTTCCGTCATCATTTCACGCCGTCCATGCGCTCTGCTCAAGTACGTAAAGCACAACGCACCGCTCGCCGTTGATACTGATGTATGCGTAGGCTGCGGAGCCTGCATGGAGCTCGGATGTCCTGCTATTTCCATGAAGGACGGACAGGCTGTCATCGACCATACCCAGTGCGTGGGCTGCGGCATATGCAAGGAGCAGTGCCCGATGGGTGCCATCAGCTGAGGAAACCCGTAACACAGAGAATAAAGGATACGAAATCACATTTAGAGTAAGTACAGCGGCCGGCGCTGTCCAGAGACTGAGGTGTTAATTATGAAAGTCAGAAGTGTATCATGCCCGTATTGCCATATCGAAATGAAGTACAGGGGCGTCAATTACGAAAACCTTGCTAAGACAATGCAGATCGCAGAGTGTACTGTGCCGTATATGATATACGTCGAGTACTACGAATGCCCGCAGTGCGGAAAGATCGAGCTCTTTCACGACAGGAGGAATATGAAGTCGAGAGACGACGAGCAGCCTGAGGCTGCTGCCGCTCACGCTCATACTGCCGAAAAGCCGGCAGAGGCTCCTGCGCCTGCTGAGGAGAAGACACCCGCTGAGGAGAAGGCTCCTGCAAAGAAGAAGGCTCCGGCAAAGGAGAAGAAGACTTCCGCAAAGGAAAAGGCACCCGCAAAGGAGAAGAAGGCTCCTGCAAAGAAGACGGCAGATACTGAAAAGAAGACAACGACAAAAAAGACCGGTACTGCAAAGAGTACAGGAACGACAAAGAAGACAGCGTCTTCAAAGGCTTCGGCAAAGACTGCCTCAAAGGACAGTACCGCAAAAAAGAAAAAGAAGAGTGATGAAGAATGATACAGACTGATATCTATGAGGAGTTTTCCGCATGGCTGGATAATCTCCTTGAAAACAACGATATGCCGGAGGAGACCGCTGCGTTCAACTTCAATCTCTATGACGAGAGCGAGGACAGCAGCGAGCACATCTACGGAGTGCAGATCATAGCCGCCGACCGCTTTGAGACGGAGGACGGCGAATGGGCCTGCTATGAGGCATGGACCTCTGAGGAGGACATTTTCTGTGTCGATACATCCGATGAAGAGGATACCGGTGCGCAGTTTGCGCAGAAGCTCATCGGCGAAATGGTGAGCGAATACCTTGAAAACGGTAAGTACAGGGATATACTTCTCGGCACGCAGGCTGTCGGAATCGGCTTCGTGGACGGCGATATCGAGCTGATCTATCAGGCTGGATGAACGCTCTCAGATCACGATCACATTATATTACATAAGGAGCATATACAGATATGGAAACCAGATCAATCATGATAGTAGGCGTAGGCGGACAGGGCTCTCTGCTCGCTTCAAGACTTCTCGGAAACGTACTCCTTGCACAGGGCTATGACGTAAAGGTCAGTGAAGTGCACGGTATGTCACAGAGAGGCGGAAGCGTTGTCACCTACGTTAAATACGGCGACAAGGTGTATTCACCTGTTGTCAACAAGGGAGAGGCTGACGCCATCATCTCCTTTGAGCTGCTCGAGGCAGCACGCTGCCTGCCCTATCTGAAGAAGGGCGGAAAGCTCATTACATCAACACAGCAGATAGATCCGATGCCGGTCATCACAGGCGCAGCCGAGTATCCGGAGGATCTTGTTTCAAAGCTCAAGGCAGCAGGCGCAGAGCTCGTTGCAGTTGATGCTCTCTCGCTCGCCGAGGAGGCAGGCACATCAAAGGCTTCAAACGTAGTTCTCATGGGAGTTCTCTCCTCACTGATGGACTACCCCGAGGAGCTCTGGCAGAAGGCACTTGAGCAGTGCGTACCCGCCAAGTTCCTTGACCTCAACAAGAAGGCCTTTGAGCTCGGAAAGAACGCAAAGACAGTATGAATCCCTTCGGAAACGAGTATGCCGGTATATTCCTCGGAAAGCTGAGCAGTATCAGCAGCGTGCCGCTGTATGACTATCTTGTGGAGTTTTTCGGAGCCGTACAGGGTGTATCCGATCCGTGGGATCTTGACAAGTTTGAAAAGAAGCTCGGCTCGGAGCTGCTGCCGGGGCTCGATGCAAGGGACCTTCTCGGAGAAGAACCGCTGCCGGTCAGCGGAGAGCTTTGTGCGATGACATGGGTCGCCGGCTGTCTTATAGATGCGGCGCTCATGGGAGGAGAATACCCGGGATGCCCGGAGGCTTTTTCGGAGGCTGTCGCAAGGCTGAAGGCTGAATCGAAGAAGCACGCATTCCTGAGCCGGAAGCCGGTCTGTAATATGGAGTATCTGAAGCAGGAATGTCTCGATTCGCTCACATGGATACTGCTTGCGGAGAAGGAGACTGAATCAGAAGAGGATGCGATATGGGAATCGGAGGAATTCACGGAGCAGATCGAGAAGCTCTGTGACAGGCTCGATCCCGAAAACGCAACATAAGATTTTTACCGGGGAGAATATGAAAATCAAAAAGACTATAGTCTGTATGCTGCTTGCAGCAGTGCTGGCGGCGCAGACCTCCTGTGAGATAAACGGAGGCATCATCGGCTATATCATGGATCAGAACACTGAGACGGAGGAAGCCGATGACGAGGATCTCTACATACCGAAGATCACTGATGAGAGTGCTCTTGTGCCGGCTTATCAGGATGCCGACTGGTGGTGGGCTACAATGAACGGCCCGGATTTCAAGGTGAGCAATGCTCAGGAACTGATATCCGCTGCATATTATGTGAATCATCTGTTCACGACCTCACCGTCGAATGTCAGCATAACTCTTACAAAGGATATTGACCTTGCCGGTTATCTGTGGGAGCCTATCGGCTCCGGCGACAAGGTCTTTCAGGGACATATAGACGGCAAGGGGCATACCATAAAGAATATGACCATACGTGATGCAGGAGATGATGTCGGGTTCATTGGAAAGAATGCCAAAGTCAGATCCGATGCTACTTCTGATGTGCGCAATATCACGTTCACCAATGTCAGCATAAGCGGCGGAAAGAACGTAGGTATCGTCTGCGGAAGCAGCAGCTTCAGTGTGAAATGGGAAAAGATCAAGGTATACGGCGAGATCAATGTTGATAATGACGCTGTGGTCGGCATGATATGCGGCGAGGATAAGGCGCTTTCCTTCGAGAAATGCTCGGGCAAGGTCTTCATAAACGGCGAGAAGCTGGAAAGTCTTTCGGCAGAGCCGTATCACTACCTTGCCACGCCTCATGAAGCGGACTTCAAGCTCGAAAGCACCAACGACGGCAGGATAATGCGGACAGGCAACTATACCTCCGCAGAGGGACTCAGATGGGTCGTTGAGACTCAGGGCAGGAGGATATACGAGAAGGAATGCGGCGATGATTTCAGTCTGAGCACAGACTGCTTCGAGGCCGAGAAGAACGGCAGCGGCATTTATCAGGTATTCCTTGAGGCTTCGTTCGACGGCGGAAAGCCGGAAAAATGCAGCAACGTCCTGGATATACAGATGAGCCTGCCTGACGTGCCGGAGCAGGAGGAAGAGCCTGAAAATGATATGGGGGAACATGAATAAGAGAAAATTACCGGTCTGTGTGCTGCTTGCGGCTATGCTTGCGGCGCAGACCTCTTGCAAAATAGAAGGCGGCATCATCGGTTATCTTATGGATCAATACTCCGAACAGGAGGAAGAGATACCAGAGGAAGAGATACCGGAGGAAGAGACAACGGAGGCGCCAGTACACAAAGAGCGGGTTGAGGCAAAACTCTGTGCAGATCAGGAGTGGGCGGTCAGCAACGCTCCGGATTTTACAGTGAGCAATGCCGAGGAACTCATATCCGCTGCCTACTGGGTGAACAATATAAACAACGGCAAGCAGAGTGTGACCATAACCCTGAATGAGAATATTGACCTTTCAGACTATCTCTGGGAGCCAATGGGAATGCCGGATGACAATAAGTTTTCCGGTGAGATAGACGGCGGCGGTCATACGATAAGCGGCCTCAGCATTCCCGGCGGGTATCGGGATACCGGTTTCGTAGGGTGTGCTTCCTCGCTTGATATCCATGACATTACATTTACTGATGCGGAGATCACCGGTACTTCGTTATTAACTGAGGCGGTGGACATCGGTACTTTGCTCACAGAACCAGTCTTCTGGGATCCTGAGGTCAGAGGTACTTCCAATACAGGCATAGTCTGCGGCGAACTGGACGGCGAGCATACCTGGCGGAATATCCATGTTCAGGGCTCTATCATAACAGAAGCAAAAGACGGCTACGGTGCTATAGGCGGAAGGACGCCCGGCATCGGGTTCGATAACTGCAATGCAGATGTCACTGTCAACGGAGATGATTTCAACTACCTGGACTGGCAGGATTATGAAGATGATCAGAAAATCCATGAAAATGACTACACCGTTGAAGGCGATGGTAGTGGTTGTATAACACGTACGCATCAGGAGGACGAGTCCGATAAGCTGCGTTGGGTAGTTTACCTCAACGGCAATTCTCTGTGCAGAACAGACTGTAAGAATGAATACAGCAATGAACTGAATATCCTCGATATCGGCGAATTGAAAACAGGCTTGTTCTCCGTATACCTTGAGGCCTTTTTCGGCAAGGGCTATGTCAGATGCAGTAATATCTTTGCAACTGAGTTTTCGTTTCCGGACTGGGATTATTATGAAGACTGCGAAAGATATTCGCTTCTTGATTTAGACCCATACGAGATAGATTGTGACCCTGATATGCCGTCCAGGCTGAAAACTATTGACACATTTTATGCTCCGTTTAAGGTCAGAAATCTGTCATGGGTGTATGTGGTTGACGGTAAGGAAGCAATTCGCAAGCCCTTTGTGGAGGGTGAGTATGTGGACTCTGATGAATTGATGGAAGAGGCCAAGGAAAAAGGCGTAAAAATTGAGCCTGGTAACCATTCTATCTTCATCTTCGTAGTCGGTGATGCGATGAAAGACACAGATGTACGTATAAGTAACGTATATCCTATAGATATTTCCTTCATGTTAGACGAGATTACAGATGAGATGTTGGAAGAGTTCTTAGAAGGAGCAGATATTGGTTCTGCAGTCAGCGCCGACGGCACAGATACCGATCTTACACCGGAGAACACTTCAAGTGATACAGGGGAACATGAATAAGAGAAAACTACCGGTCTGTGTGCTGCTTGCGGCTATGCTTGCAGCGCAGACCTCATGCGAAATAGAAGGCGGCATCATCGGTTATCTGACCGGAAGGATGCCCGAGACCGACGAGGGAGCACCGGAAGAGGCGGTCTACAGCGAGCCTGTGCCGGCGAACCTCAGTGCGGATTACGACTGGGCGGTCAGCAACGCCCCGGATTTCACGGTAAGCAATGCGGAGGAACTGATCTCCGCTGCCTACTGGGTGAATCATATATGCGAGGATACTCAGAGAGCTACGATAACCGTTGCGCAGGATATAGACCTCTCAGGATTTCTATGGGAGCCTATCGGCTACGGGCAGGGCAAGTCGTTCTACGGTGAGATAGACGGCGGCGGCCATACGATAAGCGGCCTGACGATACGCAATTCACAGTTTGATACCGGCTTTGTCGGCAATGCAGCTTCGCTCGTTGTACACGATATAACCTTTTCGGAGGCAGATATCAGCGGCGGTCCGAATATCGGCATCGTCTGCGGAGAGAAGTACGGCAGCGAGACATGGGAAAACATTACCGTGAGCGGTAAGATAAAGACGGACAGCAGTGTGGATTACGGCGCTATCGGCGGAAGGACACCTGACCTGAAGTTTGTTGGCTGTTCGGCGGATGTCACTGTCAACGGCGAGGAGTTCAACTACTTCTCGTGGCAGGAGTACGCCGACACGCATAACGTCCATGAGGACGATTATACCATTGAATTTGACGGGAACGGTTCTATCAGGCGAAGCATCAAGGATAAGGAGGCCGAGAACCTCGGGTGGAGGATCTCACGCAACGGCGAGTCTGTGCTCGGCAGGGGCTGTGAGGACGAATACACCATTGATCCGCAGAGCTTTGATATCGTCGGAGGAGATCCCGGCCTTTACGCCGTACACCTTGAGGCCTTCTACGGCAACGGCTACCTCAGATGCAGCAATATCCTCGAGTATGAGATAGTGCCTTCACAATGGCCGGAATACTGCGAAGACAGATATCCGCTCTGCACGAGTGATCCCTATGAGATCGCAGCCGATCCCGACAGGCCGAACAGGATAAGCAGCACAGACGGGTATACTCCGTCTGAGAAATTAGGCGATCTGTTCTGGGTATATCTTGCAGACGGCATGGAGGCCGGACGTGCGCCCTTTGCCGAGGGTGAATACCTGAACACCGGCAAGATGATGATCGCTGCAAAGGACAACGGCTTTGACTTTGAGTCCGGCGAGCATACGACATATACCTTCGTAGCCGGAGAAGCTGAGGACGGTACCGTAAAGCGTGTCAGCAACATCTATGAGGAGCGTATAAACTACAGCGATCCTTTTAATGACGGTGATACCTTACCTACGGTATACGTTGACGGCATAGATACTGACGGCGATCTGGATGAGTATACAGCCTCGCTTGCGGCGGATGATCTCGACAATGAGGAGGAATTCCTCAGAGGCATGATCATAGTCGGGCCGGAAGGCCATGCATGGAGAGCCGAGCCTGCAAGGACAGGCGGGAAGTATTCCTACGGCGACAGGGAGGGCGATACCTCTGCCTTCCACATCGTCACCGATCAGAGCGGGCATATGTTCTGCATCGACAAGGATCCTTCCTATGAAAGCGGACATAATGTAAAATGGGTGATGCTCTTCGATGGGAATGAAGAGCTTACCGCAGATTATTTTGATGATCCTGCTGCCGTGCAGCAGGGAGCCTTTGTGCCTTTCAAGGCAACTGCGCCGAAAGAAGGCGTATACTCGGTATACGTCATCGACGACGTTTCCGGAACGAAGGAGCGCATAAGCAACGTCCTGGAATTCAGGATAGTTTAATGGTGAAAGGAGAAGGAACCAATGGACGAACAGCTTATGGATATGATGTACAACTTTGAACACCTGTTTCTCCCGAGAGCGCTGTTCAGCAATAACCAGGACCTTATCGACGAGCTTAATCAGAGCAGGGATACGGTTTACGTCCTCTTCAATGATATATGCGTGAGGATGGAGCGTGATAATCCCTTCTTCGAGGAGGAATTCATGGTAAGGTACTACCAGATGGACAATATCTGGTCGGTTATCCACGTGTTCTTCCCGCATCCGCCGGAGGCTTTCCTGTGCTACGGTATGTACATCTTCTTTGACAGAAACCTCAGACGCAAGGGCTGCTATGCTCTTGAGAGAAGATCGGATACCGAGGAGGGCGCTGAGAACGGTCTGCTCTGTTCATGGGACATCAAGGGACAGAGAGCGGAGCACGATTTCTTCGATCCGAAGCGTATCTATGCTCCTATCGAACGTGCGCTCGAGATACATTCGGAGGCATACCCCGAGGTGAAGAAGCAGCCGGTCGAGACTGAGAGCTTCATCGCAAATGATGAGACTATCGTTACAGTTGACGGTGCTGACCCCGATGACGAGGTCACATTCGACGAGAACGAGAAGAATGATATAACAGAAGAAGGAGCAGTCTTATGACCAAGAGTTTTTTGGATATAGTTTATTATCTGGAGCACAGGTTCCTGCCGGAGGTGCTGTTCGAGGAGGAGCATGACCTTATCGGCACACTCATCTCGAAGGAGAATGTACTCTATGATATGTTTGACGGAATGTGCGACGAGAAGAAGGAGAACAATCCCTTCAAGCCGGAGGATTTCAAGGTGAAGAGCTTTCACGTGCGTGATGACTGGTTCGCCATTGATATAACCTTCCCGCAGCCGGAGAGGACACCGCTCTGCTATGCAATGTACATCTTCTACAAGAATGACGGCAGCGGAAAGGGCTGCTTCACTGTTGAGAGAGGAAAGAACGAGCAGGGCATCGAGTGCGGCTTCCTCTGCGAGTGGAAGCAGGACGGCAGCCACGTCAACTACGGACCCAAGTCACTTGACGAATTCTCAAAGGACATATTTGAGGACGCATTCAGGATCCATACCGGTATTCCGGCAAGGGATTAAAAGTGACATAATATCTATAAAACCAAATTGAAGGAGTTAAAAACCAATGGAAAGATACTGGAATCAGGAGATCGAATGTGCCTCGAGGGAGGACATGAAGAAGCTGCAGGACGAGCGCCTTGTGGCACAGGTAAAGCACGTATACGAGAACGTGAAGTACTACCGTGACCTTATGGACGAAAAGGGCGTGAAGCCGGAGGATATCAAGTCCACCGATGATCTTCACAAGCTGCCCTTCCTCTCAAAGGCTGATCTCCGTGACGCTTACCCCTACGGACTGCTTGCAACACCCCTCTCCGAGTGTGTAAGGATACACTCCACCAGCGGAACAACAGGACGCCGTGTCGTTGCTTTCTACACACAGCATGACATTGACATCTGGGATGAGTGCTGCGCAAGAGCTATCACAGCTGCCGGCGGTACAAAGGACGATGTATGCCAGGTAGCTTACGGCTTCGGCCTCTTCACCGGAGGAGCAGGCCTCAACGGCGGTTCACACAAGGTAGGCTGTCTCACACTTCCCATGAGCTCCGGCAATACCGAGAGACAGATACAGTTCATGCGTGATCTCAATTCCACCATACTCTGCTGTACTCCGTCATACGCCGCTTACATAGGCGAGACAGTACATGAGATGGGACTTACTCCCGAGGAGCTGCCCCTCAAGGCAGGTATCTTCGGTGCAGAGCCCTGGACAGAGGAGATGCGCCGCTCTATCGAGAAGTCGCTCGGCATCAAGGCATACGATATCTACGGACTCACAGAGACAAGCGGCCCCGGCGTTGCTTTCGAGTGCAGCGAGCAGACAGGTATGCACATCAACGAGGATAACTTCATCCCCGAGATCATCAATCCCGATACCGGAGAAGTTCTTCCCGAGGGCGAGGTAGGAGAGCTCGTATTCACAAGCATCACCAAGGAGGCATTCCCGCTTCTGCGTTACCGCACAAGAGATCTCTGCGTACTCTCAAGGAAGAAGTGCTCATGCGGACGTACACTTATCAAGATGGCAAAGCCCATGGGCAGAAGCGATGATATGCTCATCATCCGCGGAGTAAATGTATTCCCGTCACAGATCGAGACAGTTCTCATCGAGCAGGGCTACTCACCGAACTACCTCATCGAGGTTGACCGTGTGAACAACACCGATACTATCGATATCAACGTAGAGATGAACCCCGATCAGTTCTCTGACAAGGTCGGCGATCTCCAGGACAAGGAGCGTCAGCTTGCAGGTGCTATGAAGACCATGCTCGGAATCAACCCGAAGGTACACCTTGTATCGCCCAAGTCCATCACAAGAAGCGAGGGCAAGGCTGTTCGTGTAATCGACAAGCGCAAGCTTCACGACTGATAATGTTCAGTACCGGCTCATGCCGGATAATGATATCAAAAAACTATATGCGGAGGTGCAATTATGAAAGTCAAATTATTTTCATCCACCTTCCTCCCGGCGGAGGAAAAGTACGACAAGTTCTTCTCATTCGAGAGTGAGCTCAACGAATTTATCTCAACTGTAAAGGTCATCGACATAAAGTACAGTACAGCGGCAGGTATGTGCCATGATGCACAGACTCATGCAAACGAGTATTTCCAGGATTTCTCCGCCCTTGTAATGTACGAGGATATCGAGGAGCCTGCACCCGCAAAGAAGCCTGCTGCAAAGAAGACTGCCGAGAAGAAGACTGCGGCAGCACCGAAGACAGCAGCAAAGAAGCCCGCTGCAAAGAAGACAACTACCCGCAGCAAGAAGGCTGAATAAACCAAACAGGAGGAACCATCATGTCAGATGTAAGACAGATCTCAGTATTTATGGATAATAAGCCCAACCAGCTTGCCGGAGTCATGAAGATACTCAAGGAGAGCGGCGTGAACATCAGGGCGCTCAGTCTTGCCGATACCAAGGATTTCGGTATACTTCGCATCATCGTGAACGATACGGACAAGGCAGTTGATTCCATCAAGGCAGCAGGATATGCCGCTGCTGTTACCCCCATCGTGGCTATTTCCATACCCGATTCGCCCGGACAGCTCAGCCGTGTGCTCGATATCCTCGGCGGAGAGGGCGTAAACCTTGAATACCTCTATGCCTTCACCGGCGCTTCGGACAAGTCGGTATCCTTCGTTATCCGTGTTGACGATAACGAGATGGCTGCTGAGGCACTTACAAAGGGCGGAATAATCCAGCTCACAGAGAACGATATCTCTGAGATGTAAGATTATACCAAAAAACAGAGACAACTTTCTGAAATCCCCTTGACAATGCAAGAGTCAGAGGGTATAATGAGATTGTACATATTTTATTCAAAGGAGCGAGTGTAATGAGCATTCTCGATAAGATCGGTGACGTTTCCAAGGGCGTTACTGATAAGACTAAAAGTATGTCAGAAGCCAGCAACCTCAAAAGAAAGATCCTTTATGAGGAGGAGAGAATTGTAGAGATCTTTACCGATATCGGCAAGAAGTACTACAAGAACCCCAACGAGGATCCTGCAAATCTGAAGGCTCTCTGCGACGACATCGACACCCGCCGCAGAAGAATCAAGAAGATGAGATTCGAGCTCAACGGTATCCGTGGCTACAAGATCTGCCCCAAGTGCGATGCAGAGGTAAACGATCGTTTCCAGTTCTGCGGACGCTGCGGTGCAAGACTGCCGGATATGGAGGATGACGATTTCATGTCCCTCGAGCCGAATGATTACTATACCGAAAGCAGCAATAATTTCTTCAACGCTGATTCCAACAAGAACTATTAATCTTATAGGCTGTTCTGAGTATCAGAGCAGCCTTTCCTCTTTGATGAAAGGAGGGAATTTATGGATATATTGATGAGCGTATCAAGAAGAGCAAGAACGGTTAAGCAGCCTTATGGTGGTTATATCAGACCGTCATCGTTTGTTCATTCTGTCTATAATGACGATTATACAATCGCCGGAAAAGAGAATGTTTCAGGTTCAATTATTGGAATGACAGTTGATTATCTTACACGTTTTATAATGGGAACAGATAGAGTCTCTGCGTTTCATGTGTCAATCAACGGGGCAATAATGGCTAAGAAGATTGATATAGCTAAGGAGTTGCTTGCAAATATAAAAGGACTCGACGATGAATCAATTATAAGCGCTTGTAAACTTGTTACATTTGATGTTTGGTTTAGAAATATGAAAGCGGCTCTTTTAGCAAGAGACTATTCAGAAACTAATCCGGACAGCGATACAATCAATAATATTCGTGTTCTTGTTATACGGAGTTTAAAGTTCTTTGAGAAATATGGCCCAATTATAAAGGATGGCTTTACATTTGAACCCACTGAAAAAGTTGAAGGAGCTCTTAGCTTGCTGATGGAAGGAAAAAACTTTGGCGGTTATACAAAAACTGTTGCAAGTGGTGATGGTGATTTTCTTACTGTTGATACATTGTGGGATTTCAAAGTATCGTGGTATAAGCCGAACAGTCAGCATACTTTGCAACTCCTCATGTACTGGATAATGGGGCAACATTCCGGGCAGGAGATATTCAAGGGGATTACCAAGCTGGGTATATTCAATCCTCGTTTGAATACCGTTTATCTTTTTGAAATGAAGAATCTTCCTGATGAGATCATCAAGGAAGTTGAAGACAACGTGATCTGTTATGGCGGTAACGAGAAGATCGATTGACGCCATGATATGATTATCTGGAGATACAGAAATGAAAAGAAAGCATCTATTCCCTCAGCTCATACTGACCACCCTCTTCGCCTCGCTTGTTCCGCTGTGGTGCAGCCTCAGCTTCGGGAAGGCCGTTATGGTGCTGCTCACTGTCTTCCTCTCTCTCTCATACCTCGTCATCATCTTCGGCGGGGGCAGAGCCAAGACGGAGAGTCCGCGCCTGAGACGCATCGACAAGGGCGCAGACCTTATATGGCTCGGCGGCTTCACCGCTCTTCTCGGACTTGCCGTGCTGATATGGTGGCTGATAAGGACGGAGGCCGGCATCGGCGCAAAGATCGGCGCTTCGGTCATGCTCCTCCTCGCTTCTGCGGGCATGGTATTCGCAGGAGTCGTCAGGGTCGCAGCAGGCTCGAAGCAGATAAAGCTCCGTGACTACATACTGCTCCTGTGTCTGTGGTGGTGCCCGGTCGTGAACCTCTTCATCTTCCGCAGCCTCTACAAGACCGCACGCAGGGAATACGTTTTCGAGGCGGACAAGCTCGAGCTCGAGAATGCCCGTGCGGAGAGCGAGATATGCAAGACGAAGTATCCCGTACTTATGGTGCACGGCATATTCTTCCGTGACTGGCAGCTGCTCAATTACTGGGGCAGAGTGCCTGCCACGCTGATACGCAACGGTGCACAGATATACTACGGTGACCAGCAGTCTGCCATGTCAATAAAGGACAGCGCAGAGGAGCTGAAAAAGGCCATACTCAGGGTCATTAAGGAGACCGGTGCGGAGAAGGTGAACATCATCGCCCACTCCAAGGGCGGACTTGATTCACGCTATGCCATCAGCTGTCTGGGTATGGATAAATATGTAGCTACGCTTACTACCATCAATACCCCGCACAAGGGCTGCGACATGGTGGATTATCTCCTCGACAAGCTGCCGGACAGCGTTGCCTCCTTCATCGCCGCACGCTACAACCGCATATTCAGAACGCTCGGCGATACTGCGCCGGACTTCATGGCGGGCGTGCGTGACCTCAGCGCAAAGAAGGCGGCCTCCTACGATGAGCTTATGCCGGATTCGCCGGAGGTAAGCTACAGGAGCGTAATGTCGGTAATGAGCCGGGCAGGCTCGGCAGGCCCGCCGCTCAACATCGGATATATGCTGATAAAGAAGCTCAACGGCCGCAGCGACGGCCTTGTGTGGGAGGAGTCGGCAATACACGGCAGACATACCTTTGTTACAGCACCCAAGAAGCGCGGCATCAGCCACGGTGATATGATAGACCTCTTCCGTGAGAACATCGAAGGCTTCGATGTCCGTGAGTTCTATGCGGGTATCGTCAGTGAGCTGAAGAAAGAGGGCTGGTAAAGGCGGCTCTTATCTTCCGGCAGAGATAATACGCCGGCAGGCAGAGCAGGAACCATATGCCTGAATACAGCGGGCAGACCTGCCCCATAATATTCAGCGGCACATCGGAGTAATCCCATACGTGCCAGCCCATGAGGATATTATCGAACAGCCCGACGGGAAACTCTATCGCCGTTATCATCAGCGCCCCGAGCAGACTGCTCCGGAGCGGCCCGAGCGAAAGCTTCCGGTTGAGGTGATACAGCAGCGTGAGAACGAGGCCTCCCGTAAGTGCCATAGTCCAGTGGGTATACCCTCTTGTGGCTATCTCGAAAAGGCTGTACAGAAAGAATCCCATAAGAAAAGTGAAAGATGATTGTGCCGGCTTCACGGCAGCACCTCCTTTGTGTTACAGAGGTATTGTTGCCCGCGGGGCGGTATAATATACAGATCAGGAAAGGAGACAGATATGCGGAAAAGCTGCATACTGATGCACATATCCAGTCTGCCGTCGGAGTACGGCATAGGCAAGCTGGGTAAAAGTGCATACGACTTTGTGGACTTTCTCAGGTCTGCCGGAGTCAAGTGCTGGCAGATACTCCCTCTCTCGCCGACGAGCTACGGCGATTCGCCATATCAGTCGTTCTCGGTACATGCCGGGAACCCCTATTTCATTGATTTCGGCATACTTGAGGATGACGGACTTCTTGAAAAGCATGAATATGCCTCCCTGACATGGGAGAGCGATCCGGACAAGGTGGATTACAGCCTTATCTACGACCGCTGCTTCGATGTGCTGAGAGTGGCATACTCCCGCTTCAAGCCCTCACGCTTCCCGGAATACAAGAAGTTCTGTGATGCGAACAAGTCGTGGCTGGAGGAATATGCACTCTTCATGGCGCTGAAATTCCGTCACGGCGGAAAGCCCTGGTACGAATGGGATGCGCCGCTTGCGATGCACAAGACCAAGGCGATCACAGAGGTAAAGAAGGAGCTCAAGAAGGACATAGGCTTCTATAAGTTCAACCAGTTCCAGTTCCACCGCCAGTGGAAGGAGCTGAAGAAGTATGCCAACGATTCCGGCATTGAGATAATAGGTGATATACCGATATACTGTGCTCTCGACAGTGTTGAGGTATGGTCTCAGCCGAAGCTCTTCTGGCTTGACAAGAAGCGCCGGCCGGTATGCGTTGCCGGATGTCCGCCCGATGACTTCGCAATTACAGGACAGCTCTGGGGCAATCCGCTCTATGACTGGGAGTATCACAAAAAGACGAATTACAAATGGTGGATCGACAGGATAAAGTCCGCCTGTGCCACGTATGATATCGTGCGTATAGACCACTTCCGCGGCTTTGAGAGCTACTACGCAATACCCTACGGCAATAAGGATGCAACGGTCGGCGAGTGGAAGAAGGGCCCGGATTATGAGCTGTTCCGTGCGGCCGAGGAGAAGCTCGGCAGGCTCAGCATCATAGCGGAGGACCTCGGTTTCCTCACACCGGAGGTGCATGAGCTGCTTGCAAAGTGCGGCTATCCGGGCATGAAGGTATTGCAGTTCGGATTCTCGGACGGCAAAAACGAGTACCTCCCGCACAACTACACCACGACCAACTGCTTTGCCTATACCGGCACTCACGACAACGAGACACTCAACGGCTGGGTCAGCAGCATGGACAAGAAGTCCCTGCGTTTTGCCAAGAAGTATCTCGGCGTGAAGAAGAAGGGTGAGATACCGGAGGCCGTCGTAAGGGCGGCATGGGGCAGCATAGCAGAGGTAGCCTGCGCACAGATACAGGATTTCCTTGACAGCCCCAAGAGCGACAGAATGAACACGCCCTCCACACTGGGCAGCAACTGGCAGTTCCGCACTCATACAGAGGACTTCACACCGGAGCTCGCCAAGCATATAAAGAAGCTGAATAAGCTTTACAACAGATAAGAGACTTCAATGAAAAAGACATTATTTATTCTTGCAGCAGGATTTATCCTTGCCGGATGCGGGATCGTAGATCCTTGCGACGAAATTGAAACAGCAGAGACTGCGCCTTCCTCTGAGGCAGAGGAAACAGCCGCAGCAGAGGAAACGACAGAAACAGAGGAAACGACCACAACTGAGGAAACGGTAACCACGGAGACCACGACGGATACCGCTCCCGTTACAGAGACAACGGAAGCAGCGGCAACTACCTATCCCCGTGCCACAGCTCCGCCCTTTGATCCTGAAGAGGATATACCTCCGGAGGAGAAGAAGGCACTCGATAAGCTCGAAGCCAAATACGGCAGAGAGTTCACACCGACAGACAGGAATGTTCACTGGGAGTACTGGAACGAACCTATCCCGGATATACTCAGAGTGTTCTTCACGCTGAAGGATGAAGAGGGCAGAGAGTTCTGCGCAAGGGGACTGGAAAATATGGACGTGATAGAGGCGGACGGCTATACCTATGTGCTGCACGGGACCGAGCTGGAGGATGAAGCAGCTGAATACCTCAGAGGACTCGTGCCTGAGGCAAAGCTGTGGTTCCGGGATTGCAATGAGCTGCTCCCGTTTGATATCCCGGCCGATATCGGCTTTGAGGATTACCGGCAGGTATTCGCTGATAACGAAGGATATCTGTCGCTGGATATCCTGTTCACTGATGACATGGAGGTACCCGAAGAGCTTAAGGAGCTTCAGGGCAGAAAAAACAGCATACTGCCGGAGGCGCTTGGCTACAGGCTCTATATAGATCTTTACCGGATATCGCAGGAAGACTATGACAGAATTGATGATGTGACACACGGCCGGACAGATATGATCCCCGAAAGACAGGAAATATCCGGCATCAGACTGAAATTAGGCGATACAGTATCCTGACAGAAACACATTGTATAAAAAAGATATTATTAAGGAAGAGGAGTTATATGAAGAAAACTTTATTATTGATCGCAGCAGGCGCACTGCTCACCGGATGCGGAGTGAATGACCCCGCAAAGCCTGAGATGCCGGCAGAGGCGGCCGCATTCACAGCAGAAGCTACAGAAGTTGAATACACGGAAGCAGAGACAGAAACTGAGAAGACGGAAGCTCAGACAGAGGAAGAGATCGCAGAGAAGACCGGCCCTGTAAAGGTGCCTATGAAGGAGCAGGAGGCTCTTGACAAGCTCTGTGCAAAATACGGCAAGGAATTCAAGGTGGCAGAGCGTAATGTACAGAATGAATACTGGGATGAGAAACCGGATATACTCAATGTATGGTACGACCTTGAGGACGAAGAGGGAAGGACTTTCAAAGCAATGATCAAGGAGAACCTTGATACCGTAGTCTATGACGGATATGCCTACGTCCTTCATGAGAAGGAGCTTTATGACGAGACAGCTGCCTATATCAGGAGCCTGATGCCTGAGGGCAAGCTCTGGTTCGGCATAAACAGCGGCGTGGTACCGTTTGAGACACCGGCGAATATGAACTTTGATGATTTCAGTGCGATGTTCGCTGCAAACGACGGAAAGATCAATATGTCGGTCATCATCACGGGAGAGACTGAGATTTCAGATGAACTTCAGGCGCTCCAGTCCGGACACACCGACATCAGACCCGCTGAACTCGGCTACAGTCTTTCTATAAACTACTACAGGGTGCCTCAGGATTACTATGACAGCCTTGATGATGTGGTATACGGCGAGGCAGGCATAGACCGCAGCAGACTTGAAAGGCTCACTGTCGGCTAAGGCGGACTGAAAGATAAGCATTGGATACGACATATGAAAAAGACATTTATCATTTTAGCGGCCGGGATCATACTTTCCGGCTGCGGTGTTATAGAAACGTCCGAAAACGATATACCGGAAGTTACTGAGCCGGCAAGCGCTGCGGAGACAACAGAGACAACCACTGAGACAACGACAACTACAACGACAGCTGAAACGCTTGCCGTTGTCACGACTGCCGCTCCCACGGAGGAGGCGACGATCGACTGGGAAGAATATGAAAGCGAGCTCTACACCCGGCATGAGGAAAAAATACCGCCGGAGGAGCGTGCGGCTCTTGACAAGCTGAGAGCAAAGTACGGCAAGGATTTCACCTTTGTTTCGAGAGAGCTTCCGTGGGAATTCTTTGGCGGGATACCTGAGAAGAAACCCGCAACATATGTTCTTATGGATGATGAAGGCAGATACTTTGCCGCTTTCGGAACAGAAGACAGCGAGGAGCTTACAGGTGAGGAATATGCCTATCTCTTTCACGAGGACGAGTTTTTCGACCGGACGAAGGAGTATATCCGCAGCTATACCCAGGCAGGCAAGCTCTGGATACTGACGCCGTATAAGAAATCGGTGCCGCTGGAGGCTCCGGCTGATCTGACATACGATCAGTTCCTGACGTATTTCTGCGACAGAGGATACAGGGTGTACGCAAACATTCTAATTCCTGAGGGGACGGAGCTGCCGGAGGAGTTTGTTTCGGATGAATTCATGAACAGAATACATCTTGACGGTCTCAGCTACGACGTTGATCTCGGGGTATACTATCTGCCGCAGAAGGATTATGACGTCCTTGATGATGTGACGTATGGTGATGTAGATATCGACAAGAATCATCTGAGAGCCCCGAATGAGTAAAGGGAGGATAATATGGATAAGAATGTGTTTATTGAAAAATTCACAGGCAGACTGCCCGGGGATATAAAGTCGGCAACTCCGCAGCAGCTCCACAATGCGCTCGGTGATACCGTCATGGAGCTTTACCGTGAGCAGTGGGAGAATGCCCGTCAGGAGCATCTCTCAAAGCGCCGTGCCGCATATCTTTCTATGGAGTTCCTTGTGGGACGCGCAGTTTACGACAACCTGCTCTGTCTCGGCATCTATGACGAGGTGAGCGAGGTGTTCTCTGAGCTGGGCCTTGACCTTAAGGACCTTGAGGTCATAGAGGATGCCGCTCTCGGAAACGGCGGTCTCGGAAGACTTGCCGCCTGCTTCCTAGATTCTGCGGCCACCCTCGGACTGCCTCTTGACGGCTACGGAATACGCTACAAGTACGGCCTCTTTAAGCAGTCTATCGTGGACGGCTGTCAGAAGGAGGATATCGACGACTGGACAAGATACGGCGATCCGTGGTCTGTACGCTGCGACGAGGATACCGTGCTGATAGAGTACAGCGGCCAGACCGTAAAGGCAGTGCCATATGATATGCCCGTATTCGGCTGCCGTACAAAGAATATCGGCACGCTGAGGCTGTGGCAGGCAGAGCCCGTGAAGGAGTTCGATTTCGATACCTTCAACAGACAGGAATACCTTGAAGCCTCGAAGGAGAAGATATACGCCGAGGACATCTCCCGTGTACTCTATCCTAACGATGATACCGACGAGGGCAAGAAGCTGCGTCTAAAGCAGCAGTATTTCTTCAGCTGCGCTTCACTTACGGATATCCTCCGCAAGCACAAGGCACGCTTCGGCACTCTTGACAATATAGCCGACTATATCACAGTACAGCTCAACGACACTCATCCTGTAATATCCATTCCGGAGCTTATCCGTCAGCTCGTTGACAACGAGGGCTGGAGCTTTGACAGGGCTTACGAGACGGCGAAGAAGGTGTTCAACTACACCAACCACACCGTTATGCAGGAGGCTCTTGAGAAGTGGTATACAGGCCTTGTTGAGGAGGTGCTCCCGCGCATCTACGCAATAATCATACAGATAAACGAGGCTCTCATCGCAGAGCTCTACGCTGCCGGAGTGCCTAAGGACAAGATCGGCCGCATGAAGATAATCAAGGGCGACCTTATACACATGGCGGATATGGCGTGCTGCTGTTCGAGCCATATCAACGGTGTTGCCGAGATACACACTCAGATACTCCGTGATACAGTGCTTGCAGACTGGTATTCCCTCCGTCCGGAGGTATTCCGCAATGAAACGAACGGCATCACTCAGAGACGCTGGCTGGCGCTCTGCAACCGTGAGCTGTCGGGACTTATCACAGAGCTGCTCGGCGACGACGGCTGGATAACAGACCTTGACAGGCTGCATGAGCTTGCAAAATATGCCGATGACGAGAACGTCCTCCGCCGCTTCATTGATATCAAGCAGGAGAAGAAGACACAGCTCTCCGGCTTCATAAAGTCCAAGGAGGGCATCGACCTTTCGCCGGAGTTCATATACGATATACAGATAAAACGTCTCCATGAATACAAGAGACAGCTGCTCAACGCCTTCTCCATACTGTGGCTCTACTACGGCATCAAGGACGGCAGTATAAAGGATTTCAAGCCGACAGCCTTCATCTTCGGCGCAAAGTCCGCCCCCGGATACCGCCGTGCAAAGGCTATCATCAGGTATATCAACGAGGTGGGCAGGATAGTGGCCTCCGATCCGGAGACCCGTGACCTTATCAGGGTGATATTCGTGCAGAACTACAACGTATCCTATGCCGAAAAGCTGGTAGCTGCCGCTGACGTATCGGAGCAGATATCCACAGCAGGCACAGAGGCATCGGGTACGGGAAATATGAAGCTGATGCTCAACGGCGCAGTTACACTCGGCACATACGATGGTGCAAACATCGAGATAGTGCAGGAGGCAGGCGAGGAGAACAACTACATCTTCGGCGCAAGAGTGGAAGACCTCGAGAAGATAGTACCGGACTACGACAGCAGGAAGGTGTTCGCAGAGGACGATATGATACGCAGGGTAGTGACCTCCCTTATCGACGGCACTGTTTCTGACGGCGGCAGCGGCGATTTCCGCGAGCTGTATACGGCTCTGCTTGACGGCGCAAGCTGGCACGCACCCGACCATTACTACCTCCTCGGCGATATCCGCAGCTACGTTGAGGCAAAGCTCCGCACGAACAGCGATTACCGTGACGACCGCATGGGCTTTGCACGCAGGCAGTGGCTGAATATGTGCAACGCCGGAAAGTTCAGTTCTGACCGCACAATTGCCGACTATGCCGAAAATATCTGGAAAATCGAGAGCTGAGAATGTAAGCTTTTATAGTATGGGATGCTAAAGGGGCTGTGCCCCTTTAGCGGAGTCCAGAGGCAGCGCCTCTGGCAGGGTGCGGGACAGAGTCCCGCATATTTCCGCAGGGCGCTTCGCAAGGGGTGAATTCCAAAACAGTCCGGGGGACTGTTTTGGAAGAGGGGACGCCTTGCAAGTGAAGGCGTCCCCTGAGAAAATAATGTTACAGTGACAGAATGAAGCCCCGGCCGAAAGACCGGGGCTCGTTTTATAAGGAGGCTCAGAAAATGTCCTTTTATTTATCCTAATATCTCTCTTATTGTTCCGCAGAGGTCAGTTTTTTCTCCTATCTGCCAGTATGTCTCTGCTCTTCCGTCAAGCTCTTCCGGTGTCCAGCTGCCGTCCTTGTCGAACCATGAAACTGTACCGTCATTGTATATCAGTATGTGGCGTACAGTATCATTGATGTTCGTTGCGAACCTATAGACAGGTTCCTCACGGGGAACGCTTGTTGTATCAGGATCGTTCCAGTTGTAGCCGTAGAATGCCTGCGTGAGCCTGTGGAGAGTATCGTAGTCAGTCACATTTCTGCTGCCGTTCACGGTGACAGAACCGATCTTATACAGTGAACCGAAAGGCGGATATACCTCAGTGCCGGTCATCAGGCAGAAGCAGTGCATCAGGTTGTCGGATTTGACTCTGAGACCTGTGGTGCGTGTATCAGTGCCGTTTTCGATCGCTCCGTCATGATCGCTGATAGAAGCTGCTGCTGTCCATTCTGCATAGTCGTTGTCGTATACTCTGAGCTCGTATGAGGTATCGCCGACAGTATACCAGAGAGCGAACCAGTCAAAGCCGAGATGCTCATCTGTGCCTTTATATCCGTCCTCTGCTGTAGGCCAGTACATCCACTTCATCATATCCACTACTGCTGTAGCTTCGGGAGATGTGGAGGTGAATTTGTAATCCATCTTGGGAGCGTTACCGTTGAGCCATTCGCCGCTGTAATTGCCGAACGGAGCATCTTCGCCGTAGAGGCCTTCGCCGAAGAGTATCTCACCGATGCCGCCTACGAGTTTGTCAAAGTCAGTTTCATAGATGTGTAAACCGTCCTTGTCGGCAACGGTCACACCGCCTCCGTCATTCGGGGAGACGCTGACGAGAGTAGTTCCGAGTTCCTTGTTCTCAGTTTTGAAGCAGTAAGTAGTGACATCACCGTTAACGAAGGAGTTCGGATCACCCCAGTAGGAGGAGTTCAATGCCTCTTCAAATTCATTTTCTGTGCGGTATTCTCTGCTGTATTTCTCTGTCCATGTGAGTGAGCGGAAGAGCTCATCGAGGGCGGCGCTCTTTTCCGCATCGGGGAAGTCATAGAAGCATACAGTTTCAAGGTAGCTGAAATCTGTGAAGGAGGGGAAGGGATAGCCGTGGTCTTCCTCTGTATCCGTGCCGTTTGCAACGTAGAGAGTGATCAGCGTACCGACAGGATAATTCGATCCGGCTTCCTTGTCAGAGGACATAACGATATCCTTTTCCTCTCCGGCAACGTATACTGTCTTTACCTTAAAGTCCTTGTATCCAAGGAGGCAGATTGCATCGTCGACGTTCCGGCCGACAACATCCGGCACCTGTGCAAGCTGGAGTGTCTCTGCAGTTGCTGATTCTGCGGTTTCGGTCATCTCCCTGCCTTCAAGCACTGCATCGACTGCCTCACGGAAGGCAACTGCATCAATGGGATATATCTCAACTATCTCGGAGTTGTTGTCCGGATCGGGGCGGCGGTACTCAAGGTATCTTTCAGAGCTGAAGCTTATATCGCCGTACCAGTTGTTCTCGTCATAGGAGCGGAAGTAATAGCAGTATTCCTCTGCGGGCGGTGCGCTGTCACCGAGGAGAGCGCCGTCGAAGTTGGGATCAAAGCCCTCGTCGCCGGTATTGTATGTGTGTATCAGCTTCCATGTCTGCGAGGCGAAGAATTCATTGAGCCTTGCAGCCTGTTCCTCCGTAAAACGGAGACCTTCCGAAGGTATATCGGAATTGTCGTTTGCATCGCCCAGGAAGCAGAAAGCGGAGATATCTCCGAAGGGCACGACGTTCTGTACGGGTTCGGTCATTTCGGTTGCGGGCTCTGTTGCGCCTCCGGGGATGCCGCTGCGTGTGATGAGATGTGAGGTAACGCCTATTCCGCCGGCAAGCACCGCACAGGCGGCGATGCCCGCGATAACACGGCGTATCGGGTGAGACTGCACACGCTCTACCTCGAAGATATGGCGGGATTCCGTGACCTGCCCTGTATCGGGAGACTTGCCTGCGTGCTTCATGCAGTTCTCGACTATGCGTGTCTTCTGATCGTCTGTCAGATGTATCTGCTCAGCGCTCTGTCTGAGCTTGTCAGTATCCATTTTTTTCATAGCTTACTCCTTTCCGTATTCCTCCGCAAGAAGCTTCCTGCCCTTTTGCAGGCGCATCTTGACGGCGGAGCTTTTAAGTCCTGTGATGTCAGCTATCTCTTCTACCTTGTAGCCTATGATATAATGCAGGTGCATAATGGAGCGGTATTTCTCCGGCAGCTCCATGAGCGATTCGAGGATGCGGTTGTCCGGAGTGCGCTCTGCAATGGCATCGAGCACCTCGGCAGGTTCAGCGAAGTGGCGTTTTCTGTATCTGAGTACATTCCTGCATTTATTGGAGGCGACCTTCAAAAGCCATGCCTTTTCGTGTTCGCTGTCATTGAACGCCGGCGATTTTTCCATATATGTAATAAAGGTATCCTGCACTGCGTCTTCTGCATCGGCTGTATTACGCAGCATAACGATGCAGAGCCGGTAAAGCATATCGCCGTATTCCTCAACCGCATCATTTATACGTTCAGCTGTGAGCATAATTCAGCTCCTTTCATTCTGCCCGATACTTATCGGGGACAGGTAATTCAGATCTGATGTTTTCCTGTTCAATTATAACACATTCCGGGAGGGGAAAAGGTCAACTCAGGGATATATTTTTTATATTTAACTTTGTGCTGCCTGACGGCGAGAAGATTTCAATTCATAATTCATAATGCATAATTCATAATTCATAATTACAATGAACCGGCAACTTAAATTCAGAATTAGAAATTCGGAATGCGGAATTAGCGGTATCGCCTGCGGCGATGATCTGAAATGCAGGGGCGCACAGTGTGTGCCCGCCGCCGACATTGCACCGCATCTGCATTCAGGTATGTAGGGACCGCCTTTGGCGGTCCGCCTGTTCTGCGCTGCAAGTAACCTGTAGGGACGCACATCGGGCGTCCGCATGACAGGTACATCTGTCGTATATGGTGCGATTATCGTTCGGAGTGCGGGCTGCCGACGGCAGCCCCTACAAGGGGTATGTATTCCGATATTCATGGCAGCATGGGGCGACCGCAGCGGATTTGGTGACGGCGGACGGCCAATGGCCGTCCCTACAGAAGGGGGGACGAAATACACAGGGGCGGGGCGATGCCTGCATCGCCCCCTACACCACGCCCGAAAGTCACTACTCAAACTAACAGCGCTCGTTAGGTTGCCCGTGCGATAGCCTGACAA
>JAFZRF010000052.1 GCA_017620025.1 Ruminococcus sp.
GTATATGACTTCATCTTGTCCTCCGTGTTGTTGGTGTTGTGGTAAACTCAATTTTACACCTTGGACGAGATGAAGTCAATTCTTTTTTTATTTGTTGCACTTCATATTATAATCTGCCGCAGCCCCTTTAGAATCCCAAACTTTTGAATACGTTCTGTTATGAGAAAAACGAAGGGCGCACTAACAAGTGCACCCTTTTTACTTATTATTTTACAAATGCAAAGTATGCAAGCACCAATGCACCGAGTATGATACGATACCAGCCGAACACCTTGAAATCGTGCTTCTTTATATAGTCCATAAGGAACTTGATAACGAATATGGATACAGCGAATGCAACGATCATGCCTACAGCGAGTATGGCGGTCTGCTGTGCGGTGAAGCCGCCGTCATACTTTATGAGCTTCAGAAGACTTGCGCCGAACATTACGGGTATCGCAAGGAAGAAGGTGAACTCTGCCGCAACTGCACGGGAGATACCTATAAGGAGCGCTCCGACTATTGTTGCACCCGAACGGGAAGTACCGGGGAATATAGCAGCAAGGAGCTGGAACATACCGATGATGAATGCGTCCTTGTATGTAAGCCTGGCAATGTCGCTTACTCTTGAAGTGCGGCCCTTGTTCCAGTTCTCAACGATGATGAAGGCAATACCGAATGTGATAAGTGCTATTGCGACCACCCAGGGATTGTAAAGATGCTCATCGATCCAGTCATCGAGTGCAAGACCTATAACAGCAGCGGGGATGCAGGCAACGAGTACCTTGAACCACATCACGAAGATGTCGGTCTTTATCATTGCGCCGAAGCCGTCCTTTGAGAGCGGTGCATTGTTGTCCTTCTTGCCGAAAGGCCAGAGCTTCTTGAAAAAGATGACTACTACTGCGAGTATGGCGCCGAGCTGTATGACAACATCGAACATTTCCTTGAAGTCGTCTGTCTCGTTGAGTTTCAGGAACTCGTCAACGAGGATCAGATGTCCGGTGCTGCTGATAGGCAGCCATTCTGTGATACCCTCTACAATGCCGAGGATTATGGCTTTGATGATCTCGTAAAAACTCATGTTCTCTTCCTTTCTCTGTCGTATGACATAAATAGATACAGGTACTATTATAGCACAGAGAAGCTGCGCTGTCAAATAGAAAATGTCTGTACAGATCTGATACAATTGCGCATTATGACAGCAGTGATTGTCTTGACATTGGCTGTGCTGTATGTTATAATTTTTTATGTATGCGTAAGGCTTCGGTGCTGTTCAGAGCCTTACATTAATAAAAGAAAGCAGGGTATGGAATGAGCGGACCAAAAGTAGATACAGCGACGCTGCGTAAAATGGAAAGGGACAGGCTGATCGCAGCAAGGCATGACCGTCAGGCGCTTGCTGCCGATATACAGAAGACCATCAACGATCTTACCGGGATCTGTGATGAGCTCTGCGGTCTCTTTGATCAGGAAAGCGGATTCAGCGATCCTTCTGACAAAGTGCGCAAGAAGCGTGAGTCATACGGAAAAAGACTCAGGAAGCTTCTTAACAAGGTGCAGAGGGGCAATGAGATGTTCGATGTGACTTCGGCAAAGGGCGAGCTGCAGGAGATAAGACGTGATATCGAAAGAGATCAGGAGTTTGTCACTGTCCGTAATATCGCTGATAACAACGTACAGATCGTCAAGCGGAAACAGGAGACACAGGCTGTAATTAATACAAGGCGCAGGATAATTGAAAACCTTGCTCCTTCAGTTCCTGTCCCTGAGACAGGTGTGACCGAGGAAGAGGTAAGCGAACAGGCCGCCGCTTTTGAGGAGGATATCCGTATCCGCATGGAGGAGGGTGAGATGACAGGCACTCACAAAAACTCCATTCTCCTTATCAGTCAGGATCTTCATGAGCTGCTTGAAAGCTCTCTTCCCGCTGAAACGAGAGTCAAGCGTATGCGCCGCCTCTATGCCCAGTACGAAAAGGTGAATGCTCTTATCAGGAGTGAGATGGAGGTAATGCGTGCCGCCTATAATGAATACTGTGCCGAGTGCTTCGATTCCGGTTCGGAACCTGCTGCAATTTCTGATTTCTCGACCGTGAACGATATCAGGAAGGCAACAAAGGAAGCCGGCGAGTACGCAGAGAACAAGCTTTCACAGGAGTATATCAGAAGACAGATCGACGATGTCATGGCCAGACACGGCTACAACGTCATCCGCTCCGATATCCTCGAGGAGACTTCGGGTCAGGTCCTCTACGGCGTTGACGAGGATTCAGCTATCAACGTATTTGTGTCAGATGACAATCAGGTCACGATGCGTGTCGTTGGCGTCGGCTTCGATTCAGATATTTCCGATGCTGAGAGCGAAAAGCTCTATCAGCAGCAGTGTGCATTCTGCTCTCTCCATCCGCAGCTCACAGCAGAGCTCGAGATGCGCGGGGTCATACTGACCACGAGAAAGCACAACCCGCCTGATAAGAAATTCAACAAGAAGATAAAGGTAAAGACAAAGAAGAACGAGCGGCAGTCGTCACGCACCGGAAGGGCGCAGCAGCGGCAGGAGCTCAGGACTATGTATAAGGAGAATGACTGATGGCATCGATACGCTGTCCGCAGTGCGGATATGAAAACCCCGAGGGTTCTGTGATATGTGATATTTGCGCCGAGACTCTTGTAAAGGCACCGGAGGTCCCTGCACCTACAGCAGCAGAGATCCCGCAGCCGGCACCAATGCATGCCATGAACGTTCCCGATCGCCTGCCCGAGCAGGTGTCTCCTGTAACAGAGAGCAGCAGTCAGCAGGCAGCGTCCGGCGAAACCGGCAGGCAGTACTATGTATTCTGTCCGGAATCGCAGGCGAAGACCATAGTAAAGAACGGAGAGGTCACAAGGTTCTACTGTGAGGGCTGCCATATCGAGCATGATATAGACGGCTTCCTCTGGCAGATAGAGGTGAGTGAGGAAACCGCACCGTCCGCTCCCGGGGCGACCGCACCTCAGCAGACTGCCCCCGGGAGCGACGATCTCTGGCTCGAGGAGATAAACACCGGCTTCCGTATAGATATTGCAAAGACCGGCGGCACTCTCGGAAGATACGGCAATTTCGGCTCGGAATTCTTCCTCTCGCACAATATGCATACTGTCTCCGGCGAGCACTGCCGCATAACCTATGAGTACGGCTCATGGGTGCTCAGGCATATAAGCCGTACCAACAGCACGCACTACAACGGCGTTTCTCTCACCCGTGAGGAACCGAATCTCCTTGAGGACGGCAAGCTGCTCGTCCTTGCGAATACGGTTACTCTGCGTGTACATATAGGCTGATGTATATAGACCGCATCCTCTTCCCGATACAGGCACTCGGCCCCGGCGACCGTCTTGTGATATGGACGGCGGGCTGCTCCAGGCGCTGCACCGGCTGTGCAAACCCGGAGCTCTGGAGCACGGAGGGCAGACGCTCACGTTCTCCGCTTGAGATAGCCCGTATCATCAACAACATAGCAGCTGAAAACAGTATCAGCGGCATAACGGTCACCGGAGGAGATCCTCTCGAGCAGCCGGAGGAGCTTATCGAGCTCCTGCGCCTTGTCTCCTGTGTGACGGACGATGTCCTCGTCTATACAGGCTACACCCTCGGACAGCTCTGCTGCGAGCTCACAACGGAGCAGTACGACGAGCTGAGAACACTTGTCTCCGTCCTTGCGGAGGGACCATACATCGAAGAACTGAACACACCGGATACCGTACTGCTTGGCTCATCGAACCAGAGCCTTGTATATTTCCGGGAGGATATGCGTGAGCGTTATGAGGAGTATCTTTCGCAGGGCAGGAAGATACAGAATGTGTATATGGGAAACAGGCTGATTTCCGTAGGCATACACAACAGGCAAAAGTAAAACGATAAGGAGTTATTTATGAAGAAGCACAGCGTGCCGAAGTGGCAGCAGGAGATATCGAGCTTCAAGGGTATCAAGAGCACGTTTATCATCGAAGGCAATATTAACGATTTCTATCCTCTTTATGACGGCGGAGAGAATCCGCTTGCCTTCGTTGACCTGAACATGACTCTGCTCAGGCTCTTCAACGAGCGCAAGGAGGATACCGACTATGAGTTCCTGTTCTGTGATCCTGCAACAGGCATATACAACAAATTCGGCGACAGATACGGCAATATCGAGGAGATGCTCAACAAGTACTCTTCGGGTACCGACGGAGAGCCTCTTCCCTTCGGAATAGACAGGCTCTTCAAGAAGTCCTGCAAGCTTGATGATATCGAGCAGCTTTCTTCCGTGATAAGGAATGCCATGGTAGATACCGACAGACAGAAGCCGGTTGTTGTTGTCATGAATTTCGTATCACGCTACATATCAAGTCCGTCGAATCTTGCACCGGATGAGAGCAAGATGTTCCTGAACCTCCTGTTCGCATCCCTTAATTCGGCAAGGATAAACAACGATTTCAACACCCTCATCATGATCGTTGAGAAGTTCAATGACCTTCCGGCATGGTTCTTCTACAACAATCCGAACGTACGTACCATATCCATTCCCGATCCTGACAAGGACCTGAGAACGATATTCATTGACAAGGAGTATCTTGAATTCCGTGATGATCCCCGTCTTGAAAAGGTGAAGGAAAAATTCATAGATATCACTGAGGGACTCAAGCACCGTGAGCTGAAGGAGCTTCGCAATCTCTATCAGAGACTTATCGCGAAGAACCCCGAGACAGAGCTCCTTGATGCGGTATCGATATACAAGTACGGCATTATCGAGAATATGTGGCATTCCATAGACAAGGAAAAGATAGCAGGACTTGAGGAGCTTCTCAAGCAGCGTGTAATGGGACAGGACGAGGCGGTAAGCAAGACCGTGAATATCGTAAAGCGTGCAGTATCAGGTCTTTCGGGCCTGCAGCATTCCTCCGGCCAGAACAAGCCCCGTGGCGTACTCTTCTTTGCAGGCCCCACAGGTACCGGTAAGACTGAGCTCACGAAGGCGCTCTCCGAGCAGCTCTTCGGTGACGAGAACAACTGCATCCGCTTCGATATGAGTGAGTTCTCCGAATCTCATGCAGCACAGAAACTCTTCGGAGCGCCTCCCGGATATGTCGGCTACGAAGCCGGCGGACAGCTTACCAACGCCATCAAGGAGCGCCCCTTCTCGATACTCCTCTTCGACGAGATTGAAAAGGCCCATCCGTCTATTATGGACAAGTTCCTCCAGATACTCGAGGACGGCCGTATGACGGACGGACAGGGCAATACGGTATACTTCTCCGAGACCCTTATCATCTTCACCAGCAACCTCGGTATCACAAGGCAGTACATCGACTCCACCGGACGTGAGTGCCGTGAACAGCTCGTCACCCCGAGTGAGACCTATGAGGAGATAAAGCCGAAGGTGCTAAGTGCTATAAAGGATCACTTCAAGCCCGAGGTCCTCAACCGTATCGGCAACAATGTCATAGTATACGACTTCATTCGTCCCGAGGCTGCAAAGGCGATAGTAAGGGGTCAGGTGAAGAAGATAAACAGCCGCATACTCAAGCAGAACAAGATCACCGTCAACGTTACTGACGCTCTCCTTGAGCTATTCTATGAGCTTGCCTCCCGTGACAACGTACTTGAAATGGGCGGACGAGGCATAGGAAACCTCATGGAGGAGCAGTTTATCAATCCGCTTGCCGAGTTCATCTTTGAAGCCGCCTGTGATACAGGTGATACAGTAACAGCGGATGCAGCAGACGGCAAGGTCGTCTTCTCCAAGGGGGCATAAGCTATGTTCAGATATGCAGTACTTATCGATATAGGCGTTCACGAGGATCAGAACGATGACCGTGTTTCCGTGGACGGAAATATAGTAGAAGAAGGATGGCTGCTCGGAACAGCGGATAAGGATTATTTCCTTGCAGCTGTCTGTGACGGAGCAGGCGGAGTGAAGCAGGGCGGCAGAGCTGCCGGAATGGCGGTAAACGGCATAAGTGAGTGCCTTGCCCCCGGACTCTCGGCTGCCGATATACGTGCAGCGATCGAACGTGTGAACTCCCGTGTCGTAGAGACCGGCGAAGCAGAGGGCGCAAGGAAAGAGCTGATGACCACTGTTGCCGGTATTTACGCAAACGGTGAGGATCTCATCGTATTCAATGCGGGCGACAGCCGTGTCTACCGCCTCAGAGGACAGTACCTCCGCCTGCTCTCAAAGGATCATTCCTATGTGCAGGATCTTGTGGATATAGGGAAGATAACCCCGGAGGAAGCTCACCTTCACCCGAAGAAGAATATAATCAACAAGTTCATAGGCATAGAGCAGCCGGTAAACCCGAGAGTAAAGGAGTTCACCGAGGATCTGCTCAACGGAGATATATTCATGATCTGCTCCGACGGCATAACCGATGTGCTGACGGATGCAGAGATATGTGAGATCATGCGCAGTCACAGCCGTGATATCAAGCTTGACAGATGCTGCTCAGCCCTCAGGGACGCAGCAGTAAAGGCAGGCTCACTCGACAACATGACTGTGCTTCTTATAAGAAAGGAAGGGACGGAAGAATAATGGCAGAAAGGATCCCGACAGTACCTCAGGCAGACGATGAGCGAATTCCGACGATGCCACAGGACAGCGATGAACGCATACCCACGATGCCACAGGACAGCGACGAGCGCATACCCACGATGCCTCAGGGCAGCGAGGAACATATACCCACAATGCCGCAGGGCAGCGATGAACGCATACCCACAATGCCGCAGGGCAGCGACGAGCGTATACCCACGATGCCGCAGGGAATCAGTGACCGCATCCCGACAGTGCCGCAGGGCGGAGCAGACGGTCGCATCCCGACAGTGCCGCAGGGCGGTGCAGACGGACGTATAGCTACAGTACCTCAGGGCGGTGCAGCGACAGCGGCTCAGACAAATTCAAGACCTTCTCTCTTTGCCGGCAGGCTCAGCCTGAAGGGCGAAAGAGGAAACGAATTCGAGATAGACGGCAATAAGGTGATAAGCAACGACAGCGGCGAGTCACAGATCTTCGGCTGTACCATGAAGGACAGCAGTGAGAGCTATGTTGCAAGGATACTCACAACAGTTACGCCTGCTGACAGTGTCGAGAGAAGACAGGTGCGTGACAAGGTCATTTCCTTCCTTGACAGCGTCAGCCGGAAGAATAATTCGCACATCCTTCCTCTTATCGATCACGGTACAGTCAGGATAGGCGACAAGGACTACTACGCCGAGATATATCCCTTCTGTGAGGGCGGCGACCTCGGCAGGCGTGCCGGCAGCTTTGATTATGCCACACTCTGCAAGGAGATAATCCCCGCAGTGAATTCGGCCCTGCATGAGTTCCATGAGGCAGGCTTCGTTCACAGGGATGTAAAGCCCGATAACCTCTACTATTACAAGGGCAGGGTAGTTCTCGGTGATTTCGGCATCACCTGCGATCTCCGTGAGGACGGCTTTGCTACCGACCGCAAGAAGACCGGAACCCTCGGCTACTACGCACCTGAGCTCATGTCTCAGGCGGCTATCAAGGCCTCCGATTACTATTCATTCGGCCAGACGATATGGACTCTCTACAGCGGCGAGATGATGTACCGCAACCTGCTGCGTATCTACAAGAGCTATGGCATAGACGAGCAGCGCAATCAGGTAAACTTCGCCATGATGAACAATACCTATTTCGGCCTTGACGAGATACCTGAGAGCCAGTCCTTCTTCGAGGTGCTCATCCGCGGACTTCTCCAGTATGATCCCACCGAGCGCTTTGACTACGATCAGGTAAAGCGCTGGCTGAACGAAGACAAGTCCCTCATCAACGAGGTCAAGGGACTTGAGGCTTCCAAGACGACATACTCCCGTCCGTTCAAGCTTTTAGGCGGCGAGGCATGGAACGACGGCGAGCTTGCAGAGACCCTCAGGAAGCACTGGGATGATGCAAAGCAGTACCTCTATGACGGAACTATCCGTGATTTCATTGCCATGGAGAATTTCGACCTGGCGACCTACCTCAAGCAGCTTGTCAAGAAGTATGCCTATACTCCCTACGAGGAGAAGACTTCCTACTGGCATGATGAAGGTCTCAGCCGGCTTATCATGCACCTTGAGAATAACAAGCGTCTCTGCTGGCATGATATGGTCATTGAAGACATAACCGATGTCGGGAAGCTGGATCTTAATGATACTGGATCTCAGGCAGCCGACCTTATCCGTTCGCATCTTATAATGGAGTGGTATCAGACACAGCGCAGCTGCAACGATACCGTAATAGAGATGCTGCAGACTGCCACTGACTTCTACTGCGGTGATACCGATGGTTACAGGATAGGAAAGGAATGGTTCAGCCGTTTTTCCGATATCGGCAGGGATTCAATCTATGCCGGAGCTTCCGATCTTGACGGCGCAGTTATGAAGCTCTTTGAGAAGCCGTCATACGTATACGGTACAGAGCGTATCGAAGGCGTTGACCGTCCGGGAAGACTGCCGTACCTCCTTGTGGACAGGCATGATTTCCTTGGTGCTCTCTGTATGTGGGGCTACTGGGAAGCAGTAAAGCTACTGCATCAGTCATTCAGTCAGTCCGTGTATCTGCGGTTTGAACTTCTTTTCCATTTCCTCGATGAAAATACGACCGGCGATGTACAGGCAAAGGTACGCAGCTTCTATAACGAGTACGGCCCGAGCGGCTATATCACATGGCTCAGCAGGAACTTTGAGCTGTATACTGTCTCCGGCACACGCTGCACAGAGCTTACGGAGCAGATCAGGACGAATATCCCCGATCCGGCTTCCGATATAAAGACGCAGTGTCAGACGTTCGCAGAAGTATACGAACTCCTCAAGGAGCTTCTGCAGTATAACGAGGCAGATATCTTCATGGCGAGAATAGGTATCATTCAGTCAGGAAACGGCGAATGCTTCACCTCCGACAAGCTCAGTGCAATGTGGTATTTTGATTTCCTCGGGCAGGCAAGTCCGCTCGGATTCAAATTTGATTCAGGAATATAAGGAGGCCGGACAATGATACAGAACAACGGAATCAATATAAGCAGGCTCGCAGAGGCAGCGGCTAAGCAGAAGGACGTGCTCGATGAGCTTTTTACCGGGCTTCGCAATGAGCACAGTGAGTATCAGGCCAATAACCCCCTCTACAGAAAGTACGGCTTCTTCAATCTTGTCTGGACACTCCTTGTACTTGCAGGCATAGTCTTCGCATTCCTCAAAAGGGAGCTGCTAACAGAGAAGCTTTCCGACAAGCTGTTTGAAATGAACGTACCGACCGGAGCCAGAGACGAGCTTGAAGCAAATCTTATCTGGCTGGGAGCGGCTCTGCTGGTACTAATTGCTGTGATAAGGGTGACGAATCTTCTGAGGATGATCTACAGCCGCAGAGTTTCAAGGCGGGCAGCAAAGATAGGTTCATTCCGCAAGACTGCCGAAAAGCGTATGGCAGCTACTGACATGGCCGATTTCAGAGCGGCTGTTGTCAATGCAGCAGAGGAAGGCAACAGGGATTTTTCAGCAGACCGCAAGAACGATCTCGGAAAAAAGATCAGCGCCTTCAGAGACAGTCTTGCAAATTCCAACCGTCATGCACGACTGATAAAGGGTATCGTATCACCTGTTCTTTCGGCATTTTACTATCTCTTCGGTTTTGCCGTGATATGGCTGCTTAAAGACAAGTTCGCGGACGACAGCTATATTACATATATGTGGCTTGTCCTCTTCGGCATCTACACCTATTTTGCCATCGATGCAGTCATATGCAGCATCGGCGGCTACCTCGGAAAGTTCATGCGTCCCTTCGGCTGTCTTCTTGCAGCGGGCTACGCAGCATTCCTATGGTACATAATAAGAGGTATTGACGGCAGTTTCTTTGACAGCGCAGCTTTCTGCACAAATGACGGAACGAAGCTCATACCGCAGCTGAAGATCTCCTATGTGGTGATACTGCTCCAGTTCATAGCAATGATCGTTGGCATCATCAAGGGAGATTATCTCGGAATGAAGGATAAATGGGAGCATTCCTTTGATCTTTCCATGCTCTACGGCGGTTCCGGCAGAATGAAGACAAGAGGCTCCGTGATACGCCGTATGCTCTGGAGCTTGCCGTGGGTACTGGCAGCATGGGCAGCCGGCATATATTTATCCAGGGCACTGGTTCTCGTATCCTTTGTAATTACCTGGTGGAGATCAATGCCGCTGTTCAAGCCGTTCGGTTCGGTCATCTATGAGTTTTTCGGAAGAGTAAAGTCGATAAGTATGTCACTTATGAGCTTTGCACTCATGATCATGATCATCCTCCGTGTCAACGGCGCTTTAAGCATGAAGGATCTGATCATGTTCGGCATTGCCCTTGTGGTATATCTGGTATTCGGACTTATCATCAAAGCAATAAACGACGGCACAGAGCTTTTCGGCTTCATGAATTTCTTTGTATAACAGCCCTGCAGGCTCCTGTATCCCGGAGGTATACCGATACTTCCGGGATATTTTTTTGTAATATGAAAAAATAATTGAATCTGCCGCATCAACGTGATATAATGGTAATACAGAAACCATAAAGGAGGACACTATGAAGCTATTTCATCTTTCAGATCTTCATATAGGCCTTAAACTCTATGACCGTGATCTTCGTCAGGATCAGGAGCATATCCTCGGCCTGATAGTGAAGGCAGCAGCAGAGCAGCGCCCCGATGCAGTCATCATTGCCGGTGATATCTACGACAAAGCAGTTCCGTCAGCTGAGGCAGTGAGCCTGTTTGACAGTTTCATATCCTCTCTGACAGAGACTCTTCCGGATGCTGAGATCATGATGATAAGCGGCAACCATGACAGCGCCCCGAGAGTGAACGTATACCGCAGCATACTCAGCCGTCAGCGTATACATATGATAGGCATCCCGCCGCAGGCTCCCGGAGAGCATATCGAGAAGGTAACTCTTTCCGACGAGTACGGCGATGTGGATTTCTGGCTTCTCCCTTTTGTAAAGCCGTCTATGGTACGCAGAGCAGTCGGTACAGAAGAGGATACGGCACTCTCCTATGATGAGGCAGTACGCCGTCTGCTTGCAAGGGATATGCCTGATCCGGAGCGCCGCAGCGTTCTTGTCAGCCACCAGTTCTATCTGCCGGACGGCAGTGATCCGGACAGCATCGGCCGAACGGATTCCGAGATAAAGACAGCCGGAAATATAGACAGTATCAGCGCTGATGTACTCGAGCCGTATGACTATGCCGCACTCGGCCATATCCACAAGCCCATGACAGTGGGCAAGCACCGTTTCCGCTACTGCGGCACCCCGCTTGCATATTCGGTAAGTGAGGCCGGACAGCAGAAGGGTATAATCATGGCAGAGCTCGGCGAGAAGAGGACTGAGGTATCACTGACCGTCATTCCTCTTGAGCCCCTTCATCAGGTACGCGAGATAACAGGCAGCCTTGAGGAGATACTCTCACAGGCCTGCGATGATTACGTAAGGGCAGTACTCGTCGGAAGACCGGGCGCAGATGCCTTCGATATACAGGACAGGCTTCGCTGCGCATTCCCGAATCTCCTTGAGATAAGACGTGAATGGCAGGGAATTAGAGGCACAGCCCTCAGCGGCAGCTCACCTGCACCGGATACAGACCCGTTCACCATATGCTGCCAGATGCTCGGAGACCTTGACGAAGCGGAAGAAGCTCTTCTCCGTGAGGTAGTGAACGCAGTAAAGGAGGAAGAGGAATGAGACCGCTTAAACTCAGAATGGAAGCATTCGGCTCCTACGGAAAGGAGACCGTGATAGACTTCACACGTCCGTCTCAGGAGCTCTTCCTGATAACCGGAGATACCGGCTCGGGCAAATCAACGATATTTGAAGCGATAGTGTTCGCTCTCTACGGCGCACCCGACAGGGACAAGAGGCTCAAATCCGGCCTTGACTTCCAGAGCAGGTTTGTCCGTGACGGCGCAGAACCCTATGCGGAGCTTACCTTTACAGAGCTTACGGGCGGCGAGGAGCTTACCTATACTGTCCGCCGGACTCCGAGACACAGAGTCAGGAAAAAGCGCGGCGAGGGCTTCAAGGACGTTTCCGAGACGCTGAGCCTTACAATGCCCGACGGAATTGAGTATCCGCAGAAGGAAACGCAGGAAAAGATAACCGAAATAGTGGGCCTGACAAGAGAGCAGTTCATGCAGGTCGCCATGATCGCTCAGGGAGAGTTCAGAGAGCTGATAAGCTCCGATACCCCGAGACGCAAGTCGATCTTCCGAAAGCTCTTCGGCACGGAGATATTCGACAGAATAGTCGGAGAGCTCGATTCCCGCAGAAAGCTGCTTGAAGCGGAAATGGAAAAGATACAGGAGGTCTGCCGGACGCACGTATCCATGATAGTCCTCCCGCCCGAAGCACAGGAAGACGAGGATAACAGGATAAAGGTGCTCCGTGACAGCATCGTCTCCTCGAAGCGTCTCAGCATCACCGACCTTGAAGAACTGACGGGAGCCATGAGCACATACTGTGAGGAGCTTTCCGGAGAGCTCGGTGAGCTTGAGAAAAACGCATCACAGAAGGAGAAGGAAAGAGACAGGATACGTGAGAGCTTTGCAAAGGGTGAGCAACTTGTAAAGGCCTTTGTCTCAGCTGAAGCAGCCGAAAGGGATCTTAAGGAATGCACTGCCGCAGTTCCTGTTATAAAGGAGTACGAGAAGCAGCGCAAGGCCATAACCGATTCCTATGCCGTAAAGACCAAGTACACTTCCTATGAAAGAGCCGCAAAGGACGCAGAAGAAACAAAGCAGAAGCTTGACAGGCTGCGTGAGGAACTGCCGGCACTGACCGAAGCTTCCGAAAAGGCAGCAGCAGAGGAAAGAGCAGCCACAGCAGAGAGCGATAAGGAGCTTGAAGCCTGTACAAAAGTACGTGAGCGCACTGAAAAGGCTGTAAAGGCGATAAGGGAACTGAAAGAGGCGCAGGAGCAGTTCAGACAGAAGACGGAAGCGCTTAAAACCTGTTCCGGTCTTGTTGCAGAGGCAGAAAAGGCCATGAAGGAGCATGAGATTCGTGAGAAGGAGTGGAAGGAACGTGAGAACGCCCTTTCAGATGCCGGAGTACGTCTTGTTGAATGCGGCGCAAGGAGAAAGAGCCTCATCACTGCAAGAGAACAGTATACAGCTGCCGCAGAGGCACAGAAAGCCGCGCAGCAGCAGGAGAAGAAGGCTGCTTCTGCAAAGCAGGCGTATCTCAGTGCAAGAACTGACTTTGAAGCGGCAAACAGCGAATACTCAGTTATCCGCAGCCGTTTCCTTGATGCGCAGGCCGGTCTCCTTGCTTCTGAACTGCGTGACGGTGAAAAATGCCCTGTATGCGGCTCAAGAGAACACCCCGAGCCATGTGTGCTGAAAGACGAACACCGTGAGCTCACAAGGGAGACGGTTGAAGAGAAGCAGGCAGAGGTAACAGCTCTTGATGAAGTGCAGAACAAGCGCTCTGCGGAATCGAGTTCTGCATCTGAGCTGCTGGAAGAGAAGCGTGAACAGGCTGTAAAGCAGCTAAGTGTGCTGCTTTCTGCGACAGCAGAGCTTTCGGGAAAACAGACAGAAGGCATGACAGCAGAGCAGGCCGGCGCTGAGCTTGAAGCACTTCTTGCTGAGGCAGAGAAAGCATATTCCGAAGCAGAAGTGAATGCGGGACTTCTTGAAAAAGTGCGGGAGGATCTTAAAAATGCCGGCGCTGAGGGAGAGAAGCTGCGTGAGAACGCAAAGAAGGCTTCCGACAACGTCAATGCTGCAAGAAATGCCTGTGCCGCAGCTGAAGCGGCCGTCAAGGAACGGGAGAGCCGTATAGACTATCCTACCGAGGCTGAGGCTGAAGCTGCCCTTGCAGAAGCAGAGAAGAAGCGCAGCGAAAAGGAAGAGAAAAAGAAGACAGCGCAGAGTGTCGCTTCATTGGCTAAGACTAAGGCAGACAAGGCAGCAGCACAGATCGCACAGTATCAGGAACAGCTTCCCGGGCTTGAAAGCAGGCGTGATTCACTCCGGACTGAGTACGAGCAGGAGATGAAGGAGAAGGACCTTGTGGAGTTTGAGTGGAAGGACATCACAGAAAAGCATACCATAGAGACAGCAGAGCAGCTGACGGAAAAGATCGACAGCCATAACCGCAGGATCCATGCGGCAGAGGGTGCTCTTAAATCGGCAAAGGCCACGGTCGGAGATCAGGAAAAGCCGGATATGGAGGCTCTTGAAGAAGCAAAGGCAAAGGCGGAGGAGGAATATCTCTCCGCCCAGCAGAGATGTAACGCCTGCAAGGATATATACTCAAGGAACAGCGGAGTGCTCGCATCGCTTGCCGAGAAGCAGGAGGAACGCAGGATCACGGCGGAGAATTTCTCCCGCACGGAGAACCTCTACAAGCGTCTTTCCGGAAAGATGACCGACGGCAGGATGGATATAGAGACCAGAGTGCAGAGATTCTATCTTGCAAGGATACTCGATGCGGCAAACCGACGTTTCAGGGAGATGTCAGACGGCCGGTTCGAGCTGGGTATGACTCCCGAGGAGGCGGCAGCAAAGGGCAGCAATACCGGTCTCGACCTGATGGTATATGACAACGTCAACGGCAGCGAGAGAGAGATAAAGACTCTCTCCGGCGGTGAATCCTTCATGGCGGCGCTGGCGCTTGCACTCGGTATGGCAGATCAGATACAGGAAAGCTCGGCAGCAGTGAATCTTGACATAATGTTCATCGACGAGGGCTTTGGCTCGCTCAGCGACCACGCAAGGGCACAGGCTATAAAGGTGCTCCGTACCATGGCTGGCGGCTCAAAGCTCATAGGTATCATATCCCACGTAACGGAGCTGAAGCAGCAGATAGAGGACAAGCTCGTTGTTGAGAAGGACTCATCGGGCAGCCACATCAGCTGGGTCATCTCTTAGTGTCAGGGATAATAGTTTATTTCGGGAGGGAATAACAATGAACATATCATTTACAGCGGCGCTGAGACGTGCAGCTGCGGCGGTATGCGGAGCGGTGCTTGCGCTTTCGGCTGCCCCTTCAGCTCTGCCTGCAGAGGTGCAGGCGGCTCAGGCAGTTCACACTGACGTATCAAAGGACATCGGCCTTGTCGGCAATCTCTTCTGTATCTCCGGCAGCGATAACGCCGACCATGCAGAGCTCCAGTGGGCTACAACGCTCAAGGCTGACAGCTTCACGCTCTATCGCTCCACCTCGCCTGATACCGGCTTCGAGGAGGTATATCACGGCGGCGGAGCTTCATGGGAGGACAACACCATGCAGCTCGGCTCGACCTATTATTACCAGCTCGGCGTTGACGTAGGCGGAAAGGAGTACTATTCCTCCGTAAAGTCACTCGAGCCTGTAAGAGTGCCGGAGGGTCTAAGCACCTACGACAACCAGAAGGGAAGCAGTCTCTACTACGAGACAAACGGCTACAAGGTAGGCGATACCTACTACAGCTACTCACTTAAAAAGCACAGCGGACAGAACGATATCTACCTTGCCGAGACGACCTCAAGGGACGGCAGAAACTTCGGCAGCGAGCGCAATGTAGCAGATTCCTCACAGAACTCCGACCTTGCAAGCTGCAAGATAGAATCGGTTCATATCGACTACGTGCCTGAGAAGAACAAGGTAGTCGTATGGGCTCACTGGGAGAAGCCAAGCGGCTACAGCGACGGCAAGGCTCTCGTAATCACGGGTACTCCCGGCGGACAGTTCACCGTACACCATGTATACAACCCGCTTGGAATACAGGTACGTGATATGGCGATCTTCTTCGACGATGACGGTACAGGCTACCTCATTGCTGCCGCCAACAAGGAAGGACAGGGCGCAAATGCGACCATGTACATCTTCCGTATGAATGACGACTACAGCGGAGTGACCGAGGTGGTAAAGACTCTGTTCGAGGATCAGTACCGTGAGTTCCCGAATCTTGTAAAGCATGACGGCCACTATTTCCTCTTCACCTCACAGGCAGCCGGATGGTATCCGTCCAGCGGTGCATACAGCGTAACGGACAACCTTGCCGGAGAATGGAGCGGCCTTCGCAATATCGGAAACTCTTCAACCTTCTCTTCACAGTCAGGCTGGATAGTTGACCTCAAGGGCAAGAACTATCTGATGCACGCCTACCGGTGGCTGAGAGCGAATTCGACAAGCGGCACAACACTCTGTCCGCTCTACTTCGACAACGGCTTTGCGTTCTATGACTACTGCCCGTCCTTCCGCTACAATACCTCTACCGGAGATCTCTATCCGGTTCAGGAGGGTGAGCTGCTCTCGCAGGATAAGCCGACCGTAGCTTCGATAGCCTCCGATCCCAAGTATCCGCCGTCGAGAGTGGTAGACGGCCATTACAACAACTCCTTTATCGCAGACGAGGATCACAAGAAGTGGCCGTTCTATATACAGATAGACCTCGAGGATGTCTGCGACCTTGCCAATATACAGACCTCATGGTATATCGTAAAGGGCTCTGAGGCCTACTATACCTATACTGTAGAGGGCAGCAGGGACGGCATAAACTGGACCAAGCTCCTTGACCATACCGACAAGAGCAGCGATGTGGTAAACAGCACCTACGGCTTCAACAGCGATATGATAAAGGGACAGGCAAGGTATGTGCGGCTTAACGTAACGAGCGCAGTACCGCAGAACAATCCCGACAATAACTGGTATACCCCGAGAGTATACGAAGTGAAGATATACGGAAAGCGTCTTGAAAAGGGCAGCGCACCGAAGCCTGTTGTAAGCTACGACTTTGAGACCTCGTCCGGAGGAAAAGTGCCTGATATAAGCGGCAGCGGCGGAGACCTTACTCTTCATGGTACAGCTGCGCTTTCAAATGATTCGGAGAAGGGAAGTGTCCTCAGGCTCTACGGCTCAGCGGACGACTATGCACAGCTCCCCTCAGGTCTTCTTGACGGCTGCCACGACTATACCGTAGTAATGGACGCACGCTCCGACTCAGAGGGCGATTTCTTCACCTTCGCCGCCGGACAGGACAAGGAGAAGTACATATTCTACAAGGTGGCAAAGGACCATTTCCGTTTCCAGACCACCACAGATACATGGCGCGGCGAGACAGGCTTCCGCTACGACCTTGACGGCACGAAGTGGCACAGATACGTGCTTGTGGTAAACGGCTCAACAGGCACTCTCTACGTAGACGGACAGCAGGTCGCACAGGATTCCACCCTGTCCACTCATGCCGCAGACCTTGGCACTTCACAGAGCTGTTACATCGGCCTTTCCTACTACCCGGACGATATCGGCTTTACCGGCTCTGTCGATAATTTCAGTCTCTACCGCCATGCACTTACCCCGGCGGAAGTTGCAGCACTCGGTTCATCTCAGCAGGTGCAGCCGGCAGAGGTAAAGGGCGATGTCAACGCAGACGGAGCATTCAATGCAGCCGACCTTGTGGCAATGGAGCGCTTCCTCCTCGGCGCAGGAGAGCTTAAAGCACCCGCAGCCGGAGACCTCATAGCAGACGGTATTACAGACACCTTTGACCTTATCGCAATGAGAAGACTTATAATACAGTAACAGGAGCCCCTGCCGTACTCTGACGGACAGGGGCTTTCTTTGCGGATAGGAAAATACTTTCCGGCATTGACATTGTATCTGTGATGTGATAAAATAATAACATCACGGTCATTGACCAGAAAAAGGAAGGATCATGATGAAGATCATACTTGCTTCGGCCTCTCCCCGCAGAAGGGAACTGCTGAAGCTCATAACACCGGACTTCGAGGCAGTCTCAACGTATACCGACGAGACACTGCCGGACGATATCGCACCGGAAAAGGCCTCCGAATACCTTGCAGAGCTCAAGGCCTCCGCAGCAGCGGAGCAGTATCCGGATGCGCTCGTTATAGGCTGCGACACCACAGTTATATGCGACGGGAGGATACTCGGCAAGCCGGCGGACAAGCAGGAATGCCTTGACTTCATGCACCTCCTCTCAGGCAGGACGCATCAGGTCATCACGGGCTGTGCGGTAGTCTGCGGCGGGAAAACGGAGTCCTTCTCACAGTGTACCGACGTCACCTTCCGTGAACTCACGGAGGAGGAGATACAGAGCTATGCCGCATCAGACGAGCCCTATGACAAGGCGGGCGGCTACGGCATACAGGGCAGGGGAGCGCTGCTTATAAGCGGCATAAACGGCGATTACTTCAACGTAGTCGGACTTCCCGTGTCGGCGCTTTATCAGGTCATGAAAAACTATATTAAGGAGATATGATGATGAACAAGACAGCTTTTCACAGTGCGGATATCCTTATTCCCGGAGCTTCCGCAGATCTTTCAAAATGGGCAGTTATCGCCTGCGACCAGTACACCAGCGAGCCTGAGTACTGGAACGCTGTATATTCCACAGTCGGCGATGCACCCTCAACTCTCAGCCTTATACTCCCTGAGATATACCTTGAGGAGGCTGACTCCGCACAGAGGATAGACAATATCCACAAGGCTATGGACAAGTACCTTGCAGACGGTCTCTTTGAGGAGCACAAGGACGCAGTCATATACGTGGAGCGTATCCAGTCCAACGGCATAGTACGCAAGGGACTCATCGGCGCTATCGACCTTGAGCAGTATGATTTCTCCAAGGGCAGCACTTCACAGGTAAGAGCTACCGAGGCAACAGTTATCGAGCGTATCCCCCCGAGAATCAAGGTTAGACAGGGCGCTCCCCTTGAGCTTCCCCACATCATGATACTTATCGACGATCCCGAGGATACAGTATTCAGCCTTGCCGATACTTCTTCCATGACTAAGCTCTACGAGACAGAGCTTATGCAGAACGGCGGCAGCATCAAGGGATGGCTCGTCGGCGCAGAGGCTCAGGAGAAGATCGACGCAGCTCTCAGTGCACTTGCCGATCCCGATACTTTCAACAAGAAGTACGGCCTTACAGATACACCTGTACTCCTCTATGCTATGGGCGATGGTAACCACTCCCTCGCAACAGCCAAGGAGTTCTACGAGCAGCTCAAGCGTGAGAATCCCGGCAAGGATCTCAGCAATCATCCCGCACGCTATGCTCTTGCAGAGATAGTGAACCTTCACAGCGACGCACTCAAGTTCGAGGCTATCCACCGCCTTGTATACGATGTTGACTGCGACAGGCTCATCAGCGAGATGAAGTCCGCTCTTGCTCTCTCCGACAAGGAGACAGACCAGTACTTCGCATGGTACTGCTGCGGCAGTGAGAACAAGATGTTCATCGGAAACAAGAGCTCCAACCTTACTGTAGGCTCTCTCCAGAACTTCCTTGACTCCTATATCGAGGCAAACGGCGGCAAGATAGACTATATCCACGGCATCGAGAACGTAAGGACACTTGCCGAAAAGCATAACGGCATAGCATTCGTGCTTCCTGATATGGACAAGTCACAGCTCTTCCCGACAGTAATAAAGGACGGCGCTCTCCCGAGAAAGACCTTCTCCATGGGCCACGCCGATGACAAGCGTTTCTACATCGAGGCAAGAAGAATAACCGAATAAGATACAAAGGACGTCCTGCGGGGCGTCCTTTTTTCACCTTGCCCAAGAGTCAGCCCGGGATTCTAAAGGGGCTGCGCTCTTTTTATAGAACGTTTGTATTATTACAAAAGTGTAATACAGTTTTAATGAAGAAGTAATACAGATGATGTAAAATATTTCTTGTGATCGTGTAACGAATTGACAGTATGAGTAGTCTTATATATGAAGATTCTTACCGGAAATCAGGAGAAACGTTCCGTTCACAAGAAAAAACAGAGCTTTCGCAAAAAAATCATTAAATAATTCTTAATTCGCTTGACAAACGTTTTATATTGTGCTAATATACTATTGTATTAGGTGTGCAATGTATTAACACCATTAGTACATTAAGCATAGTAGCATTTGCTACAAATGATAGGGCACAATATTACAATACGTTTTAATACCTGCTGAATTGACACATTGTTAATAATATGTTATAATTATCAGGTATTCGATTTTTTGGTATAACTGAAAGGGGTAGTATTTCAATGAAATCAAACAACATCAGACGCATTATTGCGGGGTTATGTATCTCTGCTCTTGCACTTTCCGGTGCAACGTCATGTGGAGCATCCAATGCTGAGACGACCTTTAAGCATGACGCTTACAAGGTAGAGAAGACAGACCTTGAGAACTACATAAGTGTATCAGGAGCAGTTGAAGGATCAAACATAGTAAAGGTAACCACCGATCTTGCCGCAAAGGTATCACAGCTCAACGTTGAGCTCGGAAGCAGCGTAAAGGCAGGCGATGTGCTCTGCGTATTCGACAGCAAGGATCTCCAGAGTGAGTATGATGCACTCAAGAACAGCATGGACAAGAACGGTGAGAGGGTTGAATCCACTCATAAGATAAATCAGCGTAACCTCGACAGCGCAAAGTCAGATAAGGCTAATGCACTTTCACAGGCTCAGAGAGTTATCGACAAGGCAGTTTCTGCCCGTGATGAGGCATACAACAAGTATAATTCAACAGTGGCAAGCGCAAATGATTATTATGCCAAGTACATCGATGCTTACAACCGTGCATATTCCGGTGAGGGCGATGCAAGCGCAGTTTCAGAGGTTGAATCATATCTTAAGATGTTCCAGTCAGCAGAGGCTGAGTACAAGGCACTTGCCGAGCAGCTCCCCGCATTTGATGCAGCTGTACAGGATGCAAGAGATGCTTATTCTCAGGCTGAGAGAGCCGCAGACGCTGCAATCCAGACCGCACAGGATGTAGTAAATGCCGAGAAGTTCGATTCAGACGATTCTACAAAAACACAGCTTGAGAAGCTCCAGGAGAAGATCAACAAGTGTACAGTAGTTGCACCCAAGGACGGTATCATCACAGCTATCAATGTTTCAGAAGGATCTATCCCCAGCACTGATGCTATCATGACTATCGAGGATACTTCTCAGCTCCGCATCAAGGTTGAGATCAAGGAGACAGATATCCTTTCAGTTGAGAAAGGCCAGAAGGCTGTTATCACAACAAATGCAACCGGTGACAAGGAGTTCACAGGTACTGTTGACCGTGTCCTCAATGTAATGTCCGATTCTGTAAATCCCTACAGCGGAGAGAAGAACGGAGGCTATTCCGCAGAGATCACTATCGATGATTCTGATACAGCTCTCCTTATCGGCATGAACGCAAAGGTAAAGATCATCATCGAGGAGAAGGAAGACGTATTTGCAGTACCATATGATTCCATTATCGAGAACAAGGACGGCACTTTCAGTGTAGTTATTGCAGACGGCACACCCGGCAACTATACTGCAAAGCACATAAACGTTGAAAAGGGTATGGAGTCCAGCTATCTCACAGAGATAAAGTCCTCTGAGATCAAGGAGGATACACTCGTTCTCACAAGCCCCAACTATGTTTCTGACGGCGATCACCTCAACATCTCAGAAAGCTACTATGAGACACAGACTGAAGGTGCGAGCAAATGAGCAGAACAATAATCAAAATGCGTAATATCGTCAAGCGGTATTATATCGGGCAGCCCAACGAGCTCGAGATACTCCACGGCATGGATATAGATATCCATGAGGGAGAGTTCGTAGCTATCGTCGGTGCATCAGGTTCCGGTAAGAGTACCCTGATGAATATTATCGGCGCACTCGATAAACCCACAGAGGGTGTGTACTATCTTGATGATACTGATATCAGCAAGCTCAACGACAAGCAGCTCAGCGATATCCGCAACAAGAAGATAGGCTTTGTATTCCAGACCTTCAACCTTATTTCGAGACAGAATGCTCTCAAGAACGTTGAGCTCCCTATGCTTTACGGCGGTATGTCGAGAAAGGACAGGAGCAAAAGGGCAATGGAGCTCCTCAAGCTCGTAGAGATGGAGGACAGATATACCCACCAGCCTAATGAGCTCTCCGGCGGACAGAAGCAGAGAGTTGCCATAGCAAGAGCAATGGCAAACGATCCTGCAATAATCCTTGCCGATGAGCCTACCGGAGCTCTCGATTCCAAGACAGGACATCTTGTAATGGATATCTTCCACAAGCTCCATAAGCAGGAGGGCAAGACCATCGTACTCATCACTCACAGCCCGGAGCTTGCCTCAGAGACAGAGCGTATCATCACCATAAGCGACGGTATGATAATCTCCGATTCGGCAAATCCCGATGCAGGAAAAGATATTGATCTCAGTGATATAGACGATTTTGAGACGGATGAGAACGGAATGCAGATCCTTCCCGTCGGCGATGACCCGATGAAGAATATGCAGGTTCTCATGAAAGGCGGCATCAGGGTCACCGGAGAGGAGGACCACAGATGAGCTTCTGGGAAAACATTAAAATGGCGCTCGGAGCTATCAAGTCGAACAAGATGCGTTCGCTCCTCACGATGCTCGGTATCATTATCGGTATCAGCGCCGTTATCACTATCACCACTCTTGGTAATACTCTTAAATCTACCTTCAACAATGCCATGTCTTTAACAGGAAGTTCGAACCTTATCATGGCACAGCTTTATCCGAATGACGGCGATTATGATATCGACATCGACATTTCTGATTATATCACAATGGATATGGTCGAGGAATTCATGGATAAGTATCCCGGTAAATTCTATTTCGGTTCAGATACATCTGCCGGCGAAGGCACTCTTATCAATTCCAAGAATAACACAGTAAACGTTTCAATCCTCGGAGGTGCGGAAGGAACATTTGATTCCTACGCTATAAAGATGCTTTACGGAAGAAAGGTCACATTCCGCGACAGTCTTGAATCACGTCATACCTGTGTCGTATCTGATGTATTCGTTGAGCAGTATTTCAAGAACAAGGAAGAGCCTATCGGAAAGCAGATAAGCGTTACAGTAAACGAATCACTCCCTGTTGATTTCACTATCATCGGTGTATACAAGTACAACGAGATGATCATGGGCAACAGCGGCGGAGTAAAGAGGGAAGACCTGAAGACAAATCTTATCATTCCTTACTCTGTTGCTCTGGAGGTCAACAACAGATACCGTGACGACCTCTTCTATTCTGTTATCTTCTCCTTTGACAAGTCTCTGACACCTGAGGAAGCTACCTCCACGCTCGAGGATTTCTTCTCGGAGAAGTATGAATATAACAAGAACTGGGGAGTAAAGGTAGTAACAAACGAGCAGCTTATGAGCGTAATGTCAACAGCTATCAATATAGTTACAGTTATCATTTCTGTAATCGCTGCACTCTCACTTATCGTAGGCGGCGTAGGCGTTATGAACATAATGCTCGTAAGCGTTACAGAGCGTACCCGTGAGATCGGTATACGAAAGGCGCTCGGTGCCAAAAAGAAGACGATCAAGGGGCAGTTCGTCACAGAGGCTATCATTATCTGCCTTATAGGCGGTATCATCGGAATCCTTCTAGGACTTCTCAACGGTGAGCTTGTTGCGATTATAGCAAACAAGATAGTAGCATCCCAGCCGGACTATGCAGATCTCCTCGGAAATGTAAAGGTATCACCTCCGGTCGGCGGAATCATCATCTCACTCATCTTCTCCACCCTTACAGGTGTGTTCTTCGGACTCTATCCTGCAAGCAAGGCTGCGAAGATGAATCCTATCGACGCACTCCGTTACGACTGATGATCGTATAACGTGCATAAGCAAGACCCATAAAATACATGATATAGTTAATGCCGCTCCGGTGATCCGGGGCGGCTGTTTTATACGTATAATTGGGAAAACAGCGAATGTTCCGTTGAAAGAATTGCCAGCAGCCAAATGCAGCCCATACAAAATAACATAGCCGCAGGCGATACAGCAAATTCCGCATTCCTAATCAAAGCTGCCATATAATTATGAATTAAGAATTATGAATTATGAATTGCCTAAGCCCTCTTGACAAATCAAAAACAATGTGCTATAATAGCACCATACTGTGAATATGTGTAAGTAGCCTGCATAATACTGCATCAGAGAGCCCGTATCACTGGCTGAAAGTACGGACGGCAGAGATGTAAGGTGAATTTCAGCATAGGAGTGTTCCTGCGAAAACCGTTTCCGGACTAAGCAGGAGTGCAGGCGTCCACACCATGACGCCGCTGAGTGCAGGTTTATCCTGAATTTGGGTGGTACCGCGGGTAATGCTCGTCCCATGATGCATGGGACGGGCTTTTTGTTTTTCCCATCGCAAATAATTACGAAAGGAAATGCTGAGTATGTCAGAAAAAGTAAAAGAGCTAAGAGAACAGTTCGGCCAGAAGCTCAGTGCAGCGGCAGATCCACAGGTACTGGAAGCCCTGCGTGTAGAGTATCTCGGCAAGAAGGGCAGCGTCACAGACCTGCTCAAGAGCATGAAGGATCTCTCCGGTGAGGAGAAGAAGGAGTTCGGACAGCAGGTCAACCTGCTCAAGAACGAGATCGCAGAGGCTATCGCAGCAAAGAGCGAGCAGCTCAGACAGGAGGCTCTCGAGCGTGAGATCAGCCTTATGCCAGAGTTCGACCTCAGTGCGCCCCCGGTACTCGACAGAGGCTCATATCACCCGATAACACTTGTACAGCGTGAGTGCGAGAACGTATTCCGTTCCATGGGCTTCACCGTTGAGGACTACAGCGAGATCGTAACAGACTATGAATGCTTCGAGTCCCTCAATATCCCCAAGCACCACCCCGCAAGAGATATGCAGGATACCTACTATCTCACAAACGGACAGCTCCTCAAGTCCCAGACCTCCGCAGCCCAGAATGCGATCTACAAGAAGTACCGCAAGGCTCTTATAGAGGAGGGCAAGCCGATCAAGGCTATCTTCCCGGGACGCTGCTTCCGCAACGAGGCAACAGACAACTGCCATGAGAACACATTCTTCCAGATGGAAGGCGTTATGGTAGACAAGAATATATCCATATCCAACCTTATCTTCTTCATGAAGACCATGCTCTCCGAGGTATTCCGCAAGGATATCAAGGTAAGGCTGCGTCCCGGATTCTTCCCCTTCGTAGAACCCGGCTTCGAGCTTGATATAAGCTGCCTTATCTGCGGCGGTACGGGCTGTCCCTCATGCAAGCACAGCGGCTGGCTCGAGCTCTGCCCCTGCGGCATGATACACCCCGAGGTACTCAAGGCAGGCGGCATCGATCCCGAGGAGTATACTGGTTTCGCATTCGGCCTTGGTATGACACGTCTTGCAATGATGAAGTACGGCATCAAGGATATCCGTGACCTGAACAGCGGCAATCTCAAGGCGCTGTCTCAGTTCACACAGGACTGCTGATAGGAGGTAACGAATAATGTTTTTATCTATGAACTGGATCTCTGATTTCGTTGATCTCAGCGGTCTTGACAAGCTTAAGCTGATACAGCAGTTCTCACTTTCCACAGCAGAGGTAGAGAACGAGATATTCATGAAGGGCGAGCAGATCAGCGGTATCGTATGCGCTGAGATACTCTCCGTAGAGCCTCATCCGGAGTCACAGAAGCTCCACCTTCTCAAGGTTGACTGCGGCAAGGGCGAGCCCGTAGACGTAGTATGCGGCGCACCCAATGTAAGAGTGGGCATGAAGACTGCCTTTGCTCCTCTCGGTGCACAGATAGGCGATATTACCATCGCCCCCCGCAAGCTTGCCGGCTATACTTCAAACGGTATGTGCTGCTCTGAGGCTGAGATAGGCATCAGCGACGATAACAGCGGCATCATGGAGATAACCGATGATATCGCTAACGGCACAGAGCTCAAGAGCGTATACGAGATAGACGATATCGTATTCGAGGTAGACAACAAGTCCCTCACAAACCGCCCCGACCTCTGGGGACACTACGGTATCGCCCGTGAGTTCGCAGCACTCTGCGGCAGACCGCTCAAGGCTATAGATACAGCAGATCTCACACAGTACAGCGGACTTCCCTCCGTTGATATGAAGATAGAGGATCCCCTCTGCTACCGTTATGCCTGCATACAGGTGGAGAACGTAACACGCAGGGTAAGCCCTGTAAATATGCGTATCCGTCTGTTCTACTGCGGTATGCGTGCTATCAATTTCCTTGCTGATATCACCAACTATATCATGCTCGAAATGGGACAGCCCATGCACGCCTTCGATTCACGCAAGGTCGAGAAGATCCGCATCAAGCGTTTCGACAAGCCCTTTGTATTCCGCACCCTTGACGGCGAGGACAGGAATATCGACGAGAACACTCTCATGATCTGCAACGGTGATACTCCCGTGGCTATCGCAGGTATCATGGGCGGACTTGATTCCGAGATCGTTGACGATACAACTACACTCACACTTGAATCAGCAACCTTTGATCCGGTATCCATCAGAAAGTCAACTGTACGCCTTTCACACCGTACAGAGGCTTCACAGCGCTACGAGAAGAGTCTCGATCCCGAGATGGTAGTAACGGCAGTGGGACGTTTCCTCTGCCTGATGAACGAGTCCGATCCCGGAACAAAGATCGTGTCTTCACTCACAGACGAGTACGCTTATCACTACCCTGAGATATCCTTCGGCTTCGACAAGAAGTACGTTGACAGATATACAGGTATCGAGATAGACAACGCAACTATCGTAAAGACTCTTACCTCTCTCGGCTTCGGAGTAGAGAATACAGGAGATGATTTCACAGTAAGCATCCCGAGCTGGAGAGCTACAAAGGATGTTACTATCAAGGCTGATATCATCGAGGAGATCACACGTATCTACGGCTATGACAACTTCGATGTACATACCGCTGAGTCTCCGCTCTATCCTGTGCGTATCTCCGCGGAGAAGAATGTGGAGGAGCAGATCAAGGACCTCCTTGTAAAGCGTTTCTCCCTCCATGAGGTACACTCCTATGTATGGCCTTACTATGACGAGTTCAAGGCTCTCGGCATCGAGGCTGAGGACAACATCCGTCTTATCAGTGCTCCTATGGCTATCCGTAAGAACATCGCTCCCACACAGTTCTGCCAGATCAAGCTGAATTCCGCATATGCTCCCGATTTCGGCATCTTCGAGATCGGCCGTGTAGTTGACGGACTGAAGGAGGACGGTCTCTGCAACGAGAAGAAGATACTCTCTGTAACACTCTTCAGCAGAACAGACAGCACAGAGAAGCTCTATCTGAGACTCCGTGACATCATCGCAGTTCTTGCAGATGATATCAAGCACCAGCCAGTATCCTTCGAGACAGCTGCGCCTTCACATTCATGGCAGCATCCGAGAAACCTCAATGCTGTAGTATGCGGAGGAAAGAAGATAGGCGAGATAGGACTTCCTTATCCTTCAATAGCTGCAAAGATCGACAAGAAGGCAGCTATCGTATACGCAGAGATCGAGGTAGCTGAGTTCACAGCAGTTGAGGCGCTCGGCATCAGCTATGAGGAGCCTTCAAAGTACCCCGAGATCGAGGTGGATCTCACATTCCGCACCTCAGTATTCGCACCTCTTGCCGAGGCAGTGAAGAATGCAAACTCCGCACTTGTACGCAAGGTCAGCCAGGCTGATATCTACGACGACGAGAGCGGAAGAGCGATCACAATGCGCCTTGTATTCGCAGACAATACTAAGACACTTACCCGTGAAGAGGTAACAGAGGTAACAGACAAGATCATCGCAGAGCTTTCCGCAAAGGGAATCGCCCTTAAAGTCTGATGACCGTATAAACTAAGAAAGAGCCCGGATCATCCGGGCTCTTTTAATCAGTTCGGGATTCTAAAGGGGCTGCGCCCCTTTAGCGGAGTCCAGAGGCAGAGCCTCTGGCAGGGCGGGGGACAGAGTCCCGCATATCCGCATGGCGCTTCGCAAGGGGTGAATTTCAAAACAGTCCGGGGGACTGTTTTGGAAGAGGGGACGCCTTGCAAGTGAAGGCGTCCCCTGATATGATTATGGTATGCTGAAAGAAAGAGAGCCCGGATAATCCGGGCTCTCGTATTTATGTATTACCAGACACTCATCAAACGCCGAGGAACTCCTCGATAGACTGAGGATTCTCAGCTGTAGCAGCGTAAGCGTAGTAGGAAAGGATATCTGATGCATCAGAAGAATCGGCAAGATTATCAAAGTTGGTATCAGCCACCTTCTGGGTGAGATCATCAAATGTACGCTCACCGCCTGTTGAAGTAACAGCATACTCGGAAAGAATGAGTGAAGCATCGTTTGAATCGATGAGACCGTCATTGTTTACGTCACCGAGGAGATAGTCAATGACCTTGATGTTCATATTCTTTGCTCCGGGAACGGAGATAGCGTGGTTGATGTTTACCTCGCAGAACTTCTGATCTGCATTGTCCTCAGCCTTTGTGAGGAAGTGGATATCATAGCTGCCTGCTGTAAGAGCCTTGGGGTTGAAGGAGAGCTTGAAGCTTGCGAAAGCGTATGTATCAGTCTTCTCGCCGAGGGGAACAAGAGGACCGTCCATAGAACCGCCTGAACGGCAGGTGAAGCCCATTGTATTAAGCTCTGTGTTTGTTGCTGTGTTTACGGAGATAGTTCTGTTGCCTGTATCATCAGCGAACTTGTACTTTCCGCTTGCTGTCTTAACAGCGAATGCATAAGGTTCATCAAGCTCAGCGGTAGCCATTGTATCGGGATCGGTATATGGATTAGTGAGGTCGGAAAGTGCAAGCTTGTCAGAGGGAGCTGAGCACTTCCAGTTTGCTCTTATGTACCATGCGCCTGCTGTGGGCTCTGTATAGAAAACATCAACGGGAGCCTTCACTGAGGAAGCGCCGTCCTTTCCTGCAAGCCTGAGATTGATAAGAAGTGATCCGTCGTTTGTTGTTGATACTCCGGCGGGGAGATCCTTTCCGGCCTTGAAGCTGAATGTTGCAGCATCATCGGCAGATGCCGGAAGCATAGATACTGCGGATGCGGCCATTACTGCGGCGCAGACTGCTGAGATCATCTTTTTCATTTTCATGTTTATTACCTCGCTTTTTATATAATTTCAGTCATTCTGAGCACGAGCTCAGCGACTTTTTTAGCAGCAATTTTTTCAAACTCGTCGAAGGACATAGCGCCCTCATCGTCAGCGTTGTCGGAGATACATCTCACGCTTACGAAGGGCATATCATTGAGGAAGCAGCACTGGCCTACAGCGGCGCTTTCCATGTCCACGGCGAAAGGACTGAACTTGTCAAGTATCATGTTCTTCACTTCTGTGCTGGTTATGAACTGCTCGCCTGATACTATACGTCCGCGGAAGCAGTTCACGCTCTCCTCGGCACATACCTTCTCAGCGGTTTCGATAAGATGGCTGTCAGCCTTGAAGATTCCGCAGTAGGGCGGATAATCCTGGAGGAAGTGGAGATCAAGGTCGTGAGGGAGGACCTCGCTTGATACGACGATATCGCATACCTTGACGGAAGCGTTCATACCGCCCGCGATACCTGCATTGATTATGCAGTCGGGGTGGAAGTTATCAGTCATCACCTGAGTGCATACAGCGGCATTTACCTTGGCTATACCGCAGCAGGCATTGATGATCGTGTTTCCCTTGTAGTTGCTGATGTGGAAATCGAAGCCCGAGATACGGCGTACCTCAGCCTCGCCGAGTATCTCCCTGATGTCTTTGAGTTCAGAGGGCATGGCTCCGATGATTGCGATTGTTTTCATGTATTACTCCTTTGTGTGTATATTTGCAGGGGAGGTCATTTCCTCCTCAGTGCGTGCTTGATACCGCTTATTATCACCTCACGGGCGGCAATTGCCGCCTCTTTGGTTAGCGGTGGGGTATCCGGCAGGGGATAGCTGATCCCGAGCTCTGCGTACTTAGGCTTTGCCATATCATGATACGGCAGTACATCGAGTGCCTTGAGGTTTTTCAGCTCCGCAAGGAACTCACCGAGCCGGAAGAGGTCATCGTGTCCGTCAGTTATGCCGGGAACTACGACGTGCCTTATCCATACCGGTATGCCGAGTTCACAGAGATACCGTGCAAATGCGAGTATATTCTCGTTCCCCGCACCTGTCAGCTCCCTGTGCCTGTCCGTGTCGATATGCTTGATGTCGAGCATCACGAGATCTGTGTATTTTAGTACCCTGTCGGTGTCATCGTGTGAATCGGGATCGAAGAGAGCACCCGAGGTGTCAAGACAGGTATGTATGCCTTTCTTCTTTGCAAGTGCGAAGAGCTCTGCAAGGAACTCCGGCTGTCCGAGCGGTTCTCCTCCGGTAGCGGTGATGCCTCCCGATCTCAGGAACTCCTTGTAGGAATCATACTCCTTCATAAGCTCCTCAGCTGTTACTTCCCGTCCCTTGCCGAATTCCCAGGTGTCCGGGTTATGGCAGTACAGGCATCTCAGTGGGCAGCCCTGAAAGAAGACGACATAGCGTATGCCCGGACCGTCTACTGTGCCGAAGCTTTCGGTGGAATGTATCCTTCCGGTCACTGTCTGCACCTTCTTCCGGCGTATGCGAGAAGCTCCTCACGGCTGTTCGGCAGCTTTTCCGTTATGACCTGTTCAAGCAGCTCATGGAGCATAGCTCCGATTTCAGTACCGGAAAGGCCGGCCTCCCTGAGATCACTTCCGTTTACGGCAAGCTCCTTCAGAGTGCAGCACTCACCGGCTTCAAGGAATTCTCTTGCTGTCTGAGCGAGACCGTCAAACATGAGGTTCTCTTCGAGTACGAATTCGTTCTTTGCAAGGTTATCAAGCTTCTTGACCTCTATGAGCCGGAAAAGCGTATCAATGCCTATCTCTGATACAAGCCTTTTAAGATCCGGCTTTGAGTAGAACTTATCCGCATGGTGACGGATAAGAGTACAGATCTCTGCTATCGATTTGTTATCGTACCGCAGGCGCTTCATGATGCCACCTGCCATATCCGCACCTACAGGTGCATGGCGCTTGAAGTGCCCTCTGCCGTTCTCGTCAAAGCGGGCACAGGCCGGCTTGGCGACATCGTGGAAGAGCATCGTCCGGCGGAGAAGCAGATCTCCGTCAGGCGCAGCGTCCACTGCACGTACTGTATGTTCCCATACATCATATTTATGATAAGGCGAATGCTGGTCAAATCCTACGCTCGGTGAAAGCTCCGGTATCACCTCTGTGATGACGTCGGAGTATTCCAGCATAACACGTATGCAGTCTCTGCCGCATATCAGTTTGTCTATCTCATCGCGTATACGCTCAGCCGAGATCAGTCCGAGCCTGCTTTTCATGCCGTGTACGGCAGCAGCAGTCTCTTCGTCTATCGCAAATCCGAGCTGTGCTGCAAAGCGCACTGCCCTGAGTATGCGCAGGGCGTCCTCGTTGAATCTTTTCTCCGGATCTCCTACGCAGCGTATAACGCCTTTTTCTATATCCTCACTTCCGCCGAACGGATCAACGATCCTTCCGTCAGCGCTTGCAGCTATCGCATTCATGGTGAAATCACGGCGTGAGAGATCGTCACGTATATCCGTGGTAAAGCTTACGTTGTCCGGCCGCCTTGAATCGGAATAGCTGCCGTCCACACGGAATGTAGTTATCTCAAGCGGCTCGCCCTCAAAAATTACAGTCACTGTGCCGTGCTTTATGCCTGTCGGGATGACAGTGCAGTCGCTGAACACCTCCATGACCTGTTCGGGCATGGCGCTTGTTGTTATATCGTGATCGTGGACAGACCTTCCCATCAGCTGATCCCTGACGCAGCCCCCCACAAGGTATGCTTCATATCCGGCTTTTTCCATTCTTTCAAGTGCTTTGATATGACCGGCGGCATTTTCCATTCTATCACCGTCCTCTGTATGTACATTCTCATTATACACTCTTTTATAGAAAAAAGCAACGATTATACAGAAAGTTCACATTTATTGGCAAGTGTCGTCGCTTTCCGATGTGCTGTTTTCAGTGCCTGTAACGGTCAGAGGAACGAGTTCTGCGGCGTGTTTCTCGGTCATACCTTCAACGAGAAGAAGCTCATAGGTATTGGTGAAGCCGCCGATATCCTCACGCAGCTTTATGATCTTTGCGGCAAGCTCCTCATCGACGCCCGGAAGAGTCAAGAGCGCTTCTGCATCAGCTGTGTTTATGTTCACGGGATATTCGGGCCCCGCTGTCTCTTCCTGTACTTCCGGTATACCCGCATCCGGCTGCGGATCATTCCGCGGAGGCTCGGGTTCTGGGGGATAAACAGGATCTACTACATAGATATGCTCACGTATGCCGGAGAATATGCCCTCACCGATACCGCTGACCTCCATGATCTCTTCGGGATTGAGGAAACGACCGTGTGCCTGCCTGTAGCTTATGATCGCTCCGGCAAGCACTTCGCCTATACCGGGCAGCTGTGCAAGCTCCTCAGCTGAGGCGGTATTTATATCGAGAAAAAGAAAAGTCTCCGCAGTTGCGGAGACAGAGATAGTTTCTGTTGTTTCAGCAGTAACGTTGACAGACTCAGTGACAGGCACAGCTGTTCCGGCAGCCGGCGGAGCAGTCTCAGCCGGTGCGGTCACGGCAGTTTTCTCGGGAAAAGAGACAACGGTACGCCGCTGCTGTGCTTTTCCGGGCATGGACAGACCGACAGAGACAGCCGCTGCAGCAGCTGCCGCAATACCTATCATGATGACCTCAGTCCTGCCGAGCTTGTCGCCCTTTTTCATCCCGATCACCGCCCAATGTAATTTATTGTATTATAACATATTTGTGTTTATCAGTCAAGTCTTTTCACGATTTATTCAGTGGAATCTTACAGCAGATTCATTATGATGCAAACTGGCTGTTATAAAGCTCCGCATAGAAGCCGCCCATTTCCATGAGCTCGTCGTGACTGCCCTGTTCGATGATGTTGCCCTGCTTCATAACGAGTATAACATCGGAGCTGCGTATTGTTGAAAGACGGTGAGCGATTACGAAGCTCGTCCTTCCTTCCATGAGCTTGACAAAAGCACGCTGTATCCTCTGCTCTGTGCGGAGGTCGATAGAGCTTGTCGCCTCGTCGAGTATAAGCATGGGCGGATCCATCAGCATTATCCTTGCTATACAGATAAGCTGCTTCTGACCCTGCGAGAGCCCGCTGTCCTCGGAGATTACGGTATCGTATCCCTCGGGCAGTCTCTTGATGAAGCCGTGAGCGTGAACTGCCTTTGCCGCTTCGATTATCTGCTCCCGTGAAGCATCAGGGGCACCGTAGCTGATGTTCTCCGCAACAGTTCCCGTGAATACCCATGTCTCCTGCAACACCATACCGAAACGGCTCCGGAGACTGTCACGGGTATACTCTCCGATATCCTTTCCGTCAACGCTTATGCTTCCGCTGTCCGGATCGTAGAAGCGCAGCAGCAGGTTTATGATAGTGGATTTTCCGCAGCCCGTAGGTCCTACGATAGCAATACGCTGTCCGGACTTGACATCGAGCCTGAAATCTTCGATAAGCTTCATGTCCTTCGTGTAGGAGAAGAAGACGTCACTGAAGCTGAGAGCGCCGCTGCACTTGTCAAGCTCCTCCTTGCCGGAGTCGTCCGATATCTCCTCCTCATCGAGTACGGAGAATACTCTCTCCGCCGAAGCGACCGCATTCTGAAGCTCTGCGAATACTCCCGAGATCTCGTTGAAGGGCTTAGTGTACTGATTGGAGTAGGCAAGGAAGCTCGAGAGCTTTCCGACTGACATAGCGCCTATGAACGGGAACGAACCGAGAGCACCGAGAGCACCCATGAGACCAACTGCCGCATAGATAAGGCCGTTTACAAAGCGTGTGGAGGGATTCGTCACGGAGCTGAAAAAGGTTGCCTTTGTGCCGACTCTGCCGTATTCATTGTTCAGCTCCGAGAAGCTGTTCCGGGCACGTTCTCCGAAGACAAAGGCGTTCACAAGCTTCTGGTTGCCGGCGTATTCCTCAGCAAAACCTACCATCCTTCCTCTCAGCTTCGACTGCTGGATGTACTGGTCATGCGTGGCCTTGGTGACCTTTGAAGCGACAATGAAGGAGAGGGGAGTGAGGAGAACAACGACAACGGTTATCCTCACATTGATAGTGAGCATGAATATAAGCGTACCGAGTATCGTGATGACACCGGTGAAGAACTGCGTGAAGCCCTGCAGAAGACCGTCGGATATGACCTCGATATCGTTTATCACACGGCTTGAAAGCTCACCCTTGGTATGCCTGTCGATGTACCTTATCGGTACACGCTGAAGCTTGGCAAATACATCAGCCCTGAGATTTCTTACTGTCAGGAATGCGAGCTTGTTGGTGCAGAGACTCATCAGCCACTGGAACAGCGCACTTGCCGCTACCATGATGCCGAGCTTTATGACAAGCGGCTTCAGGCTGTCAAAATCCACTCTTCCCTTACCGGCGCAGAGATCAACGGCATTACCGATGAATACCGGCACAGCGAGGGAAAGCGATATACCGGCCGCAGCGAATACTACGGTAAGTACGAAATAGATCATGTACGGGCGGGCGTAGGAGAACACCCTTCTGAGCGTTTTAAGCATCCTTTCTGCCCTCCCTTTCGTTCATCTGTGAGCGGTATATCTCACGATAGATATCACACGATCCGAGAAGCTCTTCATGAGTTCCGATGCCTGCTGTTTCTCCGTCGTCAAGCACAACAATGATATCTGCATCTTTCAGGGATGTTGTGCGCTGTGATATCATGATTACGGTAGTATCCGCCATATCGCTTTTAAGCGCCTGACGCATCTTTAGGTCTGTCGCATAGTCAAGAGCACTCGTCGAGTCGTCAAGTATGAGTATCTCAGGCTTTCCGACAAGGGCACGGGCAATTGCAATACGCTGCCTCTGACCGCCGGAGAGATTTCGGCCGCCCTGAGTGATATGCGTATTGAGTCCGTCCGGCATACGGCTGATGAAATCCCATGCCTGAGCAGTTTTCAGTGCATCGATTATCTCCTCATCCGTTGCGTCTTCTTTCCGCCACTTCATATTATCACGGACAGTACCGGAGAAAAGCACAGCCTTCTGCGGAACCCATCCGATAAGATGCCTGAGCGCAGCCTGATCACAGTGGTCAACATTTACTCCGCCGACGATCACCTCGCCGGAAGTTGCCCTGTAGAATCCGGGTATCAGTGCAGCCGCAGTAGACTTACCGCTTCCCGTACCTCCTATAAGGCCGAGCATACCGCCCATGCGTACAGCGAAACTCAGCCCCTTGATGGAGTGATCACCTGCACCCTCATAGGCGTAGGAAACATCTCTGAACTCTACCATAGTATCAGCATCTGCGGATGGTACTTCCTTACCGTTCTCCTCTTCCTCAAGAGCGAACACCTCGCTCACTCTGTTTGCTGAGGCGAAGGCCTTTGTGAAGGTGATTATCAGATTAGCAAGTACAACGAGCGCAAGGAGTATCTGCGTCATGTAGTTTGTAAAGGCTGTCAGCTCACCCTGTGTGAGCCTGCCGGAGTCTATGCGTATTCCGCCGAACCAGAGTATAGCTACGATGCCGAGGTTCATTACCATGAAGGCAAAGGGATTGAGAACAGCAGATATCCTGCCGACAGCTGCCGAGCAGTCCGCAAGCTCATCCACAGCCTCGTCAAATTCATCTATCTCCTCCTGCTGACGTGAAAAGGCACGCACTACACGCACACCCTCAAGATTCTCACGGGTGAGCAGAGCGGCACGGTCGAGCTTCTGCTGTGTCTTTTTGTACATCGGAACGGTTTTCCGCATGATGAAGAATATCGCAGCGGATATCAGCGGAGCCGCTGCAAAGAACACGAGCGAGAGCTTAAGGTCTATCGATACCGCCATAACAGCCGCACCTATAACAAGGAACGGCGCTCTTACCGCAAGACGAATGAACATATTCACACCGTTCTGAACTGTCATGGTATCATTCGTCAGCCTGTTGACAAGGGAGGAAGTACCTATCCGGTCGATGCTTTTGAAGGAGAGAGCATTGATATGCCTGTAAAGCTCCTCACGCAGCTCCGTTCCGAAGCCGTAGGCGCATCTTGCTGCAAGGTACTGACAGGTCAGGGCAAAGCAGAGTCCGCAGACACCGAGCAGTACGATTAGTCCGCTCCTGCTGAATATGTAGGAGGTATCGCCGGCGGCAATGCCCTTGTCGATGATGCTTGCCATTATCATGGGTACAATAAGCTCGAATATTGCCTCGAGCAGCTTGAAAAACGGACCGAAGACAAGCTCCTTCCGGTAGTTTTTCAGAAATCGCAAAAGTGGTCTCATAAAGTATTATCGCTTTCTGTTGGTTTAAAAGGACGGGCAGCTAAATAAGCTGCCCGTAATAGCCGTATATTATAGATCAGAGCTCTACGCCGTTTTCCTTGAGAAGCTCTCTTGCAGAGTCAACGGAATCCACGCCTGTTGCATTCTTGACAGGAGCAAATTCCTTGCTGCGGACTACCTCATAAGGAAGGCAGCTGTCCTGCATATGCACCATATCGAGAACAAGAGTCTCGAACTTGTAGCCGTTGGGCTCTGTGGGGCTTATGCTGTTTCCGTTCTCGTCCATGTAGGGTATCTTCTTCTTTACAACGTGGAGAGGAAGGTTCCTGTCAACGATCTCAACGAGCTTATCGACATTGAAGAGATAGTTGAGGATAACGCCGTAGTTGTATGCGAGGCTTCCGTCCTCGTTGCGGAGATTGAGCATCTTGTCAGTCATTTCGTAGTACTCAACTATGGAAGGCTTGCCGTCCTCAAGACAGAGTACACCGACCTTTTCCTCAGGAGCAGCCTTGCTTACCACCTTGCTGCCTGACTGGCTGCCTGTACTGATAACAGCGCCGATAAAGAGGGGATCGGCGATCTGCTGGAGCACATTGTCAACGGCGAATATGTTGATCCATTCCACGCCCTTTTTACGGATATCGTCAAGCAGACCGGCTCTTACAAGAGAGGAGAACCAGCCGCCGTTGCCGTTGGGGGAGGAGGATATGCGAGACTTGCTCTCCATGTAGATCTTTCCGTCAAAGTCTGTGGAGGGAGCCATGCTCTGTACGAAGAACTTTACATAGTCCTTGTTGTATCCGAAGTAGTTTTTCTCCTCAAAGAAGGAGGTCGTGTCTTCGTTGTTCTTTTCACTCGTCATGATGTAGAGCGGTACCCAGCAGCCGGCTTCCCTGACTACCTTCATCAGGTTGTTGATAAGGCACTCGAATATGAAGAGGTCCTTGCTGACGCCTATGTTGAACATACCCTTGGGCTTGTCAAAGCCGAGACGTGTGCCCTGTCCGCCTGCAAGAAGGACAGCGGCAGCCTTTCCGGCCTGTATTGCCTCAATACCGGTCTTTCTGTAGGAATCGCTGTTGGCTGCGATATCCCCGACAGTGACTGCTCCGATGGGAGCGAATGTGCCTCTGGGTGCGGGGGAATCAGCGCTCTTGACTGCCTCAACGACCGAGAAATCGATCTCCTCGATCTGACGGAGCAGGCTTGCCTGTTCATCGGGGGCGAGTTCGTTGTAGAATCTGAGCAGATGCTCCTGACCGTATTCAGCGAGTCTGCTTTTTGCTTCATTGAAATCCAGCATTTCAATTCTCCTTTACCTTTTGTGTAAAACTCCGAAAATGATACACAAAGTTGTGATAATGAGTATATTATACCACAAGAGTTAAAATTAGTCAATATAAATTAAATTTAAAAAGTATTAAAAATAATAGAGAAGGGCTTGACAATAAATCTGCAAAGTAGTAAAATAGAATGTGTATGGAATCTAAAGTTTTTGCAAAGACGCAAAGCTTGATAAATTATCGCAACGAGCAGAATGGAGAAATTATTTATGATCAAGAAGATTGGCGTTTTAACCAGCGGCGGTGACGCTCCCGGAATGAATGCTGCTATCAGAGCAGTAGTCAGAACAGCTCTCAGCAAGGGCATGGAGGTATACGGTATCCGCAGAGGCTACATGGGACTCATCACAGGCGACATCATCCCCATGGATGAGAAGAGCGTTACAGATATAATCCACAACGGAGGTACAATCCTCTATACAGCAAGATGTCCTGAGTTCAGAACTGCAGAGGGCGTTGCAAAGGCTAAGGCAAAGTGCGACGAGCTCGGCATCGAGGGACTTGTTGTTATCGGCGGCGACGGCTCCTTCAGAGGCGCAGCTGATCTTTCAGCACAGGGTATGCTCTGCATCGGTCTGCCCGGCACTATCGACAACGATATCGCCTGCACAGACTATACTATCGGTTTCGACACAGCTATGAACACAGCTATGGAGCTCGTGGACAAGCTTCGTGATACATCACAGTCCCACGACCGTATCTCAGTAGTTGAGGTAATGGGAAGAGGCGCCGGCCACATCGCTGTTAATACAGGTGCTGCCTGCGGTGCTACAGATATCATCACAAAGGAGATACCTTATGATATCGATGCTATCGCAAACAACATGATGGCCAAGAAGGCAAAGGGCAAGCAGAACTTCGTTGTTATCGTTGCAGAGGGCATAGGCCACTCACAGGAGATCGCAACTGCTCTCCAGGAGAAGACAGGCATCGATGCACGTGCAACTATCCTCGGTCACGTTCAGCGCGGTGGTTCTCCCACAGTAAGAGACAGAGTAGAGGCTACAAGAATGGGTTACTATGCTGTTGAGCTTCTTGCACAGGGAATCGGCAACCGTGTTGTCGGCATCAAGGACAGCAAGATCGTTGATTATGATATCCAGGAAGCACTCAGCATGAGCAAGCCTTATGATGAGGAACTCCACCGCATCGCAGAGACAATCGCATTCTGATCATACAGACCGTCCCGGAAAGGGACGGTCTTTTTACGTTCCGCTCTTGCATTTCTTCCGGGTATGTGTTATAATGTATGATAACGGAAAGTACATGGATAACATACGGAGGTAAGTATGCGAATAAGACATAAACCCTGGGCAAAGCCGGAGCTTGAGGCCTGCCCGTTCTATATACCTGATCCGCAGGCACAGAAGGGCCGCTGGACAGAGCTGTTCCCCGAGCCGGACAAGCCGCTCTATGTGGAGCTCGGCTGCGGTAAGGGAGGTTTCATATCACAGGCTGCACCTGCACATCCCGAGGCCAACTTCATCGCGATGGATATTAAGAACGAGATGCTGGTCCTCGCAAAGAGAAAGATCGAAGCTGCATACGGCAGCAGCGAGCCTGAGAATGTCCGCATAGCGATACAGAATATCGAGCGCCTTGATCTTGCATGGGACGAGAACGACCGTGCGGACAGGATATACATCAACTTCTGCAATCCCTGGCCTAAGAAGAAGCACAAGAAGCGCCGCCTTACACATACAAGGCAGCTTGTGAACTACAGGAAGTTCCTCAAGGGTGAGATCTGGTTCAAGACGGATGACGACGAGCTGTTTGATGAATCGCTTGAGTATTTCGCAGAGGCGGGATTCCGCATAAAGTTTATTACCCATGATCTCCACAGCGAGACGGGTATCGAGAATTTTGAAACTGAGCATGAGAAGATGTTCACGGATATGGGACTGAAGATCAAGTTCCTTATCGCAGAGCCTGTACAGGAGGACTGAGAGCATGGAGTATCAGAAGGATTTCGGTGACAAGTTTTCAATAGGTTACGGCACGATGAAGACTGCCGGCAGCGGCGATCTCTCGCAGAGCCGTGAGATACCGAAGTCGATGAAGTACAGGCATGACCGCCGTGAGATACTTGTCGCAGCGGGCAAGGCAGCTCTCCTGACGACTGTTGCAGTGCTGAATTTCAGCTGCAAACGCAAGAAAAAGAAAAAATGACCTGCAAATTTTCAGAAAGTACTGGACAAATGATTGCAGGTATGATATAATGTCATAAGCAATTACTGTCCTTTAATTCAATCCTGTGAGGTTGGCAAGGCGGCATTAATACAGATGAAGGCGAAGCTGTGTCCCGTAGTGCGGGCACAGATGTAACTGTAACTATGCTCCCTGCTGTAAAGCCGGGAGCTTTTTGTATCTGGAGCAGAATATGGAAGAGAAACGCATTATAATGGATGAAAAGGCGATACAGCGTGCAACGGCACGTATCTCCTACGAGATAATCGAGCGCAACAAGGGCATTGAGGATATATGCGTCATAGGCATCCTCTCACGCGGCGTGACGCTCGGAAGACGTATCGCTGAGAAGCTCTCTGAGCTGGAAAAATGCAGTATTCCTTTCGGAGGACTGGACATAACACCCTACAGGGACGACGGTTCACCGGAGGGTCACAGCGAAAGGACGGATATACCGTTCACTGTGCAGGACAAGAAAGTCATACTCGTTGACGACGTTATATTCACCGGAAGAAGCGTCCGTGCAGCGATAGAAGCAATTATGAAGCGGGGAAGACCGAAGTCGATACAGCTTGCAGTGCTGATCGACAGAGGACACCGTGAACTGCCTGTGCGTCCTGATTACGTGGGAAAGAACCTTCCCACATCGCACAGCGAAGTAGTAAAGGTATCAGTAAAGGATCTCGACGGGGCTGACATGGTCTGCATATTCAGCGGAGATCCGGGACACAGCACACGCTGAAGCAAAGGAGGAGATCAATGTCATCTGTACTGATCAAGAATATACGGGTGGTAGATACCGAAAGGGATACCGTAACGGATGTATACATATCCGGTGACAGAATAGCAGAGGTAGGAAAGGATATCAGCCGTGAGGCTGATACGGTTATCGACGGAACAGGGCTTACCCTCATGCCGTCCCTGTTCGATATGCACGTTCATTTCCGTGATCCCGGCCAGACCGAGAAGGAGGACGTCCTCACAGGCTGTGCCGCAGCACTTGCAGGAGGAGTTACCGGCGTGCTTGCCATGCCGAACACGGTGCCGCCCTGCGACGATCCGGAGATAATACGCTATATCCGCAATAAGGCCGAAGGCACCGGCGTGGATGTATACCCAGTAGGCTGCATCACAGGCGGCATGAAGGGCGACGGTCTCTGCGACTATGAAGCTCTTAAGGAAGCCGGCTGCATCTGTATTTCCGACGACGGACGCCCGGTAGAGAATGCCGAGAATATGCGCCGTGCGCTGGAGCTCTCCAAGGAGAACGGCCTGCTCGTTGCCTCCCACTGCGAGGATCTGAGCATAATAAACGGCGGTATCATGAACAAGGGTGAGACCTCCGAAAAGCTCGGAGTCAAGGGCATGGACAGAGCCTCAGAGGACTATATCACAGCCCGTGAGATGATACTTGCTTCATCGGTCGGTGCAAGAGTCCATATCTGCCACGTATCCACCGAGGGCAGCACGGCAATGATAAGATTCGCCAAGTCAAGGGGAGTGAAGGTAACCTGCGAGACAGCACCGCACTACTTCATGCTCACCGACGAGCTTCTTGAAAAGCGTGACGCCTACTACCGCATGAATCCGCCTCTCAGGACTCCTGCGGACGTAAGAGCTATTATAGAAGGCATCAAGGACGGCACGATCGACTGCATCATCACCGATCACGCTCCGCATACCGACGAGCAGAAGGCAGTCTTCGAGAAGGCTCCCAACGGAGTCGTAGGTCTTGAGACCTCTCTTGCCGCAACGCTTACTGCTCTGTATCACACCGGAGAAATAACCCTCTCAAAGGTTGTAGAGCTGATGTGTGTGAACCCGAGAAAGATACTCGGCCTTGAGGTACCCTCCGTATCGGAAGGAAGTATCGCAGACCTTGTCATAGCAGACCTTGACCGCAGCTGGACGGTAGATCCCGCAAAGCTGCACTCAAAGTCACATAATACAGTGTTCAAGGGCATGACCCTCAGGGGCAAGCCTGTAATAACAATATCAAAGGGTATCGTAAGATACGATGAAAGGATGGAGAAGTAATGTCATTTGACAGACTTATCAGCAGGATCATTGAGTTGAAAAACCCCACAGTAGTAGGACTTGATCCGAAACTGGAGTATGTACCGGCTTTTATACAGGAGAGGTACATGGAGAAGGACGGCGGTACCCTCAAGGCAGCCGCAAAGGCTATCTTTGATTTCAATAAGGCTATCATCGACGAGATCCACGATCTTGTGCCGGCTATCAAGCCCCAGGCCGCTTACTACGAGATGTACGGCCACCACGGCATCAAGACACTGGAGAAGACTATCCAGTATGCACAGCTCAACGGTATGTTCGTTATCACAGATGCAAAGCGCAATGATATCGGAGCTACCATGCAGGCATACGCAAGCGCACACCTCGGCAGCGTAAATGTACAGGAGAACGAGATCGCACCCTTCGGCGCTGACGCTCTCACAGTAAACGGCTACCTCGGCACAGACGGCATCGACCCGCTTCTTGAAGAGTGCAGAAAGAATGACAAGGGCATCTACGTTCTTGTAAAGACCTCCAATCCCTCCTCCGGCGAGCTTCAGGATTTGAAGCTTGCAGACGGCCGCACCATCTACGAGTGCATGGGTGATATGTGCGAGAAGTGGGGCGCTGATACAGCAGGAAAGTACGGCTACTCCGCAGTAGGCGCAGTAGTAGGTGCAACCTACCCCGAGATGCTCACAGAGCTCAGAAAGAGACTTCCCCACACAATGTTCCTTGTTCCCGGCTACGGCGCACAGGGCGGCGGAGCAGCAGGCCTCAAGGGCGGCTTCGACGAGAACGGCCTCGGAGCTATCGTAAATTCATCCCGTGCAGTAATGTGCGCATACAAGAAGGAAGGCTGCGATGAGCGTGAATTCGCACAGGCAGCACGCCGTGAGGTAATCCGTATGCGTGAGGATATCTGCCAGTACATAAATCTTAAGTAATCCATAACCAGCATTTATACGGCTCTTTCTACAATGGCGTGGAAAAGAGTCTGATACATCAGTAATACGACCTTCTACATATCACAAGGAGGAATTGTAAATGTCACTTTTCAGAAATGCAGAAAAAGCATGGCTTCTGCTTGCCGACGGCACCCTCTTCGAAGGCAAGAGCTTCGGCGCAAAGGGCACTGTAGTCGGCGAGGTAGTATTCACTACCGGTCTTACCGGCTATCAGGAGACCCTCACCGACCCCAGCTACTACGGTCAGCTTGTAACACAGACCTTCCCGCTCATAGGCAACTACGGCGTGAACTCTCAGGACAGCGAATCCGCAAAGTCCTACGTAGGCGGCTATATCGTACGTGAGTGGTGCGAGATACCTTCAAACTTCCGCTGCGAGGGAAATATCAATGATTTCCTCAGGGAGCATAACGTAATAGGCCTCTGGGATATCGATACCCGCCGCCTGACACGTATAATCCGTGAGACAGGCGTTATGAACGGCGTTATCACCACAGATGATCCCTCCGCAAAGAAGGAGGAGCTCCTCAAGCAGCTCTCCGCATATACCGTAAAGGATGCGGTAAGCACTGTTACCTGCACCGAGAAGCGCGAATATGAGCCCGAGCAGAAGAAGTACCGTGTAGTTCTCTTTGATTTCGGCTACAAGCGCAATATCCGTCAGGAGCTTGTAAAGAGAGGCTGCGAGGTCATCGTAGTTCCCGCTTATACCACAGCAGAGGAGATCAAAGCACTTGCACCGGACGGCATCATGCTTTCCAACGGCCCCGGAGACCCTGCTGAGAATACAGAGATCATCGCAAATATCCGTGAGATCGAGAAGCTCGGCATACCGATATTCGGCATCTGCCTCGGCCACCAGCTCATGGCTCTTGCCAACGGCGCAAAGACCGAGAAGCTCAAGTACGGCCACAGAGGTGCAAACCAGCCTGTTATCGACCTCGAGAGCGGACTCACCTACGTTACCAGCCAGAACCACGGCTATGCCGTAATAGGCGACACGATACCCGAAGAAGCCGGAAAGGTTTCTCATATCAACGCCAACGACAAGACCTGTGAGGGCATACGCTATACTGCATTCAACGCATTTACGGTACAGTTCCACCCGGAGGCCCACGGCGGCCCGCTGGATACGTCGTATCTGTTTGATGAGTTTATCAGCAGAATGAATAAGGGGGTTGAGTGATATGCCGCTGAGAAAGGATATTAAGAAAGTACTTGTAATCGGTTCCGGTCCTATCGTTATCGGACAGGCAGCCGAATTTGACTACGCAGGAACACAGGCCTGCCGTGCTCTTAAGCAGGAGGGACTCGAGGTTGTTCTCGTAAACTCCAACCCTGCTACTATCATGACCGACAAGGCCATGGCAGACAAGGTTTATATCGAGCCGCTCACACTTGATGTAGTAAAGCGCATTATCGAAATGGAGAAGCCCGACAGCCTCCTTTCCACACTCGGAGGACAGACCGGACTTACTCTCTCCATGCAGCTTGCAGAGGAAGGCTTCCTCGACGCTCATAACGTAAAGCTGCTTGGTGCAGATCCCCTGACCATCCATAAGGCCGAGGACAGACAGGCCTTCAAGGACACAATGGAAAAGATAGGCGAGCCCTGTATCCCCTCAAAGGTCGTAGAGACAGTTGAGGACGCAATGGATTTCGCCAAGGTTATAAGCTACCCCGTTATCGTTCGTCCCGCCTTCACGCTCGGCGGTACAGGCGGCGGTATCGCAAACAACGAAGAGGAACTCCACGAGATAGCAACCAACGGACTCCGCCTTTCACCTATCACACAGATCCTTGTTGAAAAGTGTATCAGCGGCTGGAAGGAGATAGAGTTCGAGGTAATCCGTGATGCAAAGGGCAATGTTATCACCGTCTGCTCCATGGAGAACTTCGATCCCGTCGGCGTACACACCGGCGACAGTATCGTTATCGCACCGGCTGTAACTCTCAGCGACCGTGAGTATCAGATGCTCCGTACCGCTGCTATCAATATCATCAAGGAGCTGAAGGTAGAAGGAGGCTGCAACTGCCAGTTCGCACTTCACCCCACAAGCTTCGAGTATGCAGTTATCGAGGTAAACCCGAGAGTATCACGTTCATCGGCACTTGCCTCAAAGGCTACAGGATACCCGATAGCCAAGACAGCTGCAAAGATCGCAGTAGGCTATACCCTTGACGAGATCATCAACCAGGTAACAGGCAAGACCTACGCCTGCTTCGAGCCTGCACTCGACTATGTTGTAATCAAGTTCCCCAAGTGGGCATTCGATAAATTCGTATACGCAAAGCGTACCCTCGGTACACAGATGAAGGCTACCGGCGAGGTAATGGCTATCGGCACCAGCTTCGAGCAGGCTATGATGAAGGCAGTTCGCTCCATCGAGCTCGGTATGGATACCATGAACCTCAAGAAGCTTGCAAAGCTTTCTGACGAGGAGATAAGAGAGAAGCTTCATGTCATCGACGACGAGCGTTCTTTCGTTGTATTCGAGGCTCTCAAGCGCGGAGTCACACCCGAGGAGATCCATGAGATCACCATGATCGATAACTGGTTCCTCTACAAGCTGCTCAATCTCGTTGAGCTGGAGCGCTGGCTCGCAGACGGCGAACTGACAGAGGACAAGTACCGCACAGCCAAGAAGTACGGCTACCTCGACTCAACTATCGAGCGTATTTCCGGACAGAAATGTCCTATGCACCAGAGTGCCGTATTCAAGATGGTTGATACCTGTGCCGGTGAGTTCAAGGCCGAGACTCCCTACTTCTACTCCACCTACGACGAGGAGAACGAAGCAGCAGAGTTCATCGAACATCAGAATTCCGGCAAGAAAAAGGTGCTGGTATTCGGAAGCGGACCTATCCGTATCGGACAGGGCATCGAGTTCGACTACTGTTCCGTACACTGCGTATGGAGCCTGAAGAAGCTCGGCTATGAAGCAGTTATCTGCAACAACAACCCCGAGACTGTATCCACCGACTTCGATACCGGCGACCGCCTCTACTTCGACCCCCTGACCAGGGAGGACGTAGCCGACATCATAGAGACCGAGAAGCCCTACGGCGTTGTCGTACAGTTCGGCGGACAGACTGCTATCAAGCTGACACGCTACCTCTCCGATATGGGAGTAAACATACTCGGCACCTCCGCTGATATGATAGACGCAGCCGAGGACAGAGAGCGCTTCGACGAGGTACTTGAGAAGTGCGGCATCCCACGTCCGGCAGGCCATACAGTAATGACCACCGAGGAGGCTATCGCAGCCGCTGAGGACCTTGGCTATCCCGTACTCCTCCGTCCCTCCTATGTACTCGGCGGACAGAACATGATAATCGCCCACTCCAAGGCAGACGTAATCGAGTACATGGGCATCATCACCAGCCACATGATAGAGAACCCTGTTCTCATTGACAAGTACATGATGGGTACTGAGGTCGAGGTTGATGCTATCTGTGACGGTGAGGACTTCCTCATCCCCGGAATCATGGAGCATATCGAGCGAGCCGGTGTACACTCCGGAGACTCCATCTCCATCTACCCCGCACAGCACCTTTCCGAACGCATCAAGCGCATCATCGTTGAGTATACACGTCTCCTCTCCAAGGAACTCAACGTAATCGGCCTTGTAAATATCCAGTACGTTGTTTACAACCATGAGGTATACGTTATCGAGGTAAATCCCCGTTCATCACGTACAGTGCCCTATATCAGCAAGGTAACGGGCATCCCCATGGTAGATATCGCAACACGCATCATGTTCGGCGAGAAGCTTAAAGACATGGGCTATCCCAGCGGACTCTACCCGGCAGGCGACTATGTAGCAGTAAAGGTACCCGTATTCAGCTTTGAGAAGCTGACTGATGTTGATACCATGCTCGGACCTGAGATGAAGTCAACAGGTGAGTGCCTCGGCATCGGACGCAACCTGCAGGACGCTCTCCTCAAGGGACTTACCGCAGCAGGCTTTGACCTCAAGCGCGAGGGCGGAGTGCTGATATCGGTACGTGATACCGACAAGCAGGAGATACTCCCGATAGCGGACAAGTTTGAGCGTATGGGCTTTGAACTCTATGCTACGTCCGGTACACAGAGCGTGCTCCACAGGAACATGATCGCCGCACATCTTGTAAGAAAGATCTCAGACGGTGAGCCTAACGCAGTGACACTCCTTGAGAGCGGAAAGATACACTATGTCATCTCGACCTCCGCAAAGGGCAGACTTCCCGAGCGCGACAGCGTAAAGATGCGCCGCAAGTCCATCGAGCGCTCTATCTGCAGCCTTACAGCTATAGATACCGCCAAGGCTCTTGTAAAGGTGCTTGAATCCGGCAGGACTATCAATGACGTCGAGCTCGTGGATATAACAAAGATATAACAGCCGCAGCACTTGCTTTTCTATGGCATTTTTGACGGATTTATATTGAGGGCTCTGCCCTCAAACACCCGCCAAAGGGACTCATCCCTTTGGAATCCCACTGCAAAATACCCTCTCCCCATTCATGGGGAGAGGGTATTTTGAAATGAGAGTCCAGAGAGGCGGAGCCTCTTTGGCAGGGGTGTGGGGGCAGCGCCCCCGCTGTCAATCCGACAGAGGTGCCACAGAGAGTAAGCGCTGTAACTGTATACGTTTGCTTATGCCACTTGACAAAACTCTTACGCCGTGATATAATAATTAAGTTGTTTGTACAAAACAAGCCGGCGTGATGGAATTGGCAGACGTGCGAGACTCAAAATCTCGTGTCCGCGAGGACGTGCGGGTTCGACCCCCGCCGCCGGCACCATTGTGATCGCAGGTTCTTACACGGAGCCTGCGATTTTTTCGTTTTCTTCATCGTCATCGTCGCCGAGGACTCTTGCGATGGTCTCCGCCGAAGAAATCCTTGACGAGTAATCGAGATGGCTGTAAAAATTCGCTGTTACGTTAAATGTTGAGTGTCCGAGCCAATCCTGGATGGCTTTCATGGACTCTCCGTTTGCAAGCAAAAGACTGGCACAACTGTGTCGCAGATCATGGAACCGCAGTTTCCTGAGACCATATTTCTTAATCATGATCTTGAAATGGTCGCTGACGTAGTTCGGCGTGATCAGCTTTCCGAATGCGTCACGGCACACAAAGCCCTCATAGGTTCTGTCAAAGTCAGACCTCAGAAGATTGGAGTACATTTCCTCTTTCTGCTGCTGATCTCTGAGCATCCGCTCAATGTGCGGAATCAGAGGGAGCGTTCTCACACTTGCTTCTGTTTTCAGCGTATTGTCCACGATAATCTCCTCATGACCTGAGCCGTTCCGGCTTGTAACCTTGCGGCAAATTTTGATCGTCTTATTCTCAAAGTCGATCGCATCCCACTTCAGACCGATGACTTCGCTTCTGCGGAGTCCGTAGTAGGCTGCAATATGAACGACAAGCTCCATTCTGTCACCCTTGAACACCTCAAGCAGCTTGTTCAGTTCTTCCTTGCTGTAAAAACACGCTTTGTATTTTTCCAGTTTCGGCAGTTCTACCTTGTCGGCAGGATTGGAACTGAGCATATCCATCTTAACGGCATATTTCAATGCCTTGTGGATATTGGCATGATAATGCTTGATTGTATTGCCTGTCAGACCGCTGTTATACAAATCATTGTAAAACTGCTGAATCTGCAAAGGCGTGATCTCACATAAGAGCAGATCAGGGTATTTATCGTTGAAATAGGTGCAGATCTTCTGAATATAGCTAATATAGCCACAATACGTTGTATATGCTATCGTAGGCTTTACGGTTTCGAGCCAATGGTTCAGAAAGTCTGCAAACAGACAATTCCCTGCTCTTATCACAACGCCTTCTGCGAGCGCCTCAGCACTCACGACCGTGCGGTCTGCTCTCTTATGCTTGGCTTTGGTTGCCTTGCCGGAGAGAAAGTCCTCGTAGAATGCACCGACGATCTCCTCGACCTTTGCTGCCAGTGCTTTCTTGGTACACTTCTCGCCCAAACCTGTACTTACCCATTTGCGCCTGCGTTCGCCGTTATCGTCCTTGAAATCAAAGACCACATACTGTTTTCCGTTTTTGCTTGTAATGATGTACTTAAAAGGCAGACTTGCTTTCATTTGATATACCTCCTATGCTGAAAGCGGTAGAAAAGTCTGCTGTTGACTACTTCATTGTAGCGCAGTCTGACGGCAAATGCAAGGGATTTCTACCAACTTTATGATTTTTCGGCGCAATGGATATTTCTACCCGCTCAGATTTGTGCGCCTTGCAGGATGTAATCTATCACAAAGAGCTTTGCGACCTTGATCGTCCTGTTATCAGGGATGCAAGGAAGCTTATTCTCCTGAACAAGCTGCCGTACCCTTTTCGGGCTGATGCCAAGCATCTGGCTGATGTCCTTTACCCCGACCACTTCGGGATAGTCTCTGTACATTGTCTTGTAAGCCTGGCTGATCGTTATATTTCTATCCATAGTGATTCTCCTTTCGGAGCGGAAGAATTCGGAAAACAAACGAATCATGCTTCATATTCTGTTGTCAAGATGCTTTTATAAGCAACCGCTCTCATGATAAGAGTGATTGCCGCCAAACATAAGCCAGTTTATGTGGCTTTCTGTTGGTTTCTGTATACAGTATAGCGCAGAATGCAGCGGTTGTCTATTCGATGAAACTACAAAGTTTTTCGGACGGTAGACGGAAGTCTTTTGTGGTTCGTCCCGTTTTAGTCCGTTAAAGTCCGTTTTTATCCTTCTGTTTTTTTCCTAACAACGCATCTACGCAGTTTCCTGATTTTTCCTTATTTGTGCATAATGATGAAACACACGCATTTTGGTAGAACGAAAAATCATAAAAAAACGTATTTGTCACCGGCGAACAGTTGATTTCAGCCGGCATCTGTATACAGTATAGCGCAGAAAGCTATGCTTGTCTATTCGATGAACCTACAAAGATTTTACCGGTGGTAGCAAAAGTCCCTTTGGTGATATGGCATCTCTCGGTATCTCGTCGCATAGACAGGTATTCTGTGTACGCAGCAAATCTGGAATATACGGTTTTACGTTGTTTTAACCGCTTGTGGAATATGACGGATAATGAAAAATGGTTAGATAAAAGTTTTTTGAAACTGAAAAGTGCTGAGTTTTCGGGAGCGATACGAATCATGATTGCCACAGGCGGTGAAGTGATCTGCAACTTTCTGTGCCTATCTATATTATGAACTATATTTCGGAGAAAATCAAGTTTTCGCCGTTCCCGAACGGGAATGCTCAATCACTTGAAAACAACGCATTTTCGCGCTAATTATACAGAGTACAGTCTTGCGTTATTTCAGCGATTGCGTCCAAGACACGCAATCAGGCGTTTTCTCTATCCCGTGCGATTTTTCGAGTGCGGCAACTTTACACCAAAATTTCATCTGTTTATCACATAATATAACAGCGCCGAGTTTTCATGCTCGGCGCTGTTCATTATGATTTGAGTAGTTTTGTATAGCTGCGGTCTATTCCTATCGCTCCAAGCGGAGCAGTGATCAGTATCGCCAACACTGCCACCGACAGCACGATCTTTCCGCAAGGCAGACCAAGTGACAGCGGTACCGAACCGATTGCCGCTTGGACCGTTGCTTTCGGGAGATATGCAATCACACAGAACAGCCTTTCTCTTGCATTCAGCTCCGTACCGATCAGGCAGATGCACACGCCGACAGCCCTGAATGCAAGAGCTAAGAATATCATTGCAAGCGCCGAAGCTCCTGCTGTCATCGTATAGCGAACATCAACGGCAGCTCCCACCAGCACAAACAGTATGACTTCTGCACCGATCCACAGCTTGCCGAACTTCTCCGACAGCCGAACAGAAACGTAATTGTCTGCTTTCAGCTTTATCTCGCAAGCCATAGCGACAACAGCAAGCAGTCCTGACACTGCAACATAGGGCTTTGCTATGCTCTCGACTGACATCAGCAAAAACGCCGTTCCGAGCAGAATAATTACCTTTGCGCTGCTGCGAATCCTGTGCTTATGCTGATACGATTTCTCAAAGAGCAGATATAACAGAAATCCGACTGCTGCACCGAGCAGAACACCGAGAACTATGGATATGGGGATATTCAGGAAATCAGCAAGCCGTGCCGAACCGCCCTGTGCCATCGTCACGAATGTTGAGAATAGTACGATTACAAAAATATCATCGCAGGAAGCGCCTGCAAGTATCATCTGGGGGATGCTTTTCTGCGTCCCCCATTTTTCTTCGATGAGCTTCAACATTCTCGGCACGACCACCGCAGGAGATACCGCACTCAGGACTGCACCCATAACGGCGGCTTCGATACGGTTCACGCCGAGCAGAAACGGCGCGATCAGCACATATCCGGCGATCTCACAGCAGGCAGGAACAAATGACATCATCACCGCAGGTCTGCCGACCTTTTTCAGATCGGACAGATTCAGCGATAACCCTGCCTTTATCAGTATGATAATGAGCGCAATCTGCCGAAGCTCCGATGAGATTCCGAGGATAGACGGATCAAGCAGGTCAAGCACATAGGGACTGACAGCAATTCCGACACCGAGCATTCCGATGATACGGGGCAAGCCGATCTTTTCAAAAATCGCAGCGGCGGACAGTCCGACAAGAAAAATGATTGCAAGCGATAACAGCATAAATTCGACCTCCGGATAAAATAAAAAAGCCGACAACTTTTGCGTAAAAGCGCAGAAGTCATCAGCTTGAAAAAGCGGTTTCGGTTTCCCGTGGGAGAACATCATTCCCAATATAAAATTGTCTGTTATTATTATAGCACGGGAGTGCTGAGATGTCAATCACTTTGCACAAGAATCTGAAGATTGATTTATGCATAAGGGAGAAATATCAAAACCGCACTGAAAATATCGCAGATATGCTTTACGATACCCGCATTTTTTCGGTATATATTTAGGAGAGCATATTCATCATAATGCTCTGAGAAATCCTGCAATTGCAGTATGGAGCAAACCGCACAGCGGTTATGCTCCAAAACAGAGAGAAAGCACTGAGCCGAAAGACTCAGATGCAAACACGCCGCGCAGGGGCGTGAGCAATCCCAGCCAGCAAGCTCGGTATCTCCGCATTACAAATTTACAAATTTGAATGCTTCGATACACATCTTGGCAGAGGGTTCCACCCCTACGACCCCGAACAAAAAAGGAGAGAAAAATGATGAAAAAAGATAACAGGGAACGAGTACTTCAGGTACGGTTAAGTCAGGAAGAATTTGATGCTATTGAGCGCAAATACAAGAACAGCGGAATGAAGTCGAAAAGCGCATTCGTGAGAGCAATGATCTTCGAGGGGCATCTCGTTTATTTCAATGAGAATGAGCTGAAAGAAATCCATCGGCTTATGAATAATATCGCTGGCAATATCAATCAGATTGCACTCCGAGCAAACAGCACCGGAAACATCTATGAAAATGACCTTGCCGATATCAAAGAGATGCTGAATAAAATATGGCAGCCGCTGTTGTATTTTCAGTCTCAGCTTTTGCGGCTGAAGCGATAACAGAAGCGCTGCCGGTATCAGTTCTGAAAATAGTGAAAAACAATATGTGCGCCTTGCACTGGACTTGCCTTAGAAATTGCTGCGCACTTCACAAAAATGGTTACAATTATGCCGCAGAGCTGGACTTCCGGATATTCAGCGGTTATAATGGAATCACAAACAGAAAACGGAGGTGCTTATTATGCTGAGAATACCCGAACTGGCGATGCCGAAAACACGCAAGGTCACGACCGTTTATAACGGCAAAAAAGAGGTGTGGGATGACAGGGAAGAAGCGCAGAATTTCTTTCTCAGACAGATGATGACAACCGAGGGCGAGGAACGTGATCGGGCAGAGTGCATTTACATTCAGCTCATACACGGTCTTGATGAATGCGAGGACTGAATTATGCTGAACAAAGTTATGATGACGGGCAGGCTCATTTCCGAGCCTGCTCTCACCACAGAAAACGACTGCCGATGCTGTAGGATCAGTATCGCTGTGGATCAGCCCAAACGAAAAGGGTTTGATACTGTCGGAAGCGATATTTTCAACTGTATTGCTTATGAAAGAAACGCTGATATGATAAACGATCTTTTCTCGGTAGGAGATCTCATCACTATGGTCGGAACGCTCAGGAATGCCCCCGATCATTCCGCAGAAATTGTTGTGCAGGAAGTTCACATCTCAGGCGGCAAACAGGCTGCTATTA
>JAFZRF010000053.1 GCA_017620025.1 Ruminococcus sp.
CACTTGCAAGGCGTCCCCTCTTCCAAAACAGTCCCCCGGACTGTTTTGGAATTCACCCCTTGCGAAGCGCCCTGCGGAAAAATGCGGGGCGTTGCCCCACACCCCACCAGAGGCGCTGCCTCTGGACTCCGCTAAAGGGGCGCAGCCCCTTTAGAATCCCAAACTGACCCGCATACGATCGTATGCGGGTATTTTTTATCAGTTCTGCGGTACCGGCTCTTTGTTTCCGCCGGTGGTCAGTGATGCCTCGCTGTACCTTATCCTGCGGATAAGTATGGTCAGTACGAACATGGCTACGGCATAGAATAATTCTATCATGATGCAGCGTGCTATCTCTGTGCCGTCGTATACCGCCCCGTCAAGGCCGGAAAGCATATTGTTCGCTCTTACGTACCAGTAGGCCGGGAAGAGACGTGCAACTGAGAGAACGCCGTCGCCGAGAAGGCTCTGCTCAACGAACACGCCGCTGAGGAAGCTGAGACCGAGACTGATTATCTGTGTGGCAAGGTTCAGCATATTCGGGTTGAGCGAGAAGCATGAGGCGAAGAGTGCTATCGAGGCTGATACGAGCGCAAATACAAAGCTGTTGAGGACTGCTGTCCAGGCCTTGCCGTGATAGATACCGCCGTTCATAAACGCACCGGCTATCATGAATACTAACCATATCGCTGCAACAAGCGTCAGGGAACCGGCAAATATCTGGAGCGAGCCGGAGAGCGGACGTATGCTGGAGCAGTTTGTGCGGTAGCGTATCTCCCTGCGGTTCATGGTTATCAGCACCGGACAGAGCGTGTTCATCATGACGGCAAGAAGGATGTATGCCATGTAGAGGAAGTATACCGAGAACACCTGTGAATACTCCGGATCACCTGTATCTTTGGATACAATGCTGACCTCAGTACGCTCTGAAACTGCTTTCTCAGTATGTGCTATGGCCTCGGAGAGCTCTTCTCCTGCCGCTGTATAGGCCGTAAGAGAGCGGATATACTCACCAAGCTGAGTCTCCAGCATGGTCTCCTGATAGCTGCCGTGCATGGTATAGAAGGTGAAGAGGTCGTCTGTTTTTCCGGCAGCAAGCGCTTCGGAATAGCCCTTGTTGATAACAAAAACACAGTCGGTACCTGAGATAGCGCCGTAATAGAGCGCGTCGGTCACGGAGTCGTGATCCCTGCCGACCTCTGTACGGATATGGCGGGAATATACGAAATCGGTCAGCGCACGACTCTCTTCGGTATCGTCATCGTCAAAGATACATACCTTGAGCTGGGAATCAGTGAAGATACCGTCGGATACGTCCGAGAGCGAATAAGCTACGGATATCGCAAGGAATACTACTACATATATCAGAAGAGCACGGCTCTTCTTCCTTGCGACCTTAAGAAATGCCTTATAAACTTGCATATCTCTTCCTCCTTGAAAATACGGCTCCGGCTACTGAGAACAGCAGAGTCATTGCTGCGAGTGCTGCTATTGCGGGAGCATAGCGGTGCAGATCATCGTCTACGTTGAGATAGTAGAGACTGTTGGAAATTACGGCGGGCGGATTTATCCTGTTGAACCAGGGTGCCTTTTCCTCGATGACAAGCTTGATGCTGCTTGCCATAAGTCCGCTGAAGAAGCAGAGAGTCATATTCACTGCCATCGAAACTCCGAACTTGACTTCATTGCTGAACCTGTTGGATGAACCGATGAAGAAGCCTATGGATACGCCTGCCATGCCGCCGAGTATGGACGAAAGGTATATCAGTCTGAGGTCTCCGCCGAGCTCTACTCCGAGCACGAAGCGGACGAAGGTGACGAAGAGGACAATACAGACGCTCTCGACCAGCCATGCAGCAGCAAGGGAGGCTGCCACACCTACGGTCTTGCTTACCGGAGAGCAGGCCTTTCTTGCTGCGAGCGGCGAGAGATCGGCCTGATTATTGATGCTTATCTGAAGGCCGAGTATCGAGCCGTATATAGCCACCATGGCTATCAGGTTGTAGAAGTACTGTACAAAGGGATCTGTATTGCCCTTTGTCAGAGGCTCTTCACGGCAGATGTCCAGCTCGGCTGACATAGCCTCGCCTGCCTTCTGTGCCATTGCGGGATCCTGCTTTATCAGGTCGCTGATGACTGCGCTTGATACTACATACTGATCGGTGAAGGTGCGGAGAACAGTCTCCTCGACGCCTGTATCAGCCAGCGAAAGGGTGAGTGTCCTGCCGGTATAGATGATGCCCTTTACCTCTTTCCTTTCAAGCATACCGAGAGCTTCCTCCTCTGTGGTATATGTGGCTTTCAGAAGAGGCTCCTCGTTGTCCTCAAAGGCATCCATCACGGAACGAAAGAGAAGATCTGTGGAATTTTCAACCACCGCTACGGGGATGGTTGAAAACTTGCTTGTCTTGTCGTAGATGCTGCTGAACGCTGCATTCATAAGGAGTGCAAGCACGGCCGGGAATATCACCAGCCAGAACAGCACCGATTTTTCACGGACTGCTGTGGTGAGTTCGTATCTGAAGCAGTGAAGAAACATGATCATTCCTCCTTGTCCCTGAGAGCCTTTCCGGTTATCTCAAGGAATACGTCGTTAAGTGTGGGGAGCTCTGAGGTCACACGGCCGAATGCAAGGTCACGGCCGCGCAGAACATCAAGTATGCGTATGAGGTTATGACTGCCGCCGGAGCATTTTACCGTAAGTCGGCCGTCCTCGTAATCCGTGCCGCTGATATGCGGGAGAGAATCGATCTCCTTTCTGACCTCGTCCGGAAGATCAAGTATCTCGATGTTCACGGTCTCGGTGTTGAAGATCATGCTCTTGAGCTCGTCCTTGGTGCCCTCGGCTATCTTGTGACCCTTGTCGATGATAGCTATGCGGGTGCATATCTGCTCGACCTCCTCCATATAGTGTGAGGTGTATATGACCGTAGCGCCGGCTCGGTTGAGCTCCTCGATGCCCTCGAGTATGCGGTTGCGGCTCTGCGGATCGACTGCTACGGTAGGCTCATCGAGGATTATCAGCTTCGGCTTGTGTGCGATGCCGCAGGCGATATTCAGGCGGCGGAGAAGTCCTCCGGAAAGCTTCTTCGGGTAAAATTTACGGAAGTCCTCAAGTCCTACGAACTTTATGGCGTCCTCGACGCACTGCTTCCGCTGTGCCTTGTCACGTATGTACAGGCCGCAGAAGTAATCGATGTTCTCCTGTACGGTGAGTTCCTCGAATACTGCTACGTTCTGCATGATGACGCCGATCTCCTTCTTGATATCGAAGCTGGCGGGAGTCATCTTTTTGCCGAATATCTCTATGGTGCCCTTGTCAAAGGCGAGCAGCGAGAGTATGCAGTTTATGGCTGTTGTCTTGCCGGAGCCGTTTGGGCCGAGAAGTCCGAAGATCTCGCCCTCCTTTATATCGAGCTCAAGGTGATCGAGAGCTATAAGGTCGCCGTAGCGCTTTACAAGGTTCTGTGTTTTTACTACTGTCTTTTCCATATCCTTCCCTCCTGAGAAGCGGTTGTTTTTCTTACTGTAATAATTATAGCGCACTGCGGAGGAGTTTTGTAGTGTGCTCAGTCAGTTTCTCATATGACATTTGTCATATCGCTTTATGACATTCACATGGTATGGACAAAGGAAGGAATATATGATAGAATAAGTATATCGGAAAATGAAAGGAGCATTATCATGTTCAGGATAGGTCACGGTTACGATGTTCACAAGCTGGTCGAGGGCAGAAAGCTGATTCTCGGCGGAGTCGATATCCCGCATACCACCGGTCTGCTCGGTCATTCGGATGCAGATGTTCTCGCCCATGCAATAATGGATGCCATGCTCGGAGCGCTCGCTCTCGGGGATATAGGACACCTCTTCCCGGATACCGCTGAGGAATACGCCGGCGCTGACAGCATGAAGCTGATGGCGGAGGTAGTGAGAGTTTGCAGGGAGAACGGCTACAGGATCGGCAATATCGATGCTACTGTAATTGCTCAGGCGCCGAAGCTCGCACCGCATATCATCACAATGCGTGAGAATATCGCTAAGGTGTGCGGCTGCGACGTTTCACAGATAAGCGTCAAGGCCACGACCGAGGAGCATCTCGGTTTTACCGGTGAAAAGCTCGGTATGTCGGCTCACGCTGTTGCGCTGATGGTGAAGATCTGAAGTTAATTCGGAATTATTATCGTAAACATTCCGACTGTAGGGACCGCCAAAGGCGGTCCGCTTGACAACAAATCGCTGCAAAAGATGCGGGCTGCCAAAGGCAGCCCCTACAAGGCGCAAAAACGGGCGCACAGTGTGCGCCCCTACAGTATGTCAGAAACCCATAGTTTTATCAGGGGACGCCTTCACTTGCAAGGCGTCCCCTCTTCCAAAACAGTCCCCCGGACTGTTTTGGAATTCACCCCTTGCGAAGCGCCCTGCGGTTATGCGGGGCTTTGCCCCACACCCCACCAGAGGCGCTGCCTCTGGACTCCGCTAAAGGGGCGCAGCCCCTTTAGAATCCCAAACTGATTGAAATGATTTTTGACAAACTAAGGGCAGCTCCGCAGAGCTGCCCTTTTCTTATCTCTTATGGAAGCCGACACACTGTACTGCGGCGGCTATATTGCCGAGATCGTCACGTATCTCGACGTTGTAGCAGCAGGTGCTCCTGCCGTTCTTTACAAGTGTTGCCTCGGCAATGAGCTTCTTGCCCTTTACCGCTCCCACGTAGGAAATGGTATTGCTGAGGCCTACCGTTCCCGGCTCCTGCCAGTTGGAGGCCACTGCAAAGGCAAAATCTGCGAGGGTATAGTGAACTCCGCCCATGACTCCGCCCATAGCGTTATAATGACGGCTTGTAAGCTCCACGCTGCATTTCGCATAGTGGTCGCCTATCTCGTCGATGACCATGCCGTTCTCTGTGGCATAGCGGTCGCCGGAGAAGAATTCACGCACCTGTTCCAGGCTCTTCTCTTCCATGCTCAGTTCCTTATCTGAGTAGCCACAAGGCTCTCGCCGCAGTACATCTTGCGGAGCTTCGGCTTCTCGATCTTGCCGGTGGGATTTCTCGGTACATCGGCAAAGATTATCTTATGGGGTCTCTTGTATCTGGGCATCTTCTGACAGAAGGTGTTGATATCCTCCTCTGTGCAGGTCATGCCTTCCTTTACAGAAATGATTGCTGCTGCGATCTCGCCGAGTCTCTTGTCGGGGAGACCGATGACTGCAACGTCCTTTACTGCCGGATGTGCACGGAGGAAGTCCTCGATCTGTACGGGATAGAGGTTCTCACCGCCGGAGATTATAACATCCTTCTTACGGTCTACGAGGTAGATGAAGCCGTCCTCGTCCTCCTGAGCCATGTCTCCTGTGAGGAGCCAGCCGTCACGGAGAGTCTCGGCTGTTGCCTTCTCGTCACGGTAGTAGCAGGTCATTACGCCGGGGCCCTTCACGCAGAGCTCGCCGACCTGACCGCGCTCGACTGTATTGAAGTTCTCGTCTGTTATCTTTACCTCCCAGCCGTAGCCTGCCTTGCCGATAGCGCCGACCTTGTGGATGTTCTCCACGCCGAGGTGTACGCAGCCGGGTCCGATGCTCTCGCTGAGACCGTAGTTTGTATCATACTGATGAGTCGGGAAATGCTCCTTCCAGCGTGCGATAAGCGAAGGAGGTACGGGCTGTGCGCCGATGTGCATGAGTCTCCACTGTGAGAGCTCATACTCGTCCATATTTATCTCGCCTCTGTCGATGGCATCAAGGATATCCTGTGCCCACGGTACAAGCAGCCATACTATCGTGCAGGCCTCGTTGGAGACTGTCTCGAGGATAGCCTTCGGCTTGACGCCCTTGAGGAGGACTGCCTTGCTGCCGGACTGGAGGCTGCCGAACCAGTGCATCTTGGCTCCGGTATGATAGAGTGGAGGGATGCAGAGGAATACATCATCACGTGTCTGGCCGTGGTGGTTCTGCTCGCACTTTGCGGAATGTACAAGGCTCTGGTGCTTGTGGAGTATAGCCTTCGGGAAGCCTGTAGTACCGGAGGAGAAGTATATAGCAGCGAAATCGTCGTCAGTTATAGCAACCTCGGGAGCGCTGCTGGGGTAGTTCGCAACATTGCTGTCATAGTGCTCTGCAAAGGTGGGACATCCCTCGCCTACGTAGAACATAAGGCGGTTCTTGCTGATCTCCTCGGCGATCTCCTCGACTCTGCCGATAAATTCGGGGCCGAACATAAGTACATCGACCTCAGCAAGGTCAAGGCAGTACTTTATCTCGTCGGAAGTATAGCGGAAGTTGAGCGGCACTGCAAGAGCACCTGTCTTGAGGATACCGAAATAGATAGGCAGCCACTCAAGGCAGTTCATAAGAAGGATGCCGACCTTGTCGCCCTTCTTTACGCCCCTGTCAAGGAGCATATTGGCAAAGCGGTTGGCCTTCTCGTTGAATACCTCCCAGGTGATCTCACGGCGGTAGTGGCACATCGGATCGGGCTCGATGAGCTCGTATTCCTTCCATGTGATGCGGCGCACCTCGGTAACATCGGGGTTTACCTCAACGAGAGCGACATCGTTCCCGTAAAGCTGTGCATTTCTTTCAAGCAGTTCAGTAATTGGCATGATAAGCGTCCTTTCTTTTCACGTTTCGATTTATACCGCAAAAGCGTGAAAGCTGTAAAGTCATAAATTATATCTCTATTTTATCACAATACTTCTGAAATGTAAATAGTAAAAACAGAAATTCTGCACATATATAAAAAATCATGTAACCCCTTTTCTTTTTATAAAAGATATGTTATAATAAAAATGATACTACGCTGATGCTTCAGCAGTCACAGGAGGTAAACATGGATTCAGAAAAGAAAGCTCTCCGGAAGCTGCCGCACTACTCCAGGGAAAAATACATAACTGCCTTTATTCTCGGTTTTCTGACGTTCATACTCTGCGTCGGTCCGATACTCTTCTTTGAGGAAGGCTATTTCATATATTACGGCGACTACAATCTTCAGCAGATACCGTTCTACAATCTTGTTAATGATGCGGTAAGGAGCGGACAGTTCGGCTGGAACTGGTTCACAGACCTCGGTACGGATCTTATGACCTCCTATTCGTTCTATCTGTTCGGAAGCCCCTTCTTCTGGCTGACAGTATTTCTGCCGAGGGCATGGGTATCGTATTCTCTCCCCTTCCTGCTCGCCATCAAGCACGGAGTAGCTTCCCTGACAGCGTATACCTACATACGGAGATTTGTCAAGAACAAGAACGCCGCTCTCATCGGAGCTATGCTTTACTCCTTCTCCGGATTCCAGCTGTTCAACATATTCTTCAATCATTTCCATGATGTTACAGCCTTTTTCCCGCTGATGCTCATAGCCATGGAGGAGAATATCAACAACCGCCGCAGGGGCTGGTTCGCTCTCGTTGTCGGTCTCATGGCTGCGATCAACTACTACTTCTTCGCCGGTCAGGCTGTATTCCTTGTACTCTATTTCCTTGTCAGAGTTCCTGCTAAGGATTTCAACGTTACCTGGAAGAAATTCCTGCTGCTCCTGCTCGAAGCCGTTGTCGGCACAGGTCTTGCAGCCTTCATAATACTGCCGTCAGCTCTCGGCCTTCTCGGAAATTACCGTATAACAGAACATAACTATGGACTCAATTTTGTTATCTACGATGACAACACAACGATATGGCGTATAATACAGACCTTCTTCATGCCTTCGGATCCGCCTGCATACCCGATACTCTTCGATTCTGACTACGGCAAGTGGGCTTCCATCGGTGGCTACTTCCCGCTGTTCGGAATGGTGGGCGTCATAACATATATGCGCACTATGAAGAAACACTGGGCAACAAGACTTACTGTTCTGTGTATCATATTCGCCCTGATACCGTTCCTTAACAGTCTCTTCCAGATGGCAAACGAATACTACTACGCCCGCTGGTTCTATATGCCGATACTCATCATGGCTATGATGACAGCCCGAAGCCTCGACCAGGAGGATATCGACTTCATGCCGGCCGTAAAGATATCCGCAGCTATGCTGGTGGTATTCGGCATCATATCCGTTCTCCCGGATAAGCTTTCAGACGGCAGTTACATCTGGTTCACCATGACGACTCACACCACCTACTTCTACATAAACCTTGCAATTGCCGGATTCAGCCTGCTTATTACCGGTTATATCTTCGATGCAAAGAAGCGTGGTATACGTACAGGCTTTCCTGCTGTCATTACTACCACATTGTTCTGTGCAGGATGCCTCTGCTCAATGATATATTTCGGAGCCGCTACTCCTGAGGACGCAAAGAATTACATTGCCATGTCAGCAGACTATTCGGATAAGGTATACGAAAACGTTTCAGAAGACAACTTTTTCCGCAGTGACATCTCAGATAATCTTGAAAACTACAATATGTTCTGGGAGCTGCCATGCATAAGAACATTCCAGAGCGTGGTTTCTCCGTCTATCATGGAGTTTTACGACAGTATCAAGGTAATGCGTGATGTCGGCTCACGCCCGGATATCTCACATTACACAATAAGAGGACTGTTATCAGTAAAATACTTTTACCGTGAAGAAACTGATGAATACAACTATCAGGAACTTCAGAAGAAGAAAGATCAGTCGGAATCCTCTTCCGATTTCAACCGCAAATTCTATGGAAACGGAGCCGTAACCGAACTCAATGCCGCTGTATATGATATCACAGAATACCTCCCCGGATTTGAGTATATTGAAACGAGGGACGGCTATGAGATATATGAAAACACGCTCTATGTGCCTATGGGATTTGCTTACGACACCTATATGACACAGAGTACTGCTGACTCCATCTCCAAGACCGATTACGAAAAGCTCCTGATGAAGTCTCTTCTGCTTGAGGACAGTGATGTAGAGAAATACCACAAGATGCTTACAGAACTCACAAAAGATGATATCAAGCCTCCCACAAAGGAAGACTACACCGAATGGTGCAAGGAAAAGCAGGCTGTGTCATGCAGCAGCTTCAGCTTCGATTCACACGGCTTCAAGGCCGAGATAACCCTTGACAAGCCCTCGCTCGTATTCTTCAGCGTACCGTACAGTACCGGCTGGTCAGCAAGGGTAAACAATAACGATGCGGATATCGCAAAGGTATCCCACGGATTTATGGCTGTCAAGTGTGACAAGGGAACAAGCAGCATCGTATTCAGATATCAGACACCCGGGTTCAAAGCGGGAACACTCATCTCCTTCATTTCACTCTTCCTGCTCATCTCCTACATCGCACTGAGCCGTGTTACCGGCGATGATACTGACAGATATCCCTTCAGACACAGCTATGACTACGAATCCACCTGCGGAGTTGCCGGCTCTCTCTACTATTGCAGCGCTCCTGCCCGCAAGAAGAAGAAAAAGAAGACAGACGACGAGCCCGAGGAAACAAGAAAAAAATGGAGGATCTACTGATGCACCTTGAAGAAAAACAGCTCTCAAGCGAGCTTATCTATGAAGGACCCATATTCACCATAACTCACGATACCGTTGAGCTTGAAAACGGGAATACTGCTGTCCGTGATGTTCTGCATCACAACGGCGGTGTATGTGTGATACCGGTTACTGACGCCAACGAGATATTTCTCGTAAAGCAGCTGAGATACCCCTTTCAGCTCGTTACAGTCGAGGTGCCGGCGGGCAAGCTCGAAAAGGGAGAGGATCACGCTGAATGCGGAAGGCGTGAGCTGCTGGAGGAGACAGGCTGCACCTGCAGTGAATACATCTACCTCGGAAAGATGCTGCCAACTCCGGCATACAATACGGAGATAACCTATATGTACCTTGCAAGGGGACTGTCCTTTGAGAAGCAGTCTCTCGACGAGGACGAGTTCCTCGATGTTGAGCGTATGCCGCTGGCAGAGGCTGTGGAAAAGGTAATGGACGGCACATTCACCGACGGCAAGACTCAGATCGCCATACTCAAGGCCGCAAGGATACTCGGCATATAACAAAAACCCTGGAAACGGTTTATCGCTGTTTCCGGGGTTTGTTTGTCAATGAACCCTACTTCTATCAGGGACGCCTTCACTTGCAAGGCGTCCCCTCTTCCAAAACAGTCCCCCGGACTGTTTTGGAATTCACCCCTTGCGAAGCGCCCTGCGGAAATATGCGGGGCGTTGCCTCTGGACTCCGCTAAAGGGGCGCAGCCCCTTTAGAATCCCA
>JAFZRF010000015.1 GCA_017620025.1 Ruminococcus sp.
GAAACCTTGGGACGGGGGAGGATGTCAGCTTTTACTGCGGTTTTCTTTTCCTCACCCGGGTCCCATGGTTTCCCCCTCTGGCTTTGTGAGTACAAGTATGTTAGTTGATGAATAAAAGAAAAGAACGATAACTCATTCTTCTTATATCAGTATTTTCAAGATTTGCTAAATCTCACACAAAAGCCAAAGAGGAACACCTCCCGGGGCAAGGAGGGAGGGAAAAAGAAAACCGCAGCAAAAACCGGCATTTCCCTCCCTCTCTCCCCCTTACGGTTTTCCTCTCTGGACTCTCTTTTCCCTCACCCCCTCTCTTCTACCCATTGCCGGTTTTTGCTTTTTCTAAGACACGCAGGCTAAAGGCGGCTGTCGCACGGCAGGCATAATGCGTATTCCTTCATTATGTGATGTTGAGCTGACCGTGATTATACATAGAATTTCAACAAGCTTTTATTGTAAATTATTTCACTTGACATAGCTTCGTGAATAAAGTATAATCAATGTATAGACTGTTTTCAGTCAGATAAAGGAGGATCATATCATGAAAAAAATAATTTCAGCAGTATCTGCCGCAGCGCTCACTCTCTCAGGTATAGCAGCAGCCGTACCCACAGCACAGGCAGCAGACTCAGTCGAGAATATCGTGCTCTTAGGCGACAGCATCACATCAGGTGACGGCCTTGCCGACAGCGAATACGCTTACGGTGAGCTCCTTGCCGATTACCTCGGTGCAAAGGTAGATAATTTCGCAGCTTCCGGTGCAGAATCCGGCGATCTCAAGGAACTCGTTTCCACCGACAAAGTCTCAAAAGCCCTTTCAGATGCAGACGTAGTTGTTATATCCATCGGTGCAAATGACATGATGCACTATGCTTCAAATGCTCTTCTTCAAGTCGCAAAGGCAGCAAACTGCCTCAAGGACGAATATGCCAGTGCAGTTATCCCTGACGCTCCCACTCTCGGCGACGTTAAGAATATGATCGACAAAACAAAGCTCAAGACCTTTGCCAGCGATCTTACAAACAAGATCACGATCTCAACAGAGCTCTCAAGACTTACCAACAACATCGGAATGACCTCTGACAACAAGAACGCTTCAAAATACGACAGAGTTATCGAAACAAAGACCATCCCGAATATCACCGCTACCGTCACACGCATCAAGGAGCTCAATCCCGATGCTGAGATCATCCTTGAGACTGTATACAACCCGCTCGTATTCGAGCCCACATATTTCGAGAAGACCTATGACAGCACATACCGCACTCTGCTTGACAACCTTGTTGTAAAGTTCGACAGCGTACTCACTTCCTACTCTGTACAGCTCTCCGGCTGTGCTATGGAGAACGGCGCTAAGGTTGCCGATGTTTATACCGTATTCGATTCACTCGATCTCAATGGCGCAAGATACACCTGGTACTTCGACAAGATGCAGGATAAGAATATCGACATTCACCCCAACCAGGCAGGAAACATTGCCATCGCAGCAGAGATCATCAATATGCTCAGCACAGAGGGCAAGGTAACTCTCCATGACGATAACGGTGCTCTCAGCACTGCATACAACAGCCTCCCCAACAAGGACAGCTACCCCGCAGGCGCTCTCGCCACGCTCAAGAAGGTGCTCGGCGATCCTTCAAAGGCTCCTGCAACATATATGCTCGGTGATTTCAACGAGGACAAGATGGTAGACGCTAATGACGCATCCGGCATCCTTGAAGCCTATGCACTTCTCTCGACTGATTCCACCAAGTCACTCACTGACGCACAGAAGCTCTCCGGTGATGTAAACACAGACAAGCTCGTTGACTCCAACGACGCTTCCATAATCCTCAGTTTCTACGCAGCTACTTCAACAGGCTACAGCAAGAGCATCGAGGACTTCGTTAAGGAGAACTGACCATAACCACAGGAGCCCGGGATAAAGCTCCCGGGCTCCTTTTATGTGCATAAATATAAAAAAGCCCCGCGATAAGCAGGGCTCACAAGCGCGCCTGAGTGGAATCGAACCACCGCACACGGCGTCGGAGGCCGCTGCTCTATCCGCTGAGCTACAGGCGCATATATTGCATTATTATGTCTCCGTTATCAACAAAGATACGGTAGGATTCGTGTCCTATAACAGCACACCTATATAATTATATCAAAAACTCTTGTAATTTGCAATAGTTTATGATATAATTAGGAAAGAAAAATTTTTCAGAGTCAGCTTTGTTTTTGTAGATTATCACTGCCAGCTTATCTGACAGATTCAGGAGGTGACATTTTGGAGGATTCTATATATCTGATAATCGCACAGACCGGCACCCGGCCTGCACGATTCTTCAGATTCTTCACAAAAAAGCCGTATAACCACGTTTCCCTCTCCGGAGACGCTACACTGTCTGAGATGTACAGCTTCTGCCGTTCCTATACTCCCTTTCCCCTTCCGGCAACATTCAACAAGGAGATAGTAGGCAAAGGCACACTCGGCAAATACGATTTCATTCCCTGCGAGATCTACCGCATACCAGTGACCCGTGAGCAGAAGCTCGAGTATGAGCGTATCATCCGCCATTTCTCCGATAACAGGAATATCTATTCCTACAACGTGCTCGGCCTCATTGCGGTTTACTTCAATATAGAATGGAACAGGAAGTACAGCTTCGTCTGTTCACAGTTCGTGGCATACACGATGGATAAGATCGGCATAAAGCTTGAAAAGCCCTTCTGCCTTTACACTCCCGACGACTTCCGCAGCTTCCCCGGCGCTACACTTGTTTACTCCGGCGAGCTCAACAGCTTCTATTTTGATATGAAGGATCAGCGGAGATACCTGACTGTAAGAAGATACAGCTCTAAGGCGTGATCATGGCAAGTACATAAGCTTCTGCCCTGACCTCATCCGGCGAGAGAAGGTATCCCGCAAGATATACATTGCTGCTGTCAGGCAGCCGGGTGTCAGCGGTGAATACCGCACCGGCAAGATGCAGCTCCGTTTTCCCGTCAGTGACTGTCAGCTCCGCAGGAGCAAGCCGTTCACCGGTGATATTCGCACCGGAGAGCGTAAGAGAATAAAGAAACATCAAGAGACCGGCGCTCAGCAGAAGATAGACTATCATCACTGCTGCAGCCGGTTTTATATTTTTGTGCCGCATACTCAGTTCTCCTTCATACCATTGAGCAGCGAGGCAAGGGACCGTCCGATGAGCTGCCCCGACCACTGCACCTGTGAAAGGGTATTCCCGTGTGAGCCGACCTCTATAAGGAGACTGCCCGTCGTAAGGTCCTGGTTGTAGTGACGGTAGTCAAAGAGTATGGGCCTTGTAAGCCCTTTCCAGTCGCCCTCGAGCTGCTGCTGAAGGGCACAGGCAAAGTGAAAGTTCTTCATATACTCTGGCATGCCGAGCGTACCGTCATCGCAGCCGGATATGATCATCACCTGTGCCGCTTCTTTACCGTATATCTCGGTATAAGGCTGGGCAAGACCGTTATCTCCGGATATGGCGTCACGGTGTATATCCAGTGCTACCTTTATGGAGGGATTTGCCTCGAGCACCGGTACGACGGACTCACGACTGCGGGCGTAGGAGCCGTTGTAGGAGGGATAATCGTGTATCGTCCTGATATGGATTACTCCGATGCCGGCTGCCTCAAGCTCCGCCTGTATCGCATCGCCGACCATGACGATATTCTTTGTCTCGTCGGTAGTGCGGTAGTTGAAGGTATCATCGCCGTTCTCACGTACAAAGGGCTCAAAGCTCTCAGTGGTATGAGTATGGTATATCAGCACCTGCGGCTGCGAGGTATCGGCTATGGCGAAATCCGACGGACGGCGGCTCTCATCGATCAGAGTACTGTTTGGCAGCTCCGTCCGGTTGTTGACCTGTCCGCATTTATCAAGATCAAAGAAAGTGTCTCCGTAATACTCACCGTAGGTCGTCCGAAGTATGGGACTTCCGGTGCTCCATACCGCCGGATAGGGCTTCTCTCCGGGAGAGGCGGAGACAGTCTCATACGGATCGGGGAGCACCACCTCTCCGGAGGGCTCCGGAGCAGTCTCCTCACGCCAGCCGAAACCCTCCGATACGATAAAGTCACCCGCAGAGGCCTTTACCGCTGCCCGTTCCACTTTGCAGGTCGCTGCGGAGACAGCCTCACCCTTGTCCATCCTGAGACTGCCGATACGCACGACTGCCTCCTCAGCAGCCGGAAGCAGCTTCAGTACTACTGCTGCCGCTGCCGGCAGAGCCGCCATTACGCAGCATCTCAGTGCTGCCCTTATCTTCCTTTTCCTGTAACGTGTCATCCCTGCACCTCATTTCCTTTGCGCTCTTTCTGAACAGTATTTACCCTGCAAAGGATTATATTCACCGGGGAGAAAAAATAGTCCTGTGAGAAAGTGTACAGGCATTATCTCCCGCCCCTGCGCATAGAGTTGACTGAGGGGGGATGTCTTATGTATCACTGCTACAGCCCGGGGAGATTCCTCAGGCTCCTTGTGCTCGATGCCGTTATATTTTCGGTATGCGCCCTGTGCTTCCTTGTCGGAAAGACCGTCATGACATTCGCAGGCAGCATCTCAGGCCAGCCCGTAAGGCTGCCTGTTATAATGTATCACAGCGTCGGAGGGAACGTACCCTCGGAGTACGTCGTTACACCCGTGCAGCTTGAGGATGATCTGCGCTGGCTGAAGGATCACGGCTATACATCCGTAACGGCAAGGCAGATATGCAGCTATGCCGGCGGACATGGAAGTCTCCCTGACAAGCCCGTACTGATAACGCTCGATGACGGCTTCTACAGCAGCCTCTCCGTGCTGCTGCCGCTGCTTGAGAAATACGATATGTACGCAGTGGTATCCGTCGTCGGAAAGTACACCGAGGTAAATGCGGCTGCCGACCCGCACAATACACTGTATTCCTACCTTACGTGGGAGGATATCCTGGAGCTTGCGGAGTCGGGGCGTGTTGAGATCGGCAATCATACATACGATATGCATTCACTCTCGCCGAGAAGAGGCTGCTCACAGACGGCAGGAGAATCCGACGAGGACTATACTGCTTCATTCCGTGAGGACACAGCCGCCATGCAGTACGCCCTGCATGAGCACACGGGCATGATGCCCTTTGTCTTCGCCTATCCCTTCGGGAGCGTGAGCCCGGCCGGGCTGCCCGTACTGCGGGAGGAAGGCATCCTTATGACTCTCACCTGCCGTGAGCAGGTCAATACCCTTACCCGCGATCCCGGCTGCCTTTACGGCATCGGAAGGATCAACCGCAGCGGACTTCTCTCCACTGAGGAATATATGTCAAAAATCGAGGAATAACTATGAAAAGCAAAAAGAACCTTGTCATCTCTCTGCTGCCGGCAGTGCTGCTGCCGCTGTTCCCGGTCGTCACGGGATTCTACAGAAGAGAGATAAGCGTGCATATGCCGCCCTGCCCGATCAGGATGTTCTTTCAGGTATACTGTCCCGGCTGCGGCGCCACCCATGCGGTATACTCGCTCGCTGAGCTCGATATCCCCGGCGCACTCAGGAACAACGCTATAATCGTTGCCGTTGCCGTTCTCCTGATACTCTACTGGCTCGAGAACCTGCTCGCTCTTTTCGGGAGGAAGAAAAAAATACTCCCCACGGACGACAGGTTTTACCTTGCCGCCGTGGGGGTAGCTCTGTTATATACAGTTGTCAGGAACTTTGTTCCCTTTCTGGCTCCGCTTTAAGAAACAGCAAGTGCCAAGCCGGAAGTTTTTCCTGCCTGCATACTTTGCTTCATCTGCGGGATCCAAACCTCGCCATACCACTCTGTGAAGTTCTGGCAAGGAGGATTGTAGCTCTGCCAGATCTGATCAAACTTAGGATCATTGTACTTCTGGAACTCAGCAGGAACCTCGTGTGTCTCATCCCAGTCCTGGATATACTTGTCAGCGTTCTGTGCAAATAACATGATATCAGCTGCATAAGGCTTGAATGCTACTGACATTGCGATCATTACGATAAGGCTGATGCCTGCGATGATGAGTGCTGCAATAGCAAGTCCCTTGCCGCCGCGCTTTGTGATCAGTGAGATCAGTGCAAAGATGATTGCGGGGATAACAAGGATAAAGCCTATGGGTGAGATTGCGGCAACAATCCAGCAGCAGCAGAGAAGGTTTAATAAACTGAGAATGAATGCTGTTACAGCAAGTCCCTTCTTGTATGCGTTCGGATTGTCATCCATTGCGGAATAGTTGGTGTTGTCCATGAATACGTCGCTCATGATACTCCTCCTTAATAATAAAAAATATTTATTTCATCTCCCGCTGTATGCGGGAAAAGATGACATGGTTATTCAAATTCGCTGAATACTTCCCTCATGTTGGTAATTACAATCAGCGCGGTTATTGCTATGATACCAAGCATAACAATGATGATCACAGCCTTTGCGGTATTGAATTCATTGGACGGCTGTTCCGTATGATTCCGTTCAATATGATTCCGCGGTGATACACTGCTCTGCTTGCCCTCTTCCTTCACGGCGGACGCCATCTTCATTATTATGGAACCTGCTATGATGAAAACAAAGCCTATAGATTCGATCGTAATGAATCCCACGACGAGCAGTATGATACCTATCATACGCAGTGATGCGGGATTCTTCTGTGCATCTCCGCCGGCGCCTGTATCGGTAAATATCTTTCCCGGAGGCTTCGGAGAATAGTCCGTTACCGAGGTAAACGGTATGCCCGAAGTGGTGGGATGTTCTTTGCCTTCTCTGTAGGAGACTGTATTATGCTTGTTCTCAAGCCTCTGCCGCGCATCGGAAGTACGCTCATGGCGCTCGCCGTCCTCACACAGATGCCCTCCGTAGGGCGTCTTTTCTTTTGGCTGGCTGTATGAGACAGAGCGTCTTCTGTCATTCGAATCATGATCATGGCCTTCCTCGCAGAGGTGGCTGTCATGAGATGCATCGTTTGCAGTGCCGTAACGTGAAGGGTCGTAGTAACGGGTCGAATCGTAATAGTCGCTGCTGTCTGTCTGAGACATATCGTCAACGACTGTCCTGTCCATTTCATCGACGGTGGTGCGGTCCATCTCGTCGATGGTGTCACGCTTCCAGAACATCAGTCAACACCTCCCGTAAACTCCATACCGTATACGCTGAATGCGGAGATGATACCGGGGTCGGATTCCTCCTCATCTGCGTGGATGGAGAACTTCTTGTTTTCTTTGTCACCCCAGAAATAGGGATAATCGATGTATGCCCAGCTGCATATGATGATGACGATTACTGAGATTATGACCGCACCGACCGCAAAGCCGTACTCGCTGTGCTTGCCTGCGACTGCTATAATGCCGAGTATCAGTGCCACAACGCTGCCTGCGATGACGAGCGGAAATATCCCGGTAATAACGAGCACGATGCTGGAAATACTCAGCACGAATGCCGCAACGGAGAGAAATCCTCCGTGATAGTTCTCATCTTCGTCATAATCCTGAAAATCGGTATTGTCGAAGAAGAGCTCCTCATCCTTCTTTACCGGAAGGTCGTCAAGATCGTCTCTTGTTTCCTCTGCCGGAACTGTCTCCGGTATCTCTGCCAAAACTGTTTCTTCATTGTTTTCCATTGCTTTTTCCTCCATAAATAGTTCCTATATCATGTCCCGCCTTTACCCCTGCGGGACGATATCAGAGAGCCGTCTCCCAGGTCCAGCTTCTTATCTCAAGCTCGTCCAGGTTATACGGTGTCCTCTGATATACACAGTAGTTGAGCCAGTTCGAGAACATCAGGTTGGCTGTGCATCTCCAGGAAAATACCGGCTGATTTGCCGGATCGTCACCGGGGAAGTAGTTGTAGGGGAGCTGTATATCCAGCCCCTTTTCCACATCACGGAAATACTCCGAGGCGAGGGTGTCCCTGTCGTACTCGGAATGGCCGGTGATGAAGTACTGCCTGCCGTTCTTGTTGGCTATGATGTGAACTCCCGAAAGCTCCGAATAGGTCAGTATCTGCAGCTGATCTATCTTTTCGATATCCTCACGGCGCACCTCGGTGTTCCTTGAGTGCGGCACGTTGAATATATCATCGAAGCCCCTGAGGAGCTGACAGTTCTCCTGCAGGACACGGTGCGGGAAAACTCCGAACATCTTCTGTTCAAGGGGATACTTTGGTATCCCGAAATGGTAGTAGAGTCCCGCCTGCGCTGCCCAGCAGATATAGAGGCTCGAGTAAACATGGGTCTTTGACCACTCGAATATCTCCGTTATCTCCTGCCAGTAATCAACGTCCTCATACTCGAGGAGCTCTACCGGAGCGCCGGTTATTATCATACCGTCATAGCGGTTGTCCCTTATCTCGTCAAAGGTCTTGTAGAACTCCTCAAGATGGTGGCGTGAGGTGTTCTTCGAAATATGTGAAGCCATTTGCAGCAGTTCAACGTCCACCTGGAGAGGAGTATTGCTGAGCAGCCTCATAAGCTGGCATTCTGTCTCGATCTTCTTGGGCATAATATTGAGTATTATCACCTTGAGCGGACGGATATCCTGATGCTCCGCCCTTTCCTTCGACATGACAAATATATTCTCTTCTCCAAGCGTTTTGAATGCCGGAAGCTCCTGCGGTATACGAATAGGCATTCCAAACCGCTCCTTTCTTTCTTAGATATCGCTGTGGATCAGCTGTTGTGCTTACAGCTCTCGCAGCCGTTCATGAAGCTGCTCAGATCCTCGCAGACCCTGCTGTCCTCCGTGAGGAAACGCAGTCTGCGGAGCTGTGTGTAGGCGGCATCGTCGGTGAGGGCAAATTCCATCCTTTCGATGCCCTTGAGAGCGCTCTTTAGCATTACCGAACGGACAAGACCGTCGCACAGCATAAGGTCGCCGCCGTCATCACAGGCATAGACCGTGGTCTGCTCCGTGCCGTAGGCATAGGCAATGAAGCCGATGGCTCTGCCCTTGTCGAGTGCCTCGGTTATATGGATATCAGCACCGCCGGCCCGAGCGATAACGCTCTCATAGCCCTCAGTACCGGATACTTCCTGTATCTCCAGCATATCACTTTTCCTTTCCGATAGCTGTACGCAGGGCACGAAGCTCGTCTGCCGTAAGCTCACGCCAGGTTCCGGGCTTGAGCATACCCAGTCTCAGCGGACCGATGCTTACACGGCGGAGCCTTGCGACCTCGAGGCCTACTGCCTCGCACATTCGTCTGATCTGGCGGTTCCTGCCCTCCTTGATGGTGATGAGAAGGACTACCCTGCCCTCCTGCTTCTCCTTTACGACTACAGTCGCAGGGAGAGTCATCTTTCCGTCAAGGTCTACGCCGGTGGAGAGCTTTTCAAGCTGCTCCTCGTCGATATCGGGACGTACCGTTACACGGTAGGTCTTGGTGATATGTCTGCTCGGGTGCATGATGCTGTTTGCGAATTCGCCGTCGTTGGTGAGGAGGAGAAGTCCCTCGGAGTTGCGGTCGAGCCTTCCTACGGGGTATACTCTCTCGTCGATATCTGCTATCAGATCCATAACGGTACGGCGCTCCAGCTCATCTGACACCGTGGTCACGTAGCCTCTCGGCTTGTTGAGCATGATGTAGAGCTTGTTCTTCTTGGGAGCTATGTAAAGGCGCTCCCCGTCAACGCTGATTACATCACGGTAGCTGCACTTGTCGCCCAGCTTGACCGGTCTTCCGTTGACCTTTACCTTGCCCTGATCTATCAGAGCCTCAGCCTTGCGGCGTGAACAGTAGCCGCTGTCTGAGATTATCTTCTGTATTCTTATCTTTTCCACAATTTCTCCATATCTCTCAGGAAAACATCCTCCTGAGCGCATTGATTATCCTGCTGCAGAGCCCCTCGTCCTCCTGTCCTTCCTCCGGGATATATCTCCCGGCATCGCAGTCGGCATAGAGAGGAAGCCTGTTTATTTCCCTGCCGCAGAGCTCCACTCTGAGTTCTCCGACATTGTCGCCCTGTCTTACAGGCGCATATATGAACGGCGGTGCGATAACGGTGAAAGTGATATCCTCCTGCCCGGCTGAAAGCGTTGTGAGCCTGAGGCTGCTGCCGAGCGGTGATGCAGTTATCTGCTCCCCGGTCCCGCCTGCAAGGTCTATCGCAAGCTCCTGCGGAAGGGTTATATCTACCGATGAGGCTGTCTGAGCCCCGTAGCTGTACAGAGCCAGATGGTCGTTCCAGTCGTCGGGGTCGTTCAGGGTAACACATATCATGTCCCTGCCATCACGCACACAGGCAGATACAAGGCATCTGCCCGCCTCGTCCGTGTAGCCGGTCTTAACTCCGTAGACGCCCTCGTCCATGGTAAGGAGCCTGTTGGTGTTCTTCAGCCAGCGCCGGTAGGGCGGTGAGCCGAATTCCGTCTCCTTGTCGGTACATGAACATATCTCCCGGAAGGTGGGGTCACGAAGAGCCTTCCTTGCAAGGATGGCCATATCGTAGGCGGAGGAGCCGTGCCCATCGCCTTCAAGGCCGGAGGGGGTAACAAAATGCGTTGCCCGGAGCCCCAGCTCTGCTGCACGCCTGTTCATAAGACCTGCGAAATCCTCAATGCTTCCGGCTATCCGGACTGCCGCTGCATTTGCGGCGTCGTTGCCGGAGGGAAGGAGCATCCCGCAGCAGAGAGCGTACTTCGTAACGGTATCGCCGTCAACGAGGCCCATTGAGGAGCCCTCTACCTTTATAGCTTCACTGTCAACCGTGAACTCCTCATAGAGGTCGCCCGCTCTCCGGGCACTCTCAAGTGTGAGCAGCACGGTCATAATCTTGGTGGTGCTCGCCATGGGCAGCTTTTCGCCGGAGCGGTGTGCGTATATCACCTCGCCCGTATCGGCGGATATCAGCACGGCGGCCTTTGCAGACACCTCCGGCGCATTGGCCGAGGCCTGTGCAGGTACGGCTGCAATAAGCGCCGCTGCCGTGACAAGTACCGTTATTATCTTCATATTACGCCTCCCGGTCTTTTTGTACAGGATATGCACACCGGGGCGTATTTATGAATCAGTCGTTGATGATGACGGATGCCTCGCCGGAGTCGTCAGAGGACTCTGCGGGCTTGCCCTTTCTGCCGGAAACGTAGCCGGATACCTTGTCGATGATGCCGGGTACGGAATTCAGCACGTTGGCTATGGGATCGCTTGAAGGCTCTATGGGAACCATTCTTGCGGTACCGTCGGGAGAGATGACCAGGAAGCCCTCGGGCTTGATGGAAACTCCTGCGCCTGCGCCGCCGCCGAAGAGATCCTTGTCGTACTTTGACGGAAGATCAGAGCCGCCGGAAGCAAAGCCGTATGATACCTTTGATACCGGGATAACGGAAGTTCCGTCCTCAAGCTTCATGGGCTGTCCGATGATGGCGTTTACGTCTGCCATCTCCTTGACCTTCTCCATGGATATACCAAGCAGATCATTGATCGGTGTATTCTTTGCACTCATAACTGTAACCTCACTTCTGCCTTGCGGCTTTATTGATCTTTCTGCCCCGCAGCTTTCCGGGGATGAAGTATCTGAATATATATGTTACCAGGAACCAGAGTCCTGCGATAACCAATGTTCCGAGCCGGAAGCTCACCTTGACGGCGGCGTCCCAGCGGCTCTTTTCAAGCCCGAAGCCGGCATTGAGATCTATGGTCTTCAGCCTTACAGTGAAGAGCGTGCTCAGCCAGCCGAGCAGCGGGTAGAGCAGTGCGCTCACCCTGCCGTAGTTCAGTGCGCATTTGTATGCGTCCTCGTCTGCGACTATAAGATCGGCATACAGATCGTAGAGACGTATGCCCTTGAATATCCTCAGGAGCGGACGGTCTGCCGCCCTCCAGAGATCAAGCAGGAACTCCACCTTCTCGCCGAGAGTTTTCGGCTCCTTCGGGGGCTTTTCCTTCTTTTTCCTGCGGTGACTGTGCTTCTTCTCCGGCTCGGTTTCCTCCTCCATGAAGGGATCCTCTTCCGTTTCAGACTCGCCGGACGATGTATCCTCCGCTGTTTCCTCAGCGGGAGCAGTCACCTCTGCGGCGGCTGTATCCTCTGCCGGTGCAGTCTCTGCTGGCGGCTCTGTCTCAGACGCGGTATCGTCATCAGGCAGTTCCTCCGGCACAGACGGGATATCGTCAAGGGAGATATCCTCCTCGTCTTCATCGGAGCCTTTCTTTTTGGCCTTGCGCTTTTTCAGCCAGCCGAGGACTCCTCCGCCGCCAGAATCCATAACGGGTATGAACCAGAGCTTCACACGGTAGGTGAATACCTCCGATATGAAGGAGGCCTCCGCACGGAGCGGTATTATCAGTATTATAAGGAGCAGAATCAGTACGGCAAGAAGTATCCAGCCTATAACTTTAAGTATAGTCAGCAGCACAGTGCCGACTGTAGCAAAGACTACGACCAGAGTCATATCTTACCGCTCCTTTCTGCGTATCATTCTGCGTCTGTCGCTGTATCCTCAGTCTCAGCAGCGGCTGCGGCTGCTGCCGCTTCCTCCTCTGCTGCAAATTCCGGCAGCATCTCTGTCTCGCAGTTCTCTGTCTCCCTGCCGGGTATCGGCGGGAGCTCGGAAACTGAGCTGAGCCCGAATGTGCGGAGGAATACCGGGGTAGTACGGTATACTATCGGTCTGCCGGGGACATCAAGTCTTCCGGCTTCCTCGACCAGCCCCTTCTCCACAAGATTGTTGACTACCGAGGAGCTGTCTACTCCGCGGACATTTTCAACAAAGCTCTTGGATACCGGCTGGTTGTATGCGATTATTGTAAGCACCTCCATTGCCGCATTGGACAGAGGTGTATTTTTCTTGGTTTCAAGAGCAGCACGTATCTGCGGGGCGTACTCCTCACGGCTGCACATCTGATAGCTGCTCTCGAGCTTCTTTATCGTGATGCCGCTGCCGTAGTCGTCGTAGCGCTCATTCAATAAACGTATCAGGGACGGAAGAGTCCCGACATCAACTCCGCTCGCCTCAGACAGACGGTAGAGCTCTATGGGCTCGCCGCTTGCGAAGAGTATCGCTTCTACTGCTCCGAGTTTTTCCTTGATCTCCATTTCCTTCTGCCTCCTTCCTCGCCTTTAAGATAGATCAGCATATTATCATCGCTTATGGTTATGCGTCCGAATCGTGTGAGTTCAAGCACGGCAAGGAAGGTCGCCACTCTTGCAGAGCGGTCGGTCACTCCCTCATAGAGCTTGTCCATGCACACCTGACCGGTGTCATACAGCTCACGGAGAATATGCACTACCTTGGTGAGAACGGGGACTATCCTGCGCTTCACCACGGAATTGATCTTGTTCTCGATACGCAGCCTGTGAGTATCCGGATGCAGCTTTCTGCCGGATACGGCACTGTATGCCGTCACAAGGCGCTCCGGCTCATGAACGAGACCATAGGTGAGATCTGCCTTTATCTTCATCGGCTCACGGACGAATATATCAAAGCCGATATTGCGTGCTGCAAGCTGCTTTGCAGCCTCCTTGCACAGCGACAGCTCTATCAAGGCGCCCTCGAGCTCCTTCTTGAGCTGCTCCGCCTCCTCCTGACGCGGAAGAAGATATGCAGTCTTGATGTAGATTAGTCTTGCCGCCATTTCAAGGAATTCTCCCGCAAGCTCCATATCATGCCTGCGGGCTTCCTCCATGAAGGCAAGGTACTGCTCAAGCAGTACGGATATCTCTATATCAAAGATATTCAGCTTATGCTTTGCGATAAGGCTCAGAAGTACGTCCAGAGGGCCTTCAAATACTTCGAGCTTGAATGACAGCTTATCCATCTCAGCCCCTTGCCCCGAACAGAAGCGGAACCCATGAGGCTGCAAGCACAGTCAGGCTGTTGAAGAATGCTATAAGATATCTGAGCGGATTTATCGGATCAGGCAGGAAGAACAGCGCGAATATCAGGAGCGTGGACACACGCTGGATATTCGCATAGTTTGCAAAATACCAGCGGTGGAACTTCTGTCCCATGAACTGGTTGATTATCTGGAAGCCGTCCATAGGCGGCAGAGGAATCAGATTGATAGTGCCGATACATACATTGACACTTGCAAGTATCTGAAGGATAAAACCAATGCACCAAAGCATACTGCCTGTCCCGGCCATTGCTGAAAGTGAAGGTGAATACTCAATAAAGAATACTATTATATAACAGATTATCGCTGATACGAAATGTGTCAGGGGGCCTGCCGCAGATACTGCTATTATACCAGCCTTTCTGTTCTTCATATTTGCATAATTGATAGGCATGGGTTTTGACCAGCCGAATCCGATAAGCATTATCATCAGCGAGCCGAGAAGGTCAAGATGAACGAAGGGATTGAGGGTTATCCTGCCCTGTTTGTCGGCTGTATCATCGCCCATCCACTTGGCCGCAAGTCCCCTCATACTGTTGGTAACGGGCATGACAAGCAGCAGCATGAGCGCTCTTGCAAAATACGTGAGAAAAAAACTCATCGAAGACTCATTCATGATATAACGCAGCTCCTGAGTAAATATTTTTACATCAAATCGATAAACAAATATCCGTATATGGATGTCCATTTTCTATTATACTACAAATGCACAAATTTTTCAAGTCCTGAAAGCAATTTTACAGCCTTTTAAAAAAAAATCGTTTTTTTTATAAAAAAGGCTTGCAATTCTTTCTGAAATGTGTTAGAATAATCATGTTGTCTTATAAATCAAACAGTTATTAGACGGACTCAGACTATAAGGAGGTGCAGCCTGATGGCAAAATGTGATATCTGCGGAAAGGGAGTAACTTTCGGAATCAAGGTTTCCCACTCCCATAGACGTGCAAACAGAACATGGAAGCCTAATGTAAAGCGTGTTAAGGCTATCGTCAAGGGTACTCCTTGTCATATCTACGCTTGCTCAAGATGCCTGCGTTCAGGTAAGGTTGAGAGAGCTAACTAAGTTACATTAGTATTCAGGGGACGTTCCGGCGGAGCGTCCTTTTTTCATCGCTGACGAAGCGTGATATTTTTTTCATATAATAGTATTTTCCACTTGACATTTTTGCTAATATGACGGATAATAATATATGACTGTGAACGACACCGGAACCTACCGACGCAGCTTCGATCAGATAAGTTCATGCCCTCCTCGTCCACAGCAATATCATACATTACGAAAGCTGAGAGATAGCCAGAATGAATAGAGTCTTTGAGAATCTGAAAAAGCTGCCTGTCATAGGTCTTGTGCTGCTCGCTGTGCTGACTTCGGTGGTCGCATCTGCCGAATTCACGGATATCAAACCCGATGTATCAGCCGCAGAGGAAGCAGAGACTACGACTGCACCCGCAATCGCAACGACTGAACCGGAGATGACAACTACCGTCAAGCCTACGGCAAAGATACTCGATCCGAAGGATGAGACCCGCACGGAGGCCGTGCTCGATGTTCCCTTTATTTCCCAGACAGCAGAAGGATATCCCACCGGATGCGAGCTTGTCAGCACTTCGATGCTGCTGAAGTTCCACGGCTTCGATATCACTGCCGGAGATCTTGTAAGGAAGGGGTACATCGGTACTTCAATAGTTACTGCCGACGGTTTCGATGACGGAGAGCTCCACGGCAATGACCCGAATGAATACTTCATCGGCGACCCGCTCGATGACGGCGGCTTCGGCTGCTACAGCGGCGCTATCAACAAATGTCTTGACAACTACCTCGCAGATACGAACCTTGGACCTTCAAAGCTCGACGGCATGGAGCTCGAGGATATCTGCAAGAGATATATAAACAACGGCTACCCCGTACTGATATGGGCAAGTATGTTCATGGAGCCCACCAGTGAAAGCCAGTTCACCTGGATACTCGAGGAAGCACAGCTGACAGCCACCACTACAACGACAACTACTACGACTACTTCCACAACGACGACCGCAACAACAACTACCGAGACACAAACAGAAGCAGCTCCCCCGCCGGAACAGCCTGCTGCTGAACCCGCACCGGAGCAGCCTGCACCTCAGGAGCCGCCGCCGGCTGAGACTCCTCCTCCGCCTCCCGCAGAGACAGAGGCCCCTCCGGCAGAAACGGAAGCTCCTCCCGTTGAGCCCGAGACTCCCGCAGAGCCGGATACGGCTGCACCCGAATACAGCGGAGAAGCCACCTTCGGACTCACGGCCTACGCCGATGACAAGAAGTTCTTCACATGGCGCTACAACGAGCACTGTCTCGTTCTTGTGGGGTACAACGAGAAATGCTACATCTTCAACGATCCGCTCAGCGAGAAGAACACCTACTACGACAAGGCTCTCGTTGAGAAGAGATTCGAGGAAATGGGCAAGATGGCAGTGACCATTGTTCCCGTAAGTCCATGATAAAAATACAAGTCCCTGTAACGATTACTGTTACAGGGACTTATTTTTTTCTGTAGCGTGTGGGGGTGACTCCCACTGTCTTCTTGAACTGGCGCATGAAATGCTCCTCGTTGTCGTAGCCGCACATAGCCGCCACCTGTGAGACGGTACAGGAGGTCTCGCTGAGTATCTCCTTTGCCTTCTCTATCTTGCTGTTGATAACGTCAGTCATGCACGATACACCGAAGAGTTCACGGTAGATGTGCTGGAAATAGGAGCGTGACATATTCACCTCTGCCGCCATTGCGTCTACGTTCCATTTCAGCTGCGGAGTGCGGTATATCTTCTCACGCAGCTCCTTCATGGCGCTGTAGTGCGGCTCGGCGGACTGCTGCATATCGCCGTATGCAGGATCGGCTGCACTGAGCAGGAGCGTCCTCAGAAGCAATTCAAGGTTCTTTCCGCGGCGTGCGCTGAGAGAATAGAACTCCCCTGCTATGGAACGTATCAGGCGGCTGACGAGTTCCGGGTCGGCATACTTCACCGGCACTCCGGGAACAAGATTCGCCGCTTCAAGGGATTCACGGTCGCCCTCGGAAGCGAAGCATACCCAGTCACAGATAAGATGCCCGTTATCTCCGCAGATGCTGCTCTCCGTACCTCCGCCGCACAATATCAGCGTACCGGCAGGTATGTACTCCTCTGCGCCGTCAAGGGTGAAGACTGCGTCTGTTCTCGCAAGGAGCAGCATACAGCAGCCCGGCTCAGACGGAGGGCTTACCGGCTGCCACGCTTCATACACCGAGCCGTATCCGACACTCATGACATTCATACCTTATCCTCCGCTATAAAACGCCACGGCTTGCTTATCCACGGTTCGCCGGCATAGTCTATTCCGACTCTCGGGGCTGTCCTTATGGCCGGTCGGTATCCGTCATCCTCGATGCGGATATCATCCCTGTCCCAGCACGGAACGCCGTTGAAGCTGCCGTCTATATGCAGATACTTCGTCAGCTTTGCGGGGCCGTTATGCACCTCGCCGCAGCGTATCAGTATTCCCTGCGGCCTGCCTTCCTCGCCGGTGATTATATTCATCAGCCAGTGCATACCATAGCAGAGGTATACGTATATGATACCGGGCTCGCCGTAGAGTATCTCGGTGCGCTTGGTCCTGCCCTTTGAGGCGTGGCAGGCCTTGTCCTCCTCGCCGCCGTAGGCCTCTGTCTCGGTTATTCGCTCACGGAGCTCGGTGCCGTCGGGCAGGGTGCGTACTATTATCTTCCCCACAAGCTCGGGAGCGGCTTCCAGCACGTTACGGCTGAAAAATTCTCTTCCTATTATCATACTCTCAGCTTCTCTTCAAGCTCGGTATCGGGTTTCACGAATGCAGTCTGGTAGTTGGTGAATATAACCTTTCCCGGCTTTGCGCCGGAGGGCTTCTTCACGTAGCGGGCAAGACAGTAATCAACAGGCACAAGGCTCGAAGCCCTGCCGCGGCTGTTGACTGCCGCTATTATCGCAGCCTCCTCTATCGTCCTGTCGGGCGGGGTCTCGCCGCCGGTGACTATGATGACGTGAGAGCCGGTGATTGTCTGCGTATGGAGCCATATATCCGTCTTCTCGGCGTATTTCAGGGAGAGCTGGTCGTTCTGGTGATTGTTGCGTCCGACGAGTATGGTATATCCGTCCGAGGAGCGGTACTCTACCGGCGGGAGTGCCTTCGGTGGCTTCGTCTTGCTGCCGCCGGAGCGTATATATCCCTGCTCGCTCAGTTCAAGGCGGAGCTGAGTTATATCATTCTCGCCCGAGGCTCTTGTCAGGGCATCGAAGACGCTGTCAAGATACTGCAGCTCCTCCTGTCCCTTGTCTATCTGCTGTGCGAGGACAGACTCCGCCGTCACGCACTTCTTGTATTCGCTGTAATAGTGCTGAGCGTTCTGTGAAGGAGTCTTTCTCGGGTCGAGCTTTATCTCGACTGCAGGATTTCCCTCCTCGTAGAAATTCTCGACAACTGCCTTCTCATCGCCCTTCTGTATGCGGTACATATTGGCAGAGATAAGGTCTCCGCAGAGCTTGAACTGTTCCTTCTCTGCGCAGGCGGAGAGCTCCTCCTGCTGCACGGAGATACGGCGTGAGGTACGGTCGGTAAGGTTCATGAGCAGCTTGAAGAGGTCGTTGGCTCTCTGCTTCGTCCTTGCGGCACGGTCACGCTCAAAGTAGAAGTAGTCAAGGAGAGCGGATGCGCTTTCATGCTCACGGGTATACATCAGCGTTCCGAACTGGGAAAGGCGGATGAAGCTGAAATCCTTCAGCATACCCTCCTTGTCGCTAACTGTGGAGAAGCAGCACTCGCCGCCTGTGAGCTGCTCACGGGTGCGCTTTACAGTGAAGAGGAGACGGTCGAGCTGGTCGCCGTCTATGGTATCGCTCTCAATGTGCGCTCCCCTGCCGGCAAAGTATGCCCACTCACGGGCGAGCACGGGAGAGATACCCTCGAACACACGTATCAGAGCCTTAGACAGCTCTGCGGGCTGGGTCTCACGGAGGCGCTGTACTATCTGCTCCGGCTCTGCATCAAGAAAACAGAGGCGGTCGTCACGGGGCGGCATGGTGTACTGCATACCCGGGAGCACCATACGTTCACGGGACATCTCGCCGTCAACACGCTTGATGCTGTCGATGACCCTGCCGTCCTGTCCGATGACAACGAGGTTGGAGCATCGTCCCATTATCTCACAGGCAAGGGTGACAGTAACGATATCGCCGAGTTCGTTCACGCACTCGAAGTCAAGGAAGAGTATTCGCTCAAGGCCGTCCTGACGGATGTCAATGAGCTTGCCGCTGCCGAGGCGCTTTCTCAGGAGCATACAGAACATGGGCGGGGTCTGCGGGTTGTCTACGGATTTCTCCGTTATGTGTACCCTTGCACTTCCGGCATTTGCCGATATATATACCTTCCTGCTGCCCTGACGGGTGCGTATGGATATTATTATCTCCTCCCTTGACGGCTGGTGTATCTTTTCCACCCTGCCGCCTATAAGAGGCTGTAATTCGCTTTTTATCGCATAGAGAAATGCTCCGTCGAGAGCCATAGGATCAGTCCTTTTCTAAGATATTATACGGTAGCTGAGCACCTCGAAATCTGCCTTGACAGCAAGGGACGGAAGTGCTGCAAGACGTTCCTGTTCCGTCTTTCCGGTGCGGTAGTAGTAGGGGGTCATGGAGAAGAGGCTCTGTATATCCTCCTGTGAGCCGAGTTCCATAGTAAAGGTGACACGCTCACTGCCGAGGAAGTCAAAGCCTTCGAGGTCGTAGCCCTTGACCTCGTTGCGGTAGGGTGTGTCATATACGGCCTGCTTCAGCTCCCAGAGATGCTCCTCAGAGGGAATGGTCATTATCATGATGCCGCCGGGACGCAGTACCCTCCGGAACTCCTCCCCTGCATAGGGTGCGAACATGGTTATCAGCATATCGCAGGAGGAATCCATGACAGGCAGATGGAAGACACTTGCGGCCGCAAATGTCACTTTGCAGCGGCGCTTTGCTGCAAACTCCGCAGCCGTCTTGGATATGTCTATCCCGTACATCTCAACCGGTATGCCGGCCTCGTCAAAGGCAGCTCTTATGCCGGAGGTGTAGTAGCCCTCTCCGCAGCCTGCATCAAGCACAGTACCGCCCCTGGGGAGCAGCTTTACTGCCTGACTGCATACCGCATCACGAAGCGGGCTGTAGTAGCCCTTTTCAAGGAAATCACGGCGTGCCTGCACCATAAGGCGGTTGTCGCCGTGGACAGCCTTGCCGATGTGCTTCGAGAGCAGCAGGTTTACGTAGCCGCTGCGTGCGATATCGAAGCTGTGCCGTGAAGGGCAGATATAGCTCCTGTCAGATATGCCAAGACACTCCCCGCATACCGGACAGGCAAGTATCATATCGCTCATGCCCCACCTCAGATATACTCGCAGGGATCGCCGGAGCGGTCGGTTATCTCGATATCAAGCTGCGGGAACTTCTCCTCAAGCACTCTGCGGAATTCCGCAAGCACAAGATTCTCTGTGTGGAAGTGGCCGCAGTCATAGAGCGCCAGTCCGAGGTTGTTGGCTTCGATCCAGACGCTGTGCTTGACATCGCCGGTGATATAGGCATCGCAGCCCTTTTCCGCAGCAAGTCCGAGCGTCGAGCCGCCCGAGCCTGAGCAGAAGGCAAAGCGCTTTATAGTATCCCTGCCGCCGGCTGACATACGCACATACTCGCAGCCGAATATATCCTTCAGCAGATCGGCAAACTCACGGCGGTCGATACCCTCCTCAAGCTCGCATATCCAGCCGTAGCCGAGACCGTCGCCGGTATCCTCGAATATCTCAGGCTCAGTGGCAAAAGCGAGCTTTTCATTAAGCCTGCAGAGAATGACTCCGTTCGTGCCGCTTACCGCCTTGTCTACGTTTGTGTGCATACACAGGGCAGAAATTCCGTTCTCCGCCAGCTTGTAGACAGGATCGCTGTAGCTGAGCTTTCTCAGCGGATCGAATATAACGGGATGATGCGAGATGATAAGGTCTGCCGACTTGTTCTCCGCTTCATCTATGGCTCTCATATCTATATCAAGAGTCAGGAGTATCTTCCTTATATCGCTGTTCCTGCCCTCTACGAGAAGGCCTGAGTTATCCCAGCTGTCCTGCGATGCGAAGGGATAGAGAGTATCAAGATAACCGTATATCTCCGGAAGAGATACAGTATCCGTACCGTTTGAGAGCTTGTACTGCAATGCAGCTGCGTGGACGGCTTCATCATGCTTTCCGGCAGCACCGAGAGGATCTACTATCCTGCCGAAGCGCTCTGCCTCTGCAATACGGTACTTCTTTCCGTATTCGTCATCTTCGGCAAAGAATCCGGCCAGTGCTTCGTATTCAGTCAGCTCTGTCCAGTCCTCGCTCCATCTTGCACAGATGACAGTGTACAGTCTTCCGGCATCCGCCGCTGCACGCTCGTTCTCTATGGTGAATCCGCCGCTGTAGAGCTTACGGCGCAGCTCCTCGGCCTTCGTCATAGGCTGGAGTATCAGGCGGATATCGGGATCATGAAGCGCAGGGCAGTCATCTATGATGTCGGCGATAGTCTCGCCGCCCATACCTGCTATCACGATATCGCTCACTCCGTCCAGCGGTACGTTCGCAAGTCCGTCGGAGAGTATCAGCTCCACCTTGTCCTCAATGCCGTACTTCTCTACGGTACGGCGTGCGGACTCGAGCGGCCCTTCCTTTATATCTGATGCAATGACTCTGCTGCATCTGCCGGATGTTATCAGTTCCGCCGCAAGCAGTGCATGATCGGTGCCTACGTCGCATACGCAGCCGCTGCCGCCCACCATTTCCGCACACAGCTTCAGTCTGTTGTCAAGCATAATGAACCTCCCAAAAAAAGAGCGTGCCGGAGTGCGGCACGCCGTAAGTCTTACGCCTTGTTAGCGAAGTAATCGTTGAGCTTAGCCACGAGAGCGTCTGCATCGGTGCCGTGAACAGCGCAGGCTTCCTCGATGGATTCTCCTCTTGAAGCGGGGCAGCCAAGGCAGTGCATACCGATCTCAAGGAAGAAGGGTGCAACCTCGAAATCTGTGTCGAGGATATCTCCGATGATGGTATCCTTTGTTATCTGCATTTCTTATCATCCTTTCCTATACATTGTTTTAATTTTGTCAATATCAGTTCACAAGTCTTTATATAATCCAAAGCACAGCCGGAGCTGTGCCTTGAAATATATGCAGAGATTATTCTGCGCTGAGCTTAGCGTAGCAGTCGCTGCAGTATACAGGTCTGCCGTCACGGGGCTCAAAGGGAACCTTTGCCTCGCCGCCGCAGGTAGCGCATACACCTGTGTACATAACTCTCTCAGCTCTTCCGGAGTTCTTTCTTGCGTCACGGCAAGTCTTGCATCTCTGAGGCTCATGCTCAAAGCCTTTCTCAGCATAGAACTCCTGCTCGCCTGCAGTGAATACGAACTCGTTTCCGCAATCCTTGCAGACTAAAGTCTTGTCTTCGTACATTTTACAATACCTCGCAAAAATAAAATTAGACCACGGCCGGACTTGCACCGGCACCTTTGATAAGACCCGGCATCGCCGGAGAAAATACAACGCTCTTGAGTTAAGCTACCCGGTCATATAGTCTCTGTCAGCCGGCATTCACCGGCCGACAGAGTAAAGATCGGGTTTGTATTATTCGCTCTCGTTTGAAGCAGCCTCTTCGGCAGCCTTAAGCAGCTCAGCCATATCAAAGTTGAAGTTGTTCTTCTTCTGTGCGGGCTCGTCATTCTTATGATCGGATGACGGTCTCTCTGTGGTGCCTGACTTTGCGAAGGAATTTGCCCAGTTATCTGATGAGGGCTTGTGCTCCTCATGCTTTACTTCCTTTGCAGCGAAAACATCACCTGAGATCTCAGCCTTCTTTGCGCCCTCGCCCTTTGTAGCTTCGTCTACAGTGGAGCGAGCCTCAGCAAAGATATTCTTTGCCTGGTTCATGCGGTCAGTAGCCTGAGTTGTGAGCTTGCTGATGGAAGAGTAGATGTCGCTGAACTTGGTGTTTACGCTCTCGATCTCGTTGAGGAGCATCTTGCGAACGTTATTGGACATCTCGTTGACCTTGTTAGCCTTGCTGTCAGCCTCGGCAACAGTAGCTCTTGCCTTGGAATCAGCCTCAGCAACAGTGGACTTAGCCTTGGAATCAGCCTCAGCGATAGTCTTCTCAGCTGTTCTGTTAGCCTCGTTGATGATCTGATCAGCCTTCTGGTTAGCCTCTCTTGTAGCCTTGTCAAGTACCTCGGAAGCCTCCTTGGTCATCTGAGCAGCCTTGTCCTTAGCCTCCTTGGTAACTGCGTCTGCCTCGTTCTTGGCCTGAGCCTTGAGAGCATTTACAGTCTTCTGAGCCTCTGCAAACATTGTACCCATCATAGCGACAGGGTTATTAGCCTCATCCTTGAGCTTCTCGATCTCCTCGTTGAGGGACTTGATCTGCTCTTCCTTCTCGGATACAGCCTTGGCAACAGCCTCGTCCTTATCCTTTGTAAGAGCGGTGATCTTCTCTTCCTTCTCAGCGAGTTCCTTGGTCTTTGCAGCCATCTCAGCGGTCATATTCTCAAGGTCGCTGCCGATCTTCTCGAGATCAGCCTTAGCCTTAGCGAGCTCAGCCTCAGCGGCAGGATTGCCTGCTGCACCTGCGGGAGCTGCTGTAGCTGCTGCAGCTGCCTTCTGCTCTGCTGCAACGGCCTTCTGCTCTGCGGTCTTGACCTGTCCGCGGAGAGTTTCGATCTCCTTCTTTGCAGCCTCGAGAGCCTGCTGTGCCTGTGCGGAAGCCTGAGCGTTGCCCTGACCGCCGGCAGCCTGAGCTGTCTTGAGCTGGTTGCGGAGATTCTCTATTTCCTTCTTGGCAGCCTCAAGAGCCTGCTGTGCCTGAGGATTAACAGCACCTGCCGGAGCTGCGCCGCCTCTGCCTGCAGCCTCGAGCTGCTTCTTGAGTTCTTCGTTCTCTTTTCTTGCTGCTCTGAGAGCATTGTTGGATGCATTGAGCTTTTCCTGCAGGTTGTCGACCTGATTCCTATACTTCGTAAGCTCCTGAGGATCGGAAGAACCGGTCTCCTTAGCTTTCTTCAGATCTTCTTCAAGACTTTCGATCTTAGAATTCAGTTCGTCGAGGTATGTGAGGACGTCCTCCTTGACAAAACCGTTTCCTATCTTAGTTGTCCTTAAAACGGTAGGTTCCATAGATGTACACTCCATTCCCCGCAGGACTCTGCGGAATAAAAATTAAAGGGTAAAAAAAGCCTTTTATTAATTATATCACTTTTACTGTCCTAATTCAACTATTATTATGTAGAAAATTTTAGTGGATTTTAGTGCATTTTACCATAAAAAATATCGGATAATATACATCCGGTAAAAAAACAAGGACAGCGGTTCAGCACCGCTGTCCTTTATCCGCATAATATACCTGAATCAGTTGCCTAACATCCTGAAGATCTCATCAAGATCCGTATCAGTTGTAGATGAGGGCTTTGCTGCGTGGTCAAGGCCGAGGCCGTCGATAAGGGGATTATCGATCGGGATGATGTCCTCCTCGTCGGATACGTTTGTAACGCTTCCGAAGCTGTCACCGTCCTTGTCCTCGTCAAATCCTGCAGCGATTACTGTGATGGTCATCTCATCCTGCATATCTTCCTTGAATGCAGTACCGAAGATGAACTCAACACCGTCAGCAGCTGTATCTGTGATCATCTTTGTAGCTGTATCAACATCGGAGGAAAGGATATCCTCAGACATAGCGATATTGATAAGAAGTCTCTTGGCACCGGAGATGTTTGTCTCAAGCAGCGGGCTGGAGATAACTGCATTTGCTGCCTCTCTTGCCTTCTCCTTGCCTGAACCGTGACCGATAGCCATGTGAGCGTAGCCTGCGCCTCTCATGATTGTTGAAACGTCTGCGAAGTCGAGGTTTATGTAACCCTCCTCCACGATAAGATCGGATATGCTCTTTACACCGGTCTTGAGAACGTCATCTGAAAGGGAGAATGACTGCTTCATGGTGAGGGGCTGCTTCTCGTAGCCTACCAGAAGTCTTTCATTCGGGATAACGATAAGTGAATCAACATACTTTCTCAGCTCTGCGATACCGGCCTCAGCCTGAGCCATCTTCTGCTCTCTCTCAAAGAGGAAGGGCTTGGTTACTACAGCTACTGTAAGGATGTCCATTTCCTTTGCGATCTTTGCAACTACGGGAGCTGCGCCGGTACCTGTACCGCCGCCCATTCCGGCAGTGATGAAGATCATATCAGCGCCCTTGAGGTGAGCCTCGATCTCGTCTCTGTTCTCCTCAGCGCTCTTTGCACCGATCTCAGGCTTGTTGCCTGCGCCTCTGCCCTTGGTGAGCTTCTGGCCGATCGGGATCCTTGTAGATGCCTTTGATTTGTTAAGAGCCTTTGCATCAGTATTGATAGCTATATATTCGATATTGCTTACATCGGACTCAACCATGCAGTTAACGGCATTTCCGCCGCCGCCGCCAACGCCGATGACCTTAATATTCACATCGGGTTCCATTGCTTCCTCGTAATTAAAATCTGACATTTGAAAAACGCCTCCTACTCTTCTTTTTTTCCTAATTCTCGAATTCGTACTTAGATACATTCTATATTATATCATAGAAAGATTTTTTTTGCAAGTACCAAACCGATTTTTTTTGAATTCAGCACTATTAACAAACGGTTATATGGCCTTTATATCGTTTTTACTTCAATATTACCACAAATACAGGCATTTTACGGCCACCAGTAGTGGAAATTGCCGTATTCGTCGAAGTAACCCTCGTCAGGTTCCGAACCCACGGCCGGCCGGTTGTTCACCCAGTCCTCTACGCTCTGGTAGCCATGCTGCTGCCATACAGTCTGTTCTCCGGACTGCTGTGAGCCGTTCTGACCGGCGTTATTGTTGGGCTGTCCGGCGTCACCGTTCCAGCCTCCGTTATTGTTCTGTCCGCTGCTCCAGGGATCCTGCTGCCAGCCGTTGTTCCAGTCCTGCTGCGGAGTGGTCGGTACGGTCTGCCAGTCCTGTGCAGCTGCTGTGGTGACGAATCCGGGCGGACGGTAAAGACCGTCATCGGTGGAAGTTGTGGTAGTAGTGGCGTTCTCCATCGGCTGTGCAGAGGCTGTCGTCAGTGCCGCAGGATCTATCTCCGGCACCTCGGCGGGACCTTCGGTCATACGGAAGCTGCACTGGTTCGTGCCTATCATTCTCAGATAACCGGTCTTTCCGGCAACGCTGTCGTCCTGCATTACATCATCGGCAAGATCCAGCTTGTACTGCACGTCCTTATAGTCACCCATGCGGAATATGATGCCGCTGCGGTAGCATATCTCGATATTGTAGGGATCGGTCATATCTATATATACTATATCGCTGCCGTCCCACTTGCTGAAGCGCTCCACAAGCTGATTGTAAAAGGTCTGCTTCTCGCTGACTGAGGACTGCATCACAGTACCCTTCACCATCGACTCCGGTTCTATATCGTAGCCGTAGATCGTCGGCAGGTCGTTCACGTAGAAATCGTTTATTCCAAGTATCTTTCCGTGTCTGCTCACCTGAAGCACGCCGCCTTCTCCGTCATCCTTGATATACTCAACGTTGAAGGCAGGGATGCACTGGCTGACATGGATCTTTATGGTGGACGGGAAGATCTTGTCCACATCCGCCTCTTCAACAAGAAGAAGGGTATCGGTGATATTCTTCTCGTTGTCATCGGTATTCATACGTATCAGGTTATCGCCCGCACGTATACCGGCCGCATTCACTACCTCCATATAGGTGTAGGTATCGGATTCGCCGGAAATTATGATCTCGTTGACCTTGAACAAAAAGGTCAGGCTTGCCACTACTCCGGCAAAGACAACGAGCAGCAGTACGATCAGCGCATAGACGCTCATGAAACGCCGCCTGCGCCGCATACGCTTACCGCTGTTGACCCTTTCTATTGTAGTCTTTTCGATATCGTTCATTTTATCTCCAAACCCCGGTGCCGCAGGTCATACACGTCTGATCCTTCCGCCAAGCCCTGCAACAGCGTCCTCAATTCTTTCATAGCCTCTGTCGATATGCATTATGTCTGTTATAACGGAGATGCCCTCTGCTGCCAGCGCTGCTGTCACCATGGCTGCTCCGCCCCTGAGATCGGTGGCTGCGACCTCTGCGCCGTGGAGCTTCTTCACTCCCCGGACTACAGCTGCCCTGCCCACTGTCTCTATTTCCGCACCCATTTTAATAAGTGCGTCTGTGTGACGGTAGCGGCATTCAAAGACTGTCTCCTCGAATACGCTCGTACCGTCCGCTCCTGCAAGTGCTGCCATCAGCACAGCCTGTGCATCCGTCGGAAATCCCGGATGCGGCATCGTGCGTATCCTGTCACGGACTGCACGGAGCCTTGAACCGCTGTGCAGGCAGATCCTGCCCTCTGAAGCATACATACTGCATCCGGTCTGCTCGAGCACCGTAAGAAAGGGCTCCATTTCCCGGATACAGGCGTTTTTAAGTATCATCTCCCCGCCGGCTGCTGCCGTCATGGAGAGGTAGGTCGCACCGGCTATCCTGTCCGGCATGACAGTATACTCGCAGCCGTGAAGACGCTTCTTTCCGCTTATCACGATGCTGCTGCCGCCGTCGCCCTCGACCGAGGCTCCGCAGGCACGGAGGAAACCGCAGAGATCACAGATCTCCGGTTCACGGGCAGCATTGTTGATGACCGTCTCACCCTCCGCCATTACGGCACAGAGGATGATATTCTCAGTGGCACCCACAGAGGGAAAGGGCAGGGTCATGCGTGTTCCCTTTCCTCTGCCGGAAGGCAGCCTGCAAACGATGTTCCCGCCGTCCTCTGTGACAGACGCACCGAGCTTCCTCAGAGCGGAAAGGTGCATATCTATCGGACGGGGGCCGAGCTCGCAGCCTCCGGGTATACTCACGGCAGCACAGCCGTTCCTGCCGAGTATCGCTCCCATGAACATGATAGAGGAGCGCATCTCACGCATAAGGGCGGCAGGTATCTCCGTACCCTCCGCACCGGCTGAGTTTATGACCGCCGTATTTCCCAAGAACCGGCACTGTGCTCCGAGACAGTTGAGTATCCTCGAAGCCGAATATATATCCGTGATCGCCGGACAGCCGTGCAACACGCACTCCTCTCCGCACAGCAGCGACGCCGCCATTATGGGGAGGGCACTGTTCTTGCTTCCCTGCAGCTCAATCTCGCCGCAGAGACGACGCCCGCCTTCGATCACCAGTTTCTGCATAAGACCACCTCACAGCTTTTTTATATACTATGCTGTGAGCCGGTGATTTGTCACTCTGAACCGAGTATGCCCTGAGTGCGGAGGAAATTCAGGAAGGTCTCCGCCATCTCGCCGGGTATCTTAGTGTACATCATATGTCCCTTGTCGGAGAGATGATACTCTGCTCCGCATCTTTCGGCAAAGGTTATGCCTGCCTGACGCCATGTCGTCTTCATGCCGGGCACCTTCATATCGCTGATGTACATACAGCACCTGCAGCCGAGATTTCCGGTATCATGAGCCTTACCGGCATTTTCCGGTATAAGCTCTGCCTGCTCGGAGGTCTCGGGGCGGGCTATATTCTTATAGAACAGCTCACGGTAGAGCTTCTTCTCCTCCTCGCTGAGCTCACTGCCCGTGAGAAGGCCTGAGGAGTTCTCTCCGCTGTTCCTGAAAAGCTTTGCTAAAAGGCCGTCCTTTGCGATGATCTTCATCAGCTTCGCCTGACGGCGGACCATAGCGATGCGCTTGCCATCAGGGATATCCTTTCCCTGCTCGATACCGTATTCCGGCACGCCCATATCCACGCCGAGGACAGCTGATACCTCGCCGGGATAGGTGTTTGCCCACCATACGGCCTCGAAGCCGCCGAGAGAATGTGCGGCGAGGACATAGGGAGGTTCTATGCCCGCAAGACGCAGCGCCTCACGGTCCTCCTCAACCATATTCTCGACTTTTCTGTCTGAGGTCTTGTCTGAACTGAAGCCCGATCCCGGGCGGTCTATGACAGCTATGCGGCAGTGTGCCGCCATACGGCTGTAGAGAGGTTTATACTCGAGTGCGGGAGCCGTGACTCCGTTTCCGGCAATAAACACGACCGTTACTGCGCCGCTGCCTTCTGTATAGACATTGATATCGCAGCCCTGCACCTTCACCTTGTTCTCATACTTCATGCTTCCTTCTTCCCGCTCAGCTTCTTCACTACCTCCAGAATACGCTTGTCTGTGTCTGAGAGGTGAAGAGAAGCTGCTGCTTCAGACATTTTTCTGACTGTTTCCGGATCGCCGCAGAGACGCTGTATCTCCGCATTGACCCTCTCGTTGGTGACGTCCTTCTGTTCGATGACTACCGCTGCACCTGCCTTGCCGAGCACCATTGCGTTGTGGTACTGATGGTTTCCGGCAACTATCGGTGAGGGGATAAGTATTGAAGCCTTTCCGGCTGCCTCGAGCTCTGCAAGAGTGGAGGCGCCGCTGCGGCATATCACAAGGTCTGCTGCCGCAAGGCATACATCCATGTCGTTTATGTATTCTGTTATCCGGAGCCTGTCGCTCTTTAGCGGCACTCCGGCTGCTTTCATTGCCTGGGGGAAGGTATCCTTGCCCATACCGCCGTAGCCGTGGATATGGTTTATCGCCCTTCCGTTACTGAAGTCGTCCTTGATGACGTACTCCATAGTCTCGTTGATACAGCCTGCACCGAGACTTCCGCCGAAGGAAAGTACGGTAAAGCTGTCATCGAAGCCGAGCTTCTTCCTTGCCTCCTCCCTGGTGATGCTGGAGCTTATCTTGCTCCTTACCGGGAGGCCTGTAACTGTATACTCGAACTTGCTCTTGTCCATATAGTCAAGAGCCTCGATCACTGTCAGCATGACGTGATCTACTTCCTTGGAGAGCAGCTTGTTGGTAACACCGGGGTATGCGTTCTGCTCGTGGATAGCTGTGGGGATGCCCATGCGTGCAGCCTTGCGTATCACAGGACCGGCAGCATAACCGCCCGTACCTATTGCGATATCCGGCTTAAAGCCCTCGATGATCTCCTTCGCACGCCTTCCCGATGTGAGAAGATAGGCGACCGCCTTGGCGTTGCGGCCTATGTTCTCAAGCGAGATCTTTCTCTGGAAGCCGGCGACCTTGATCGTCTCGAGCCTGTATCCGGCCTGCGGGACGAGCCTGGCCTCCATGCCCTTCGGGGTGCCTGCAAAGAGGAACTCCGAGTCCGGATAAGCCTCCTTTATTATATCTGCGATGGCGAGGCCGGGATTGATATGTCCGCCCGTACCTCCGCACGCTATCAGCACTTTCATGCTATCTCTCCTTTGTGATTACTTGCGGCCCGATCTGCCGCCCTTCTGAAGTGATGTGTACCACTTGAAGCCGCTGTTCTTCTTTTCCCTGCCGCTGCCGGAGCGTATCTTCTCAGGCGGCGGGAGCGGAGGATCTATCTCCTCGTCACGTCTCGGCGGGACATACCGTTGCTGCGAGATATTGAGCATGATGCCCATTTCGACCAGCTGCATGATGAGCGCCGTACCGCCGTAGCTGAAGAACGGAAGGCTGATACCGGTATTGGGTATCAGGTTGCTTACAACGGCGAGGTTGAGAACTGTCTGTATGCCGATCTGAGTAGTGATGCCTACTGCAATGAGCATACCGAAACGGTCACGGCTCCTTGCAGCTATGGAATAGCCTTCTATGACGAGAAGGAAGAATACTATTATAATGGCGAGTGCGCCTACGAAGCCGAGCTCCTCGCATACTATCGGGAAAACGAAGTCGTTCTTCGTCTCGGGAAGATAGAGGTACTTCTGACGTGAGTTGCCGAGGCCGAGGCCGAAGAGTCCGCCTGAGCCTATGGCGATAAGGGAGTTAGCCGTCTGCCAGGTATCGCCGAGCAGGTCATCGAAGGGATGCCGCCATGACATGATACGTGCCTGAACGTAGCTTCCGTCCTTGTTGAACTGGAGGATGATGTATCCTACAGCCGCTGCAAGAGAGCCTGCACCGAGCAGGAGGAACTGCCTTATATTGGCGCCTCCGCAGAGTATCATGGCGATAGCGATGAAGGTTATCAGCATGATACCGGAGATGTGCTTCTCGAGTGCTATGAGAATTACATAGATCGAGAGCAGACCGACGTACTTCACGATACCTACGCTGAAACGGTTCATGCGTCTGCCGTCCTGTTCCATGTTGTAGGCGAAGTATATTATAAGCGAGAACTTCGCTACCTCTGAAGGCTGAAGGTCGAAGGGGCCGATGGTGATCCATCTTCTCGCACCCATCGAACCTCCCTCGTCGTTACCGATAAGGATAACGGCAACAAGGAGAGCGCCGACTATGAAGAAGAGAAGTCCGGGGATGTTTATCCTCTTTATAAAAGGTATGCGTATCTTCTTGAAGTTATGATAATCCATATTCATGAAGAAGAGCATGAGCACGAAGCCGATTATGGCGTTCCTGCCCTGTGAGACAGCATAGTGAAGACCGTCTCCGAAATCAAAGTACGCCCATGCGTAGCTTGCCGACGACATCATGACGAGGCCGACTACGAGGAGTATCATTACATAGGTGAAAAACGAAAGGCTGAGATCCCTGTAGCGGCTGTCGCCGTTGAAGGTCTGCCAGAGCTTTCTGAATCCGCTCTTTATACTGCCGGAGCTCTCTGAGCCCCTGACAGGCTTTGTCTCTGCCGCCATCCTGACCTCCCCTTTCCCTTAGTCAGCCGGCTGTGCGGCTGTCAGTCAAATGCCAGTAATGTCATTATTCCCAGAATACCGAAAATAATGCCTGCTGTCGAAAATGTTATCACTATCTTGTATTCGCTGTATCCGCTCATCTCAAAGTGATGATGGATAGGAGTCATCTTGAATATACGTCTTCCCTCGCCGTACTTCTTCTTTGTATACTTGAAGTAGGTGACCTGTATAACTACAGAGAGCGCTTCTATTATATATACAAGTGCAACAAGCACGATAAGGAGATGCTTGTGGAGGACGAGGCCAGTTGCGGTAACTGCTGCTCCGAGGAACATGGAACCTGTATCGCCCATGAAGCACTTGGCGGGGTTGAAGTTCCAGATCAGGAAGCCGAGACAGCCGCCTGCAAGTGCCATAGTGAAGAGCGTGAGCTCGTTCTGTCCGAGGATAGAACAGCATACCGTGAATATAAGCATGGCAACGAAGGTGACTGAGCCGCAGAGGCCGTCAACTCCGTCCGTGAGGTTTACTGCGTTGGTAAGGTAGATGATGACAGCTACCATTAATATATAGTAGAAGATGCCGAGATCGGGTGATCTCCAAAAGCCGAGGTCGATGCAGGTGGAGGAATCGCCGAACTTCCACAGTGCAAGCAGGAAGCCGCCGGCGCATACAAGCTGGAAGGCTATCTTCTGCATGGGAGTAAGGCCGTCATTGTTCTTCCTTGCGACCTTGGTATAGTCATCTATAAAGCCGATAAGGCCGAACAGAAGTGAGAATATGATGCAGCTCAGGAGCCTGTAGAAGGCGTGATGTGTTGCGATCGCCGTAACATCGGGATTCATCGAGAGGCGGTATATCCAGTAGCCGGCAAGTGAGGCTATTATGGTGGATATGATGAACATGAAGCCGCCCATTGTCGGCGTACCCTGCTTCTTGGCGTGCCATTTCGGTCCGTCCTCAGTCTTTATCGGCTGACCGAACTTTATCCTGTGAAGGAAGGGCACGAGCCAGATTCCTGATACTCCGGCTATTGCGAATGATAATATTGATGTAAGCAGATCGATTATCCAGAATGACATTTACTCACACTTCTCCTGTAATTTCAGATTCTGCGGCTTTACGCCGTCAGTCCAGCAGTTTAAGGCCCTCTGCGACTACCTCTCTCTCGTCGAAATGGATATGCTCCATACCGGCAAGTATCTGATAATCCTCGTGGCCTTTGCCTGCAAGGACTATTATATCACCTTTTCTGGCAATTTGCAAGCCGTGATATATAGCTTCTCTTCTGTCAGTTACCACATCATATGGTATTTTGCAATCCTCAAGACCTACGAGTATGTCTTTTATGATAGCTTCGGGGTCTTCGTTGCGGGGATTGTCGGAGGTAACGATAAGGTGATCGGCATACTTCGCCGCAGCTGCCGCCATCTTCGGACGCTTTGCCGCATCACGGTTTCCGCCGCAGCCGAAAAGACATATCAGTCTTCCTTCAGTATATTCCTTTACGCTGCGGAGTATGTTCTCCACGGCGTCGGGAGTATGTGCATAGTCGCATATAACGGTGAAGTCACGGCCGGTGGGGATGACCTCGCAGCGTCCCTTTACTCCGTTGTAGCCTGCGACCGATCTCAGGATATCGTCAAGGGCAATGCCCTCCAGGAGACATACGGATATGGCTGCTGTCAGATTGGAGACATTGAACTTTCCGGGGATAGGCGTTCTTACAAGGTGGGATTTGCCTCCGGTACAAAGCCAGAAGCTGCTGCCGGTGGACTTTATCTTGATACCGTCAGCGTAGTAATCGGCGGTCTCGCAGACGCTGAACGAAAGCTTTTTGCAGCTTACCTCTCCGAGGAGCCTTCTGCCGTACTCGTCATCGATGTTGATAAGAGCCTTGTCGCAGATATCGAAAAGCATCTTCTTGGCCTGGTAGTAATCCTCCATGTCCTTGTGGTAGTCAAGATGGTCCTGGGTGAGGTTCGTGAATACCGCCGTTCTGAACCATGAAGCACCGATGCGGTTCTGAACGAGTCCGAAGGAGCTTACCTCCATGACCACGTACTCGCAGCCCTCTCTTGCCATGCGGTCAAGAAGAGCCATGAACTCGAAGGTGAGAGGAGTTGTGTTCTCAGTATGGATAACGGTATCGCCTATCTCGTTCTGTATCGTTCCGACGAGACCTGTCTTGTGGCCGGTATCCGTAAGGATATGCTTGATGACGCTTGTCGTGGTCGTCTTGCCGTTGGTGCCGGTAACGCCTATCAGCTTCATCTTTCTCTCCGGGTGGCCGAACCATGCGGAGCATACCTTTCCGTAGAGGAAGCGTGAATTCTCCGTAAGGATCTGTCTGTCACCGAGTCCGAGGTCGTGCTCGCATACTACTGCTGCCGCACCCTTTTCAAGCATCTCCGCTGCGGCGGTATGCCCGTCGAAGCTGCCGCCCTTCACGCAGAAGAAGAGACTGCCGTCCTTCACATTCTTTGTATTGTCAGTGACCGATGTTATCTCTGAGCCTGCAATGCTGTCTGCGCAGACTGCGTTGTTTTCCAGAAGGTCTGTTAATCTCATTTTGTGATCCTCCTTTTTCTTTTTTCCGTCAATCGTGGTTCGCTATGACTATGAACTCCAGCTCGATCGCCGTACCTACCGGAACAGGCTGACCCTCGGGCAGCGACTGGCTGTTTACTCTTACATTTTCGTTGTTTATAGATGCTCCGACTGCCACATAGTTCAGTCCGTACAGTGCGAGGCGCTGATTTGCCTCCTCCGGGCTGAGTCCTATGAAGCTCGGCACTGTTGTCGTATCGGATGTATGATCCTCATCTGTATAGAGGTATACCGTTCCGCCCTTGGCTATGGCCGTACCCGTTTCGGGAGACTGCGCAACAACTGTCGGGCCGTTGCCCAGTACCTTGACGTATCCGCCCATGGACTCGATCTGTTCCCTTGCGGCTGTGATGGAGCCCTGGAGCAGCGGAACCTTGATATCAAGGTTGGCCTGTTCCTCGTCGGTATATTCAGGCGAGTAGCCGAGATAAGGAAGAACGTCCGTAAGTATATCTCTTGCGGCAGGCACTGCTACCTGCGCACCGTAGTAGCCTTTTGAAACATCGGGCATATCGGCAAGAACGAGAAGTATCAGCTCCGGATCATCGGCAGGAGTGAAGCACACATACGAAGCGCCGTAGAGATCCTTCGGGCCTACGCTGAGTCGCTCGGAGGTACCGGACTTTCCGCCGATGGAATAGCCCTTGATGCTTACGTTTCCGCCGCCGTTGCCGGATACTACCTTCTCGAGCGCATCACGCATCTTGGCGGAGGTATCCTCGGAGACCACCTGTCTCCTTACTGTGCGCTGGTTGCGGAGTACGATATTTCCCTCCTGATCCTGGACGTGATCGACCACGTAAGGCTGGAGAAGATACCCTCCGTTTATTGCTGCCGCATAGGCGGTTATCATCTCTATGGGGGTGACAGTTTCGCCCTGTCCGAAGGAATCTACCGCAAGATCGACATCGGACATTGTCTCTTCCTCATGACCCCGGCCGCCTACCTCTGCGGGAAGGTCGATGCCGGTCTTGTTCCAGAAGCCGAAGGCATTGAAGTAGTAGCTGAACTTGTGTACACCGAGCCTGAAGCCCAGATCCATGAATACCGGGTTACAGGAATTTGTAAGTCCCTCCTGGAAGGTCTCGAGATGATGTCCGCTCGGCTCATGACATCTTATTATCTCACCGTTTACGTTGGTAAAGCCCTCGCAGTCGAAGGTGTAGGTGTTTATGTCTATAACCCTCTCCTCAATGGCTGCCGAACTGGTAAATACCTTGAATACGGAACCCGGCTCGTATACCTCAGAGATACACTTGTTTCTCCACTGGTTCTCTCTTGCGTCCTCTTCACGCTTCGTTTTCAGCTCATCCGAGAGAGAAGCTATCTGTGCGGCGATCCTCTCGTCCGAGATGATCTGCGGCTCGTTCGGATCGAATCCGGGATAGGTCGCCATACCGTAGATCGCTCCGGTCTTGGCGTTCATAAGAATAGCACAGGAGCGGTTCGCAACGTTGAACTCCTTTGTCATCTCCTCGATGTGTTTTTCAAGGTAATACTGTATATTCATATCTATCGTCAGATAGATATCATCGCCGTTCTTTGCCGCGTAAGTCTTGGAATACCTGTACGGCAGCTCGTTGCCGTTGGAATCCTTTGCGGATATGGTCTTGCCGTCGATGCCGGCAAGGTAGTTGTCGTACTTTGCCTCAAGGCCGTACACGCCGTCGCCGTTTCCGCTTGTAAACCCGATAACGGATGCGGCAAGGTTGTTCTGCGGGTAGTACCTCTTTGTATCCTCCTCAAGGTTGAGACAGGTGAAGCCGTACTGAGAGAACATTGCAAGCACTTCGTCGGCAACAGGCTTCTCGACCTGATCCTGGAGGATGCTGTACTGGCTGTCCTCCTCCATAGCGGCATCTACCTTTTCCTTGGTTATGCCGAGCTTCTCGGAGAGGAGAGCTACCGCCTCCTGACGGAAGAAGAAGGATGACTGCGGCAGAGGATAGAGCTCGTTGCCTTCATCATCAAGCTTCGGGATATAGGTTCCCTTTGCTTTCTCGGCGTTGCGGCGGTCGATGCTCGTCTGGAGAGCCTCCATCTCACTGCGGAAACGCTCAGGATCAAGGAACACACGGTATACCGTGGCACTCTTGGCAAGAGTCACATTGTTGCAGTCGTATATCGTTCCTCTGTGTGCAGGTATCGTTATAGCTCCGAAATGCTGGTCGTTAGCCATCGCCTGATAGCGCTTGTTCTCTATTACGGAGATCTTGAAGAAATTGCCTGCTACTATCGTAAACAGGACAAAGAACACTACGGTCATAAGGTAGCGTGTTCTCTTCTTCATGGATCTGGAAGGTATTTCTCTCTCGTTCATGGTCTCATCCCCCCCGGATGACCTATATCTCTCAGGGCTGACCCGCCCTGTATCTTTCGTGGCTCATATAATAGAATAAGGCAGGGTAACAATGCTGCCCCGCCTTTTGAACATCTTCTTTATTTTTATATGATGTTCTTCATTGTCTTGATCGACGAAGTTTATAATGCCTGAACCATCCGCACCCGGCCCGGTCGGCCGGACCGGGGGGATGATCCCGTTCACATACACTCGTTTGATCTCCGGTGTTCTACTATCAACGGCTTATATATTCTCTTGCCGTTATTGATCTTTTGTTATCCCGGGCAGCTTATTTATTATATTTATATTTGCGCTACCCTCTGAAATATTCCACGCAGTCACTCAGGAAGTCCTTTACTTTCGCAAGGACGCCGTCGTCCTGTTCGGGAATGCTTACAACGTCTTCGGTCTGTATCTTTATGTACTTTATCTGCGATGAATCTATCTTTCTCATCTTCAGTACATTCTCTGCATAATCCTCGACGTTCTTTGCAGACATCTTACTCTCCAGTTCAGACTGCAGTCTTACATTCTCAGCTTCAGCAAGTTTCAGCGCAGAGGTCTTTTCGTTGATCTCGTTATATATACTGTTGCGTCTGTTATAGCTGAATATGACTCCTGCAAGCAATGCCGCTGCCATCAGAGAGATCAGAATGACCAATAGCACAGCTCCGGTGCCTGTACCGCCTTCGTCAGGCTCCGCCGCCGCTTCAGCCGCTGCGGGCTCTGCCGCCGGTTCTGCGGGAGCACTCTCCGGACTGTCAGATGTCTGCACAACACTTGCCGTTATAGCAAGGCTACGAGGTTCTTCCTCACGGCCGTCACGATCTTCATCGAAAACGTCGTAGGCAGGATTTCTGTCAGTCATCGTACTCTGCTTTCCTTTCGATCACTCTCAGTTTCGCACTTCTGCTTCTGTTGTTGTTGTCAAGCTCCTCAGGCGCAGCCTCTATCGGCTTGCGGTTTACGAGGGCTCCCTCTGGTTTTCTTCCGCATACACACTGCGGAAAATCAGGCGGACATATACATCCCCTGCACCAGCCTGCAAAGCGCTGCTTTACAAGCCTGTCTTCCAGCGAATGGAAGGTTATGACGGCAAGCCTGCCGCCCGGCTTCAGACTGTAGAACGCTTCGTCGAGACCTTTGGAAAGGTGGTCGAACTCGCAGTTTACTGCAATCCTCAATGCCTGGAAGGTTTTTTTACATGGATTCTTATCTCTCCTTGCCTTCTGCGGAACGCACTCACGGATTATATCCGCAAGCTGAAGCGTTGTCTCCACAGGGGCTTCGCTCCTCGCCTTCACGATACCTGCTGCGATACGCCTTGAGAATTTCTCCTCGCCGTATTCAAAGATGATATCTGCAAGCTGCTGCTCGCTGAAGGTATTGACGATATCCGCTGCGCTCGTTCCCTCACGGCTCATCCGCATATCGAGCGGTGCTTCGCTGTGATAGGAGAAGCCTCTGCTTCCTTCGTCAAGCTGATACGACGACACCCCAAGATCCATAAGGACTCCGTCAAGAGCCTCGATCCCCAGTTCGTCAAGAACACTTCTCAGCTCCGAATAGTTCCGGTGTATCACCTTCGCATTATCGTACCCCCTGAGACGTTCCGTTGCCGCCGCCACTGCATCCGGATCCCTGTCCAGCGATATCAGTCTGCCGGTGCCTCCCATAGCCTTCAGCCTTTCGGCTATAGCTGAGGAATGACCGCCGCCGCCCGCTGTGCAGTCTACATACACTCCGTCTGGACGAAGTGCAAGACCGTCGAGAGATTCATTCAGCAGTACAGGAATGTGTCTGAATTCCATTGTGATCTCCTTATACTCGTCAGCTCTCTTCAGAACTAAAGAAGCTGCCTTTACGCAGCTGCCTGTTCTGTGAAGGAGCCTGTGATATGCCTGTTGACAAATGTGCGAAGATATGCTATAATACTATAGTGTATCTGTACATTTCAGAGCATCATGCCGGCGAGCGCAGCCTTCTTCTCGTCAGGATCAACAGTTCCCCTGACTTTCTGATAGGTCTTGGTATCCCAGATCTCAGCCTTGTGGAGCGCACCGACAATGGTCACCTCATCGGTGATGCCGGCAAATTCTCTCAGATGCTGTGCAAGGAATATTCTTCCCTGCTTGTCGGGTACCTGCTTATCGGCGCCTGCCAAAAGCTCTCTTCTGAGCGCAGTGCCGATCTCTCCGGTTATGGTTTGGAGCTTTTCACAGTACTTATCAAACTCTTCGGGAGAGTAAACTGCGATGTAGCTGTTGTCATGTCCGATGCAAAGATAGAATTCTGCGCCGAGGATGTCACGGAGTTTGTTCGGGAAGCTCATGCGGCCCTTTGAGTCGATACTCGGATTATAAGTACCGTACAACGGCTCTTTCATGTTCTTCGCCCCGCTTTCCTTCAACTTAGTTCCTAAATTCACCTCTGAATGACTCCTGGTTACATCTCATCACCAGTTTTTACCTCTAAAGATATTATACAGCATCGAAAGAGACATTGCAAGCCCTGCAGCTTACAATTCTGAGTCGGCTTTCGATACGTTTTTAGTTATTTTGCACAAATTTCATAAAATAAAACGTTTGTTTCGTGAACGTTTGTTCTGTTTTTTTACCTTTCATCACCCAAAACCTCCACCAAAGCACTGATTTTGAAAAAAGCAGGTAATTTTTACCTCCGTTTTACCCATTGGTACTGAAGAGGCATTCTGTCCCATTGTGCACTTTTATAAACAAGCAGAAATGAGCAGCACCCGGAGACGGTCTCTGACATACCTCCTCCGGGTGCTCAGTCTGTCAAAAATCCTTAGTTTTATCAGGGGACGCCTTCACTTGCAAGGCGTCCCCTCTTCCAAAACAGTCCCCCGGACTGTTTTGGAATTCACCCCTTGCGAAGCGCCCTGCGGATAAATGCGGGGCGTTGCCCCAACCTAACCGGTCCGTCCCCTCTGTCAGCTTCGCTGACATCTCCCCACACTGTGGGGAGTCACCCCACCAGAGGC
>JAFZRF010000054.1 GCA_017620025.1 Ruminococcus sp.
CCAGAGGCAGAGCCTCTGGCAGGGTGCGGGACAGAGTCCCGCATTTATCCGCAGGGCGCTTCGCAAGGGGTGAATTCCAAAACAGTCCGGGGGACTGTTTTGGAAGAGGGGACGCCTTGCAAGTGAAGGCGTCCCCTGATAGACATTATGTATGAATCTCCGCTCAAGACGTGCCGTATATATTATGCTTTTATTTCTATACTTTATTCATCTGAAAACGTCATATCCCTGATCTCAAGGCCGCTCGTATCATAACAGGTACAGGCATGGTTATGACGTATCAGCTTCTTTGATACCTCAGCGCCTGTTCTGCTGTCAAGCCTTGTTCGGTAGACATCACCGTTGCGGTATACCTCGCCGTCCTTCTCACGGGAGAAATAGACGTTTTCGTCAGATATGCTGTACTTGTACTTCTGCGGCTTGTCCGCTCTCAGTTCCCCACATAGATATTCGTCTGTAGTGAATATGACAAGCTGGTAAGTTCTGCTTGTATTGTTTCTGAAGCGGTAATCAAGGTAGTTATATACTATGGAAGTGCCGGTGCCGAAGGGTATCTTACGCTTGAAATCCGGGAAGAGGTCTAACTGGTCGTGGTGGTGATGCTCCGTTATGTCAAGGTCGGAATGCAGCACCATCCAGTGTATCAGGTTTGTCATCTGACACATACCGCCGCCTATACCGGAGGACGGATGGTCATTGACTATGGTAAGGCCCTCCTTATATCCGTTTTTCTCGCTTATCCTGCCGACAAGATGCCAGAAGGAGAAGGTCTCGCCGGGACGTATCAGTATCCTGTTGAGCTTCGGAGCGGCTATGGAAAGATTGACCGCCTTGTTCTCCTGAAGACGCATATCCACATTGCCGAGGCGCCGCCTGATGAGTGAATTATGGCGGCATATCAGATACGGCAGTTTCTCTTTCCGCTTCTTTTCCGCAAAGCTCGGAGCAAGGAAGAAGTCCTTTATATTCCTTTCGGTGATACATTTCTTTTCGGATATTGCGTAGGTAAGTGGTGAGATCTCGCAGAACAGTTTTCTTTTCATTGCAGGAAGCTCCTTCCGTATCCGGGTCAGTACCGACAAAAAGCCATAGTACGCCCTTTATTCAATAAGAGAGGTACTATGGCTTTATCGTTTCATATCACTGTTACATCATCAGAGAGCCTTTACGAGCGACTTGAATACATCGCCTCTCTCCTCGAAATTCTTGAATATACCGTAGCTTGCCGCCGCAGGTGAAAGCACACAGCTCTTACCATCGGGGGTTATCTCTGCTGCGAGCTTCACTGCGCCCTCAAGGTGAGGTACGTAGTGGATACGCTCAGGCTCGGAGACTTCTTCTCCGGCTGCCATAAGCATATCATATACCCTCTTGCCGGAGGTCTCCATACATACGACCTGTACGGAAGCCTTTGCAAGACACTCCACAAGCGGTGTATAATCGATGCCTCTGTCCATGCCGCCGATCAGTATACACCCAGGATCGGGGATGCTTTTCAGTGCTTCTATCGCCGTTGCACAGGCTGTTGAGATAGAGTCATCATACCAGCGGATGCCTGCGAACCTGCCGACGAATTCGAGGCGGTGCGAGAGCGGGTCAAAGGTGCAGAGTGCCGCCTGGAACTGTGTATCGGTTACGCCGTAATGACTGCACACCTCATAGGCTACAGCTATATTGTAGTGGTTGTGTATTCCGAGCAGCTTGACGCTGTCACAGGGAATGTGATACTCGATGCCGCCGCATTTCACTATGCCGTCATGCACATAGATATCGGCCTCTTTTGCCGCAGATGACATTGTGCGTATCTCTGCGCCGGTATCCTCTGTTTCAAGGTCATGGTTGATGTAGAGCCAGTCGCCTTCACGCTGATGGAGAAGAATGTTTCTCTTGGCGTTTGTGTAGCGCTCCATAGTACCGTAATGGTCAAGATGCTCCTCGTAAAGGTTGAGGAATACGGCTATATGCGGTGATACAGTCATATACTCGAGCTGATGGCAGGATAGCTCGCATACAACGATCGACTCTGCCTTCATCTCGGAAACGATATCGAACACCGGAATGCCGATATTTCCGGCGAGCTTGGCATCCTTTCCCGATTCCCTGAGTACATGGTATATCAGCGAAGTTACCGTGCTCTTGCCCTTGGTTCCGGTTATGCCGATGATCTGGTCACGGTATACCGTGAAGAATACCTGAGTCTCGGAGGTGACTGTACACCTGAGATCACGGGGTGATCTTTCGAGCACGATGCCGGGGCTCTTGAATACAAGATCGAATCTTTCAAGGCATTCCTGATAGAGGCTTCCGCAGACGATATCAACGGAATCCGGGAGGTCGTTCGCCTCCTTGCTCACGGGATTGAGGTCGGCAATGGTTATGGCCGCCGGAGAGCAGTACTCGCTCAGTATCCTGTATGTGGCCTTTCCCTCTCTGCCGAAGCCGAGTATACAAACCGTCTTATCCTTTGTGTATTCCCTGATGTATTCAATAAACCTGTTCAAAGCAAACGCTCCATTTCCTTTTTCAGTATAGCCCGGAACTCATCGGGAAGGAGATTCTCCCCGTTGAATGCGCTGCAGGCTTCAGCGTTCTGTGCGTCGAGCAGCTCGGGACGGTAGAGACCTGAACTGCGGTACCTCTCAAAGAGCAGCGGCAGTCTCTCGCCCTGTTTATCCATTCGTCTGACTGCAAGTGAAACGGACAGATTCACCTCATCTATGCTTCCTACGCACTCAAATGGCTTGTGGTCGGACTGACCGGTGAGCTCTGTGAAGTAATCGGCCATGGACTCCATATCACGGATATCCTTGCCGAACACCTGTATTATCTCCTCCGTTGTGAGGAACGGAGAGAGGATTATGCTTACGAAAAGGCACTTGGGACACTCGCCGCACCAAATATCCGGCGAGACCTTGCTGCCGAGATTGCAGCTGCGGAATACCGGAAGGTATTTCTTGTGTGCTGCAAACATCTTTGCTATCTGGAACTCAGCAAGGGGTCTCAGGAAGCTGAAATAGTATATCCCTGTGCCGAGATGCTTCTCCTCGTAGCTGTGGAAGTCCTGCTCGAACTCGAAGCTCTTGGAGTACTGGTGATTGACCTCCTGTCCGATGACAGTGCTCTCATTGGCACTGGATTCATTGGAGAGGACGATGTATTTCAGGCCGCTGAGATATGCTGTTATCTCTGCGGAGAATGCAACGATGGAAGAGAAGGGGGTATGACCATTCAGGTAGCCCTGCTTGTTTAGTTCCACAAGGGAGCGGTCAAAGCGGCGCTGTGCCGTGATAAGTGCTCCCTCAGGGAGGCCTGCTGCCTCAACTGTGGCTGATATGGAGCAGCGCTTGTTGATGGCGTAGCAGCGGCACTTCATGCCTGCGCTCACAAGAGTCTCAAGAGTGAGGGCGGAGTCCTTACCGCCGCCTATGGGCACGAGACAGCCCTCGGGAGCGCTTCTCTGTGCGGGGGCGGTGCAGGAAAAGCTGCCCTCCGGCACTATGTTCACAAAGGTCTCACGGTCTGCGGTGATACCGTTCACATAGAAGAACTCACCGAGGCCGAGGAAGTAAAGCTTCTTCCACCACTGAATCTGCTCTTCACTAAGCTCGCCGCATTCAACTCTCATCTCCGGTGAGCAGACTGCCTTCCAGTAGCTCACTGCCTCAGCCATGCCGAGGGAGAATACAAGTCTTTCAAGGGTGAGGTCGCCGGAAACAGTAAAGCCCTCCGGCTTCGGGAAGCTCCAGCCGGGATGGAATTCCGCAAGGCCGGGGATATCGAAGACATAGCTGACCTCAACCGTGTCAGCCGTCTCTTTTATGTCATATGACCGGTATACGAATACCGGATGCTCCTGTCTGTATTTCTGGAATTTGTTCATCTGTTCCTCCGGTATCACTTATTGCCCAGAGAGTCAAGATAGGCTTTGAGTCTCTCATAGGTCTCGTCCGAAAGATCGTGCTCGACCTTGCAGGCGTCCTCAGCAGCCGTATCCTTGTTGACTCCGAGGAAAACAAAGAAGGAGGAGATAGTCTTGTGGCGGTCGTAGATACGCTCCGCTACCTTTCTTCCTTCATCTGTAAGAGTGATATGGTGGTTATCCGCATCGACATTCACAAGCCGGTCGTCCTTCATCTTTTTGAGAATGATGGAGACTGTCGGGCGGGAATAACCCATGTATGAGCATATATCGATAGCATGAACATCAGGCTGCTTCTCTGAGAGAATGAGTATCGTCTCGAGATAGTTCTCAACTGCTTCAGTGACTGCCATTCTGATTCTCCTTTACAGTAAATATTATATGATCGCCCGCTGTGCATATCTGCAGGGGCATCTGAAATAATGTACAATATTCGGTTATGAATATTATACCATAATTACAAACAAATTACAAGTATCAATTTATAATCCTGAATGCCTCAGTCAGTTACCTCATATCCGGCATATTCCGCAAACAGGCTGTATATATCCGGATGGGTATGCTTTATGCGTACAGGCTTCATGGAAAGGTCTGTGAAACAGTGCGAGGATGTACCCTCTGCACAGAGCAGACCGCTCTCACGGCTGACTATACGGTAGGACAGCTCGAGCTTCACGCCGTTGAAACGTGTGATATGCGGGTATACTGCAAAGGGCTCGTCGAACCTCAGAGGGCTTCTGAAGGTGCAGGATACGGAGAGCACAGGCATCATCAGGCCGGCCTCTTCGATATAGGTGAAGGGCATACCGCTCTGGCGCATCATATCGACTCTTGTTTCTTCAAATATACGTATGTAGTTGGAGTGGTGCATTATGCTCATTTTGTCTGTCTCGTAGAAATAGGTTTTTCTTTCATATGGCATTATCTTTTTCACGGGTACACTTCCTTTTTTCGTTTGTTCGTGGTATAATAGCATTATGCAGCATGGTGGCTGTATAGGAATGAATGCCTTGCATTCATTATATCATGTTTTACAGAAAAAATCCAGTAAGGAGGTAACTATGCCCGGAAAAATACTAAGGCGGATATTCAGCAGAGCCGCTATAACCGTACTTCTGCTGCTGTTTCAGATAATGCTTCTTCTCCTTGCTGTTGCCGCTATCGGTGAGCGTTTCTATTTCGTATATATATCACTGATAGTTCTCGATGTCGTGCTTGTTATCTACCTTATGAACAAGCAGGAGCCTTCTTCCTACAAGCTGGCGTGGATAATACTCATCAGCGTCGTGCCGCTTTTCGGAGGGCTGACCTACCTCTTCTACAAGAATACGCAGAAGCTCCCCCGCAGACTCGAAAGACGCTACCGTGAGCAGACCGCAAAGCACCTTACGCAGTCACCGGAGATCATGGCAGCACTTGCAGAGGAAGCACCCGATCAGCTGAACCTCGCAAGGTACGTGCTGAGCTGCGGAGAATACCCTGTATACCGCAGCACCCATGCAGAGTTCTTCCCACTTGGTGAGATACAGTTCGAAGCCATGCTGAGGGAGCTTGAAAAGGCCGAAAAATTCATCTACATGGAGTATTTCATTATATCAGAGGGTCATATGCTCGATGCTGTTTCCGATGTGCTGATGCGCAAGGCACGGGAGGGCGTTGACGTCAGACTGATGTATGACGGCATAGGCACAGGCATGAAGGAGCGCTCGGAGAAATTCAGAGAGCTCAGGAACAGCGGAGTCCGCTGCCTTGCCTTCAATCCGTTCCGTCCTCTCCTCTCTTCGATACAGAACAACCGTGACCACAGGAAAATCATAGTTATTGACGGTATAACGGCATTCACCGGCGGTACGAACCTTGCGGACGAGTATATCAACAAAAAGGTACGCTTCGGACACTGGAAGGATACCGGCATAATGATACGCGGGGAGGCCGTAAGAAACTATACCGTCATGTTCCGTCAGCTCTGGGATATTTCAGAGCTCTCCTCACCGCTGAATGCCAATGACATACCTGTGGCAGAGGTCATGCCGGAAGGCACTCCTGACGGCTTCATCCAGCCGTTCTCGGATTCGCCGCTCGATGACGAGCCTGTCGGGAAGCTCGCATACCTCGAGCTTATCAGCAATGCCCGTGAGTCTGTATGCATAACGACTCCATATCTGATACTCGATGACGAGATGATAGATGCGCTCTGCTTTGCCGCAAAGAAAGGCGTTGACGTCAGGATAATCACTCCGCATATACCGGACAAGTGGTACGTTTACCGCATCGCCTGGACGCTGTACCCTCAGCTGATAGCTGCCGGTGTGAAGATATACGAGTACACTCCCGGCTTTATCCACGCCAAGACCATAATCGCAGACAGAGCGGCTGCGATTATAGGCACGATTAACCTCGATTACCGCAGCTTCTATCTGCACTTTGAATCAGCGGCAATACTCTACGGCTGCAGAGTAATAGACGAGATAGCTGCCGATTTTGATATGACGGTATCTGTATCGCACGAAGTTACGCTTGAAGACTGCCGTGAACGGCCTTTCCTTTCAAAGCTGTCAGGTGCGGTGCTGAATATGTTTGCGCCGATGCTGTAAAAAACTGCCCTGAAGAAGATGACACTTCTTCAGGGCTTTTCAGCGATCATTTATTAAGTCCCGTTCTGATATAGTGGAACAGATACTGCTGCGCTATGCCGGCATTCGCTGCTGCGAACTCAGGGAAGCCGTCGGGGTAGTACTCCGCAAGCACTCTCTTTATCCATACATCTATCGGGAAGGCCTCTGTGCGATGCATACCGAACAGGAGTACACACTCGGCGACCTTAGGGCCTACGCCGAGTATCTTTTTAAGCTCCGCTCTTGCCTCGTCTATCGGAGCTGATGCTATGGCGGAGAGGTCAGTCTCTCCCCTGCTTACTCTTGAAGCGGCATCACAGAGGTACTTCGCACGGAATCCGCTGCGGAGATACGAAAGGCTGTCCGGCGTTTCCCTTGCAAGAGTATCTGCTTCCGGGAAATCGCCGCCGTTCTTATCGCAGAGGCGGTCGATTATGCCCTTGATGCGGGGGATGTTGTTGTTCTGGGAAATGATGAAGGAAATAAGGCATTCCCAGCTGTCCTGCCGGAGAAGTCTTATTCCGCCCGCATAGGCGCAGGCCTTTGAGAGAGTCGCGTCCTCGGAGAAGCAGCGCTTGAGCTCGCTGTAATCCGTACTGAGATCGAAGTAATCCACCCAGCGGCCGAGGAAATCCTCCTCGGTGGTATCGTGGAAGATGAAGCTGCCCTTTCCGGTCTGTGAGACCGTGAGAGGCGTATTCACGAAACGTCCTGTGTAGGTGCAGTCATAATCGGACGGTATCTTCTTCCATCTGAATGCCTGACCGCAGTCGAGGGTCTCGTCAAGATCGAGGTCGGGCTCGGAGACGATTATGTCCCTGCCCTTTACTTTATAATCCATAGACCGCTCATTCCTCCGGTACTGCTTCGGATCTGCCGCCGTTTATATCCATGCCGAACATATCAAATGCAGTCTGCCAGCCGAACTTTGAAAGTGAGTCGTTATAGCCTCTTGCCATTCTCACAACTTCCCTGCCGCAGCTGTCTATCTCGTCACGGAATATGGTGCAGAGCTTGTCGGAGGTCTTATCATCGCCGTAGAGTATCCAGCCGCTGCCCTTGAGCTTTACGCTGTAGACATTGAATCTGCCTGTTCTGCCAGCATAGCTGATCTCGAGCTTGAGCTTGTAGGCCTTGCCCACCTCTTCCTCGATGCTGTCAAATGCCTTGCGGATGCTCTTGAGATTGCTGCCGGAGACCTTGTCCTTGTCAACTATCTTTATCTCAGCCTTGGGCTTGCTGCCTGTACTGTCGTCCTTTATCAGATCCCTGATGCTCTTCAGGTATTCGTCGAGATCATCTGTGACGTCCTTCCACTTGCCGTCATCGGCGATAAGGTCGTTCCTGACCTGCATTATCCTGCTCTCGGGCACTACAGCCTCGATGATGCGTTCGGAGCGGCAGCGTGAAAGTCCCTTCTCCATATTTACAACAGGAGCCTTGTAGCCGCCTGTAAGTATCATCATAAGCAGGAACACGAGCAGCGCCAGCGCAAGGACTACTCCGATGAAGAGAAGTGTTCCCTTCACGTATCCGCCCTTCTTCTTTGACGGAAGGGCAGCTGTCTCTGCGGTGTTGTCATGACGCTTTCTCTCATGCACCGGATCGGCAGGCTTCGGCTTATGCTTCTCTTCCCTGCGTTTCTTCTCCTGCTTCTCCTTGTGCTTCTTTTCCTTCTTCTCAGCCTTCTCGAGAGGATCGGGAACGTCCTCCTCAAGCGGCTTGATATAGCCCTCCTCCATAGCATCGGGATCGGACACGTTCTCGACCGGATCTATGTATGACTCCATGGGATCGGGGATCTCCTCTGCCGGAGCTTCTATCGTTGCCTCCAGCGATGCCGCAGCCGCTGCAAGTGATTCATCGCAGCCGCAGTACTCCCCTTCCTCAAGCTTCTTTCCGCAGTACTTGCAAAATGCCATATCTCTGCTTCCTTTCCTTGTCAGAGATCGTTGATCTCCATAAATATCCTCTGCATACGCATATCTGTTTCTGCTATCTGATCCGCACAGGCTCTTAGCTCCTCGGATATCTCCGGCGTGAGCTCCGCTGTGGTCTTGTACTTCAGCTGATGTTCAAGGCTCGCCCAGAAGTCCATGGCCATGGTGCGTATCTGTATCTCCACCGGTGCATAGACCTTCATCGTGGAAAGGTGTACCGGTACGTTCACTATCATATGAAGGCTGCGGTAGCCGCTCTTTTTCGGGTGCTTTATGTAGTCCTTCTGCTTGATGAGAACGAAATCATCACGCCTTGTGAGCATATTCGCAAGCTCATAGATATCGCTTATGTAGTAGCAGGTCACACGTATTCCCGCAAGATCGAGAAGATTGCGGCGTGCAGATTCCGGTGTTATCGGCAGCCCTTTCTTCTGGAGCTTTCCGACTATGGACTCCGCCGATTTGACTCTGCTCTCAATGTTATGTATCGGGTTGCGCTGGAACCTGACGTTGAATTCGCCGTCAAGGTTGTTGAGATAGGTCGTAACGATGTTTATTGCGGATTCGTACAGATGCTCAAGCTGAAGAAACTGCAGCATGGTCACTGCAAATTCCTGCTGGCTGTCCTCGCCGCGCTCTATTACCGCGGGCAGCTGACTGAGTCCGTCAAGATAGAAATCAATATCGCTCACTTTTCACAGCCTCCTTACTTTTTTCTTTTAGGCAACACCGCACAAAGCCTGTGCTGAAGATGCGCCGGCAGATTTTTCGTCAGGTTGTACAGAAATTCCGCAGGCATACTGACGTATGTCAAGGGATTTCTGTGCAGGATGGCGGAAAATATGCAAGCAGATTCAGTGCAAAGCCGTCAGGCGGGCTTTGTGCGGTGTTGCCTATACAATTATATTATATCAGAAATAAGAAAAATGTCAATAAGAGCAGAGAGAGGACGGATGACCGGTCCGATTATTAAATTAAATATTTTGGGTATTTACAAAATACTCCTATTGTGTTAAAATTATATAAGCATCAATCGAAAGGAGTATTACTATGGCAGAGCTTAAATACGAGATCACAGAGAAGCTGGGTGTTCTTTCCGAGAATGCCAAGGGCTGGACAAAGGAGCTCAATATGGTGAGCTGGAACGATCATGAGCCCAAGTACGATATCCGTGAGTGGTCACCCGATCACAGCAGGATGGGTAAGGGCGTTACTCTCACAGCAGACGAGCTTGCAGAGCTCAAGGAGCTGCTCAGCGGTATCGACCTCGATTCATTTGACGAAGAATAATGAAAAGCTGCACAGGGAAACCCCGTGCAGCTTTTTTCATTCCTTGCAGAGATACTGCTCTGCCTCCTTTATCAGCTTTACGTCAACGAGGGCGTCAACTACTGTGCCGTGCTCGGTATGCTCCTCGGAGAACACCTTGCCGGCCGCTCTTATCCTGCCGGTGAAGCCCATCTTATCATAGGGTATCAGCAGCTTCATGCGGCGGGCGGTCTCGGGAAGGTTTCGTGCTATGCACTCGAGCAGGCGGTCGAAACCGCCGCCATGCTTTGCGGATATGATAACTGTCGTATCGTCCTCGAATACCGTATCCCTGTGGAGGGCGGCATCGGATTTGTTCATGACGTTTATCTGCGGTATACCGTCACAGCCAAGCTCTGAGAGCAGGCTGCGGGTGACCTCCGCCTGTGCCTCTCTCTCAGGTGAGGAAAGGTCCTGCACGTTGAGGATAATATCTGCGGAGGCTGCCTCTTCAAGGGTGGATTTGAAAGCCTCTACCAGATTATGGGGCAGGCGGCGTATCAGTCCTACGGTATCTATCAGCAGCACGCTTCTGCCGTCCGGCAGCTCTATTGAACGTGAGGTGGTATCAAGTGTGGCAAAGAGCTTGTTCTCTGCCAGTACACCCGCATCTGTCAGGGCATTGAGCAGAGTGGACTTGCCGACATTGGTATATCCGACAATAGCGGCGCAGAGCACTCCGTCCTTGCGGCGGCGCGAGCGTGAGAAAGAGCGGTGCTTTTTGAGTTCTTCAAGCTGCTCCTCGAGTACGCTTATCCTCTTGCGGATATGTCTCTTGTCGGTCTCCAGCTTTGTCTCGCCGGGTCCTCTTGTACCGATACCGCCGCCGAGCCTTGAAAGGGATGTACCCAGACCGGTAAGTCTCGGTAGACGGTACTTCTGCTGAGCGAGCTCGACCTGCAGCTTGCCTTCCTTAGTCCTTGCACGCTGGGCGAATATATCGAGTATCAGGGTGGTGCGGTCTATTACACGCACACCGAGTATATCCTCTATGTTGCGCACCTGCACTCCGGTGAGCTCATGGTCAAAGATGACGAGCTCTGCTTCAAGGGCATCGAGCTGCTCCTTGAGCTCTTCAAGTCTTCCGGTACCCATACAGGTCGCCGGATCGTAGGTCGGACGGCGCTGTATCATATCGCCGACTACCTCCGCATTTGCAGTGGCTGCGAGCTCCGCAAGCTCGGCAATAGAGGCTTCGGCGTCAAATTCTCCGGTATCAACACAGGCGAGGACTGCCTTTACCGGCAGTTCCTCTGTCTTGTTTTCGTACATATATCTCTCCTTAATGGCTTATTCGGCCAGCTTTGCTATCTCCTGCGGTGTGAATACATATTCCTTGCCGCAGAAATGGCAGCAAACAGAGGTATCCTTGCCCTCGGCAGCGATAGAGGAAAGCTCCTCCCTGCCGATGCTGATGAGCACCTTCTCCGTGCGCTCACGTGAGCAGTCGCAGTGATATACCGGCGATGCCGAATCGAGCTCGTTGGGCTCAAGGCCGTCAAGGAGCATATTCGCTATCTCCTCCGGTGTCACGCCCTCGGACAGGAGAGCCGATACCGGACGCATGGAGCTTACGTTCTTCTCTATGATATCTATGCACTTCTCGTCAGCGAAAGGCAGGAGCTGCACAAGGAATCCGCCTGCCGACTTCACGCTGAGGTCGGTATCAACAAGCACTCCGAGAGCGCATACCGTAGGTATCTGCTCGCTCGTTGCGTAGTAGCTTGCTATGTCCTCTGCTATCTCGCCGGAGACGAGCGGTATAACGCCCACATAGGGCTCACGGAGGCCCATGTCCTTTACTACGGAGAGCGTGCCGTCACGGCCGACTGCTCCGGCTACATCGAGCTTGCCCTGTGCGTTGAGCGGTATCTCTACTACCGGATTCGCAACACAGCTCTTCACGTTTCCGCGGCTGTCTGCAACTGCAACGAGCTGACCGGCGGGGCCGTCTGCATCGATACGCAGTGTTATGCTGTCCTCCTCGCCCTTGAGCATATAGCCCATGAGTGAAGCGGCAAGCGAAAGTCTGCCGAGACCGGCGGTCACAACTGCCGAGGTCTTGTGAATCTTCTCTATCTGTGAAACTATATCCTTTCCGTCAAGAACGGCTGCAAATGCGGAGCCGTCTGCGGAAATCGCTCTATAAAGCTTTCCCATATCTCTTCCTCCTGTTATCAGTCCGTCTTCTGTCCGCTGCGGACACATCTTGCAGCGTATACAATACGCTGGCAGTCCTCCGCCGGCGCTTCAAAGCTGTCGTCATTGTATTTGCCGACTATCTCAAAGCCTGCATCTCTCAGCATGGCTTCTATCATTTCCTCGCTGTAGGCCTTCTCCGAAAAGCTGTCGGAGCTGCGGGAATATAGCCCGTTCTCCTCACGCTCGAAGAATTCAAGGTGCATGGACACCTCATCCGTTGTACGGTCAAGCGAGTTCTCCCACACACAGTAGACATTCTCCGTCTCGTAGGTGAATGTATTGTCCGCAAGCACATGACGGTGCTTGTAGAGGGTATTCACGTCGAATATAAAGAGACTGCCGACCTCCGAGAAAAACGCCACACGCTCAAAGACCTGCTTCACATCATCAGCTGACGGCAGGTGGTTGATGCTGTCGAGAGCACATACCGTTATGTCTATCGTGCCGAACATATCTATCTTCCGCATATCCTGACATAGGTACTGTATATCGAGTCCGCTGTCGTACTTCTTATCCATGGCTATGCCGAGCATCTCGTCAGAGAGGTCTACACCGATAACATCATACCCGAGCCTTGCCATCTCCATTGATATGCTTCCCGTACCGCAGGCAAGGTCAAGCAGTATGCCGCCCTCTGCGCTGCGAAAACGGCGTATTATAGCATCAAAGAACTCCGCACGCCGGCGGTAGTCGATATTTGCCGTGAGCTCGTCGTAATAACGGGCAAAAACACTGTATCCGCTCATTTCACACCTCAGTTCAGCGGTACATCCTCAGTACCGATCCATTCATTATTATCATCGAGCAGTACGTGCTCACGTCCGATGAGTTCTTCATCAGTGCCCATTACGCTGTAAATATCAACGTAGAGCTCGCCGTCCGAGCCGAGGTACTGCACCTTGCGCTGCACAAGTGCAAGCTCGCCGGAGAACCAGCGGTACTGCCTGTCCTCGTAGGCGGAAGCGCTGCCCTTGCTGTGTACAGTGAGAAGTCCGTCATCGCCTACGGACGCAAGTGCGCCGCCGAGCTTTTCGTCAAGCTCATCGCAGCTGTCAAAGCGTCCGGTCGAGGTGTTGAGACAGTAATACCTGCCGACGCTGTTCGGAGTACCTATGGCCGAGGGTATGAACAGATCGGCATAGCCGTCCATGTCATAGTCGTTCAGCGTGAGATAGAACTCCGGAGAATCGACAACATTGCACCATTCACAGTCTGCTTCGAGTATCTGCACCTTGTTTCCGGAATAGTAAACGGCTACTCCGTCAGGCTGCACCTCGTAGGTATACCGTGCATCGGCCATCCACGGCTCCTCATCCGGATCTACGGGATGGCTCCACGGAGTATCATCCTGTGTATAGTCCCTGGTCGTATCCTCAGTCTCAGGCTCTGTTGCAGCTTCTGTCTCTCCGGAAGTCTCCTCTTCCGTGGGAGTCTCTGTCATTGCTTCTGTCGCAGCTTCGGTGGCAGCCTCTGTAACAGGCTCTGTTTCCGGCTCTGTGGTCTGGATCTTTGATGCTACACCCACCTCATTGGCGCAGCCTGTCATAAGCAGCAGACTGAGTGCCGCAGCAGCTATGTGTCTCTTTTTCATAAACACCTCTTTCGCCTTCCCGGCGTTCTGAAAACACCCTGCCGGACTTGGCAGGGTGTTGCGGTTTTATATAGATCTTATGCCTTGCCCTGATCCTTCAGCTTGCAGCACTTCTTGTACTTCTTGCCGCTGCCGCAGGGACAGGGATCATTGTCACCGATCTTCTTAACGTGAACTTCCTCAGAGAAGCTTCCGTCGCCGGCACCTGCATTCGGTGCATCGGGCTTGGCCACCTGCTCACGCTCGGGAGCCTCGTTGGACTGAAGCTTTACTGTAAGGAGCATACGTACTGTATCCTCACGGATAGAATCGACCATAGCATCGAACATCTCGAAGCCTTCGTAACGATACTCGATAACAGGGTTTCTCTGACCGTAGGAGCGGAGACCGATACCCTTCTTGAGCTCTTCCATATCGTCGATATGAGCCATCCACTTTGTATCAACTGTACGCAGGAGAACAACTCTCTCGAGCTCTCTGATAGTCTCAGAGCCATACTCTGCTTCCTTGGCCTGATAGATCTCACCGCACTTCTCGTTGAGAGCGCTGATGATATCCTCCTTGCTGATCTCCTTGAGCTCCTCCTCGTCGAACTCAAGATCCTCAGGTCCGATAAGCCAGCCGAGGAAGTACTCCTTGAGGCCGATGAGGTTCCACTCGTCCTTGATATCATCATCAGGCAGGTAGGTATTTACTGTGGATGTGATGAGATCCTCCATCATCTTGAGGATGCTCTCGTGGAGATCCTCACCGTCAAGCACCTGAGCACGCTGCTTGTAGATGATCTCACGCTGTGTATTCATAACGTCGTCGTAGTTGAGTACGTTCTTTCTGATGCTGAAGTTTCTGCCCTCTACCTTCTTCTGTGAGGACTCGATGATCTTTGTGAGTGACTTGCTCTCGATAGGCATTGTCTCCTCAACGTTGAGCACCTTCATCATATTCTCAAGACGGTCGCCTGCGAAGATACGCATAAGGTCGTCCTCTACGGAGAGGAAGAAGCAGCTCTCGCCCTCGTCGCCCTGACGTCCGGAACGTCCGCGGAGCTGATTGTCGATACGTCTTGACTCATGACGCTCTGTACCGAGGATGTAAAGTCCGCCGGCCTCTCTTACGGCTACGGCCTTCTCCTTAACCTCTGCATTGAACTTGTTGTAGAGCTCACGGTAAAGAGCACGTGCTTCAAGTATCTCCTGATTGTCTGTATCTGCGAAGCCGATAGCCTCAGAGATGATCTCCTCGGGTATCTCACGCTTTCTCAGCTCTGCACGGGCAAGAAACTCTGCGTTACCGCCGAGCATGATATCAGTACCACGTCCGGCCATATTGGTAGCGATGGTTACAGCGCCGAGCTTACCGGCCTGTGCTACGATCTCAGCTTCCTTTGCGTGGTGCTTAGCATTGAGCACCTCATGCTTTACGCCCTTGCGCTTGAGCATTGCAGAAAGGAGCTCTGACTTCTCGATGGATACTGTACCAACGAGGATAGGCTGTCCCTTCTGGTTGCACTCGATGATCTTGTCTATGATAGCCATGTACTTGCCCTTCTCGGTGCTGTATACCTGATCGTTGTGATCGATACGGATAACGGGCTTGTTGGTCGGGATGGCAATTACATCGAGCTTGTAGATCTCCTTGAACTCGTCTTCCTCAGTCATAGCTGTACCGGTCATACCGGAGAGCTTTGTATAGAGACGGAAGAAGTTCTGGAAGGTGATGGTAGCAAGTGTACGTGACTCGCTCTTGATCTTAACGCCTTCCTTGGCCTCGATAGCCTGATGCAGACCGTCATTGAAACGACGGCCGAGCATGAGACGTCCGGTGAATTCGTCAACGATGATGATCTCGCCGTCCTTGACAACGTAATCGATATCGTTCTTCATTACGCCGTTAGCCTTGATAGCCTGGTTGATATGGTGGAGAAGAGTCATATTCTCGGGATCCATGAGGTTCTCGATGTGGAATGCCTCCTCAGCCTTCTTTACACCGCGCTGGGTGATGGTAGCTGTCTTTGCCTTCTCGTCGATGATATAATCGGCGGTATCATTGATAGCATCCTGATCCTCCTTGTCGTCGATCTCGACAACAGTGGTAGGAGTAAGCATCTTTGCGAAACGGTCAGCGATTGCATACAGGTCTGTGGACTTGTCGCCGCGGCCGGAAATGATAAGAGGAGTTCTTGCCTCATCGATAAGGATGGAGTCCACCTCGTCGACGATAGCGAAGTTAGGCTCACGCTGTACTCTCTCTTCCTTGTGAGTAACCATGTTGTCACGGAGGTAGTCGAAGCCGAGCTCGTTGTTGGTAGCGTAGGTTACATCGCAGTTGTAAGCCTCACGGCGCTCGTCGTTGTTGAGTCCGTGGAGAATACAGCCTACTGTGAGTCCGAGGAAGCGGAGAACCTTTCCCATTTCCTCTGACTGTGTCTTGGCGAGGTAGTCGTTAACTGTTACTACGTGTACGCCCTTGCCGGAAAGTCCGTTAAGGTAAGAAGCAACGCAGGCAACGAGAGTTTTACCTTCACCGGTCTTCATCTCTGCGATACGTCCCTGATGGAGAACGATAGCACCGATGATCTGTACGGGATAGGGCTTCTTCTCGAGAACACGCCATGCAGCCTCACGGACTGTAGCGAGAGCCTCGGGGAGAATGGTGTCAAGAGTCTCACCTGCTTCAAGTCTTTCCCTGAATTCAACTGTCTTAGCCTTCAGCTCTGCGTCTGAAAGCTTCTGATACTCTTCGTCAAGCTCTAATACTTTATTCTTTAATGGCTCAATGCGCTTCAGTTCTCTGTTACTGTAGGCATTGGCGCCGAATACACTTTTGAATAATCCCATGTGTTTACCGCCTTTACTTGTATTGTGGTATAAATATACAACTTATATTTTACTACAATCAGAAGCTTTTGTCAATACCCGAAGCAATTCTTCATGACAAATGTCCGGTTTTCCTTGTAAACACGCGGGAAGGAGGTCCGGGATACGTATAGAGGAAGCGGGGCGATGCAGGCATCGCCCCCTACACATGATACATCTCCCCGATATCCAAAGTAAGAGCGCTAATTATGTCACCCGTGCGATAGCCGTCTTTAGCCTGCGTGTCCGGACAAAGCAAAAACCGGCAATGGGTGGGAAGAAAGGGGAGAGGGAAAAGAGAGTCCAGAGAGGAAAACCGTGAGGGGAAAGGAGGGAGGGAAATGCCGGTTTTTGCTGCGGTTTTCTTTTTCCCTCCCTCCTTGCCCCGGGAGG
>JAFZRF010000055.1 GCA_017620025.1 Ruminococcus sp.
CACTTGCAAGGCGTCCCCTCTTCCAAAACAGTCCCCCGGACTGTTTTGGAATTCACCCCTTGCGAAGCGCCCTGCGGAAAAATGCGGGGCGTTGCCCCACACCCCACCAGAGGCGCTGCCTCTGGACTCCGCTAAAGGGGCACGCCCCTTTAGAATCCCAAACTTGATGAAACAAATTGATCCCGGGAACAGAAAGCCACTGCTTCCGGGATCGTTATTTTTTATGAAAGAGGTATCAGCAGCGTAACTGTCAGACCCGTTCCGTCAGATGAGCATACCAGTTCGCCGTTCATCTTCTCCATGAGTGCGCTCGCTATGTACAGTCCAAGTCCGCTGCCGTCCTTGCCGGAGGTCTTTCCGGCAGAGCCGCGATAGAACTTGTTCGTGATGAGCGGCAGTTCTTCCTTCGTTACTCCCCCGCCGCTGTCCTTTATGGCCATTTCAAGATACCGGTCATTTATACGGTAGCTGACCTGTATCGGCGTACCGGCATACTTGTAGGAATTGCTGATGATATTTCCGATAGTCTGCGAAAGACGTATACGGTCGGTATTTATCAGACATTCCGGTATCTTACTCTCACGTACCAGTGACTGCGGATCATGGAGCGATACCAGCTCATGAAGCATACAGGAGTTCTCGTCATGGCAGTTGACGTTCATTTCGCCCAGTGAATCAAGCTCGGAGGCAAGAAGGTCGCTGACCAGTATATTCATCTGCTCCGCCTTGGTATGGATATTGTTTATCTTCTCGACAGCATACTCATCCTTAAGCTTTACTGAGAGCAGTTCACATACCAGCTTGATGCCCGTGATAGGCGTTTTGAGGTCGTGGCTAAGCTCGGCGATGAGCTCCTGCTTGCGCTTTTTCAGCTCGTTCTCACGGTTACGTGAGGCCTTCAGTTCATCACGCATGATATCGAAGCTTGTAGTAAAAGCTCCGAAGAGATTATTCTTGTCCTGCTTCAGAGGGATATCAAGTTCGCCGTTAGCTACCATTCCGGCGAACTTCTCCATTCTGCGGAAAGGTCTTATAACAGCATACTCTACGTAAATCCGGAATATAACGGCACACAGCACCACTAACCCAAACAGCATAAAACCGGCGGTCAGCATCCGTTCCCTGATTATACCGTAGCGTTCCATCTCAGGTCTCTGCACTGCCATGGTACAGATATAGTGTCCGCTGTCCTCGACAGGCAGGCAGACACAGTCCTCCGCAGCAGCCTTGGCCGGGGAATCTATATCTTTAAAGAACGATGAAGGTTTTTCCGTGATGCAGATCCCGTTCTGTCCGAAAAGCACGAAATCAGCTCCGATGTCCTCCTTGGTTACCGAACCCAAATCCTTCTGTTTTTCAAGTATGATATGCACGGCACGATTGAGATCCACAGCCGTATCTCCGTTGTATCCCTGCGGATTTATCATGAACGCTGCTGCAATTATGCCTGCGGTCAGTATCAGCGCAAGTAGTATGAATATCCTGTAAAAGCTCTTCATGATACTGCCGTCAGCCTTCCTGAGAACCTATGATGTAGCCGACTCCCCATACAGTCTTTATAATGCCGGGGGTATTCGGCTCAGTCTCTATCTTTTCACGGATATGGCGGATATGTACGGCAAGAGTGCCCTCACCCACATACACATCCTCCCATACATTTTTCAGGAACTCTTCCTTGCTTATGACTCTGCCGCGGTTAAGGAGAAGGTACTCGAGCATCTTGTACTCCATTGCCTTGAGGGGTATCTCCTCCCCATTCCTCACAAGCTTGTGTGAATCGGTGTCAAGTACAAGTCCGTCAGAAACGTGCAGAAGTCTGTCATTTTCGCCGGAGGGTACAGAAACGGCTTTAGCGGAGGCAGCATAAGCCGCCTCCGCTGCTCTCTCATACCGGCTGAGTATAGCCTTGACCTTCGCAAGAAGGATGTTGAGAGTATAGGGTTTCTTTATGTAATCATCGCCGCCTATGTTCAGAGCCGTAAGGACATCATCGTCGCTCGTCCTTGCGCTGATGAACAGTATCGGCATATCATGCTCCTCACGTATCTGCTTGCAGAGCTCGAAGCCTGATTTCTCCCCGAGGTTTATATCAAGCAGCAGAAGAGATACAGTGTTCTCCTTAAGGAAATCCACTGCTTCGTCATAGCTTGTGACATAAGCCGTCCTGATGTCGAATATGTTGAAGTATTCAGCCGTAGTTTCGGCGATCATCACATCATCGTCGATCATAAGGCAATGGTATTTCATATTCAGTTCTCCTTTCAAGAGACAGTTATCTTTCCTCCGTCCTCGCCGAGGAAAACGATCTTTCCTTCCTTCGGGAGAGTGACTTTGCTGCCGTAATTCTTCATATAGCTTGTATAGTGCAGCTTGTCGTAGCTGTCGTAAATATATACTGCTGCATTCTCAGGTATATCCAGCGTTACGGTCTTGCCTTCAAGAGATTTGCCAACGGTGTACCAGGAGGCGTTCTTCGTCCTGAGTGATATGCTTTCTGTACCCTCCTCGAGAACAGGGATGCTATCCTCTGAGATTAATGTGATATTACAGTTCTCCATCCTGATCTTATCGCCTTCACTGTCGCTGAATGCGGTATAGTTTTCAAGGTCACGGCTGCCGGGCATTGCTGTATTGTATGTTATGTGGTTACCGTCAACGATCGTGCCGAGATTCGTATATCCGGGTAGATCGGGAACAGTATTTACCTTCATGGAGGGCTGTGCCGAATACATGACGCTTGAATACTTCTCGCTGCATATATAGTACTTCTTTCCGTTTCTTGCCTCCCATGACTTCTGTGCTTCATCACTGACTGTGATATCCTCCGCCCTGATGTAATCATAGCCTTCAGCCGGTAAGTATCCGAGTGTTCCGAGATCATAGCATGAGCTGCTGACGAAGCAATCCCTGCCGTCATATTCCGAGAGCTTCAGGGTAAGATGATCCTTTGACTCAACTGCCTTTCCTCTCTCAATGTTTCCTTCCACACTGACAAATGAATCCTCCGTTGTGTACATATACTCCGATACGGAAGACGTTTCAGCAGTCAGATCCTCGATACGCATGAATTTCATATCCGGGAAGGTTATGCGTACTACAGAGGTGGGAGCAAGATAAAGACCTTCATATGCCTTGTACTTCTCCGGTACCTCCGTAAGAGTCTCTTTCGGCTCGGGTGCCGGATGCTCTACCTTTATGCCCTTTTCTTCGAGAGCCACATCAAGGAGAGCCTTCGCAAGGAGCTGATCGACAGCACTGTTTCCGCCGGAGGAGATAACTGATACGCTGATATTCTCATCGGGAGCTACTACAAGAGAAGCGTGCTGATAGTTGAGATCTCCGCCCTTTTCTATTACCTGTACACCCGCCTTTGCATAGTCATCGCTTTCGACGGTATCCCAGCCAAGGCCGTAGCCTCCTTCGTACTCCTCGTCGATGTTCCTCTTCTTCATCTCGTTCTTGGACTTCTCTGACAGAAGCTCGGTGTTGCCGGTGAAGAAGGCCTTGCCGAAGCGGCTCAGATCGGCAGCGCTGCATATCACACCGCCGGATGCGGAAGCCATGCAGTAATCCTCTTTTATCCAGGAACCGTTAACGAACACTCCTGCCTGACCGCTGCTGCGGAAGGCGTCTCCGAGTGCTGTTCCGGAATCCTTCATGCCGAGCGGTGAGAAGATATGCTTTTCAACATAATCGGAAAAGCTCTCTCCGCTCACTTCTTCAATTACGAGTTCAAGCAGTGAGAAGCCGTCGTTGCAGTATGCGGAAAACGCTCCGGGATCTGCCTTGAGCTTCTGCTTGCTCAGCTTTTCGAGCAGCGTATCGTGCGGGTCTGAGTCACGGTCATCAAAGAGCATGAAATCCTCGCCGGACGTGCCCATGAGCCCTGAGGTATGGCTGAGCAGCATACGTATGGTGATATCCTTGCAGCGGCTGTCAGCCATGCGGAAATCAGGAAGATAATCTGTAACGGGAGCATCGAGCTCGAGCTTTCCCTCGTCAACGAGCTGCATTGCGGCAGCTGCGCAGACAGTCTTGCTGACCGAGCCGATGCTGCCGACTGCAGTGCTCTCAGCAGGAACAGCAGTCTTTTCATCTGCAAGAATGACAGATGACGAAACTGAGGAAGCAACCATTATCAGAGCTGCCGCTGCAACAGCAGCAGCCTTAAACTTGTTTTTCATATTCTCCTCCTTCTTACTCTGACATGAGCTCATAAACCGATATCTTCTTTATCTTCCTTGCGCCGAAGTATGCGCAGCCAAAACAGAACAGGAGTATGATGATATCAGCAATGATGATGAAAGGCATTTCTACCACCAGTTCTCCTATCATTAAATTGATGGAGTTCGTCAGGAGCAGTGCGATCAGAGTGCCGAATATCACGGCTGCTATTGTAGCCGGGATTATCCTGAATGCCAGCTGGAGCATAAGCTCATGTGAGGTATAACCCATGCCCTTCATGATGCCGAGCTGTCTGCGCTGCTTCTTGATAGTCGCTGACATGAGTATGAAGATTATTATCATAACGACCACCGCTGATATTATCGTGAAGATTATCGTTGAAGCGGCTGTGGCCTTTGAGCTTTCTGCAAGCTGGGTATCAAGTATATCCGGGATGCTCAGGAATGACTTTACCTGGAATCCGCTGTTATTGCCTGTAATCACAGTATCCCCTGAGGTTATGGCATATTCAACTTCTGTCACGCCGTATGCTGCCATCAGCTCTGCTATCCTCTTATCGGCAGCAGCTCTTACTCTTTCCTCATAGCTGCCGGATGTATCTGTTTCGTCCTTCATATCGGAAAGGCTTCTGCCGTAGGTATCTGTAAGGTATTTCCGGAATTCTTCCTTGTCAGCGCCGTCCCTGAGGTATATCTCAAGTGCGTGCGGACGATAGGTCGGAGTGAGTCTCTTCAAGCCGGCGTTTGTAAAATAGGCGTTTCCTCCGCCGTTGGTAAGCGATGAAACGATACCGGATACCATGAAGCTCTGCTGATTGCTGCCTCTCTTAACCATTATGGTATCACCGACATTCTTACCGATCAGAAGCTGACATATCTTTGTAAGCATCATTTCATTGTCGTTCTCCGGATATCTTCCTTCAATGACATTGATATACTCCGTCTCTTTGTAGTCATCAAACGCCTGAGCATAACATCTTGAATTATTATCCGGGAATTCGATAAGATTCGTGAAAGGACAATTGAGCAGTACCTTTCTGACTTCCGGACGCTCTCTCAGTTCTTCTGCAAGCGCCTCTGCATCAGCAGTATCAGTCAGCTGCATACTTATATCGCTCAGCTCGATACCGGCGACTTTATTTATGAATCCGCTGTTAAGACCGAAACCGCAGAACAGTATGAAACAGGTTATCACTGTAGCTACGGCAAGGGTCAGACAGGCGGCAAGGCCGATGCTCTGCCAGATGCTGTGAAGAGTCTCCTTCATTGCAAGACGGAAATGAGCATTTCCCTTTGTTTTGCGCAGAGGCAGATGATCCCTTCCGAAGTGATGATCTGCGATACCTTTGCGGAATGCCATTACCGGCGGATACTTCCTTACTGCCCATGATCTGATGAATGCTATCACTGATACGAAGATCAGAAGGAATACTGCCGAGATGACTACAGGAAGCACATATCCGTGCAGATTGCCCTTGTAGCCGGCCATCATCTCTCCCATACGGAAGATGACAGGTGTCAGGAAAACACATCCGAGTGTTCCGGCAGCTATGCCGACAGCAGATATGATGATGTATTCGAGCATATAGGAGAATGCAATATTCCGTGAGGTATAACCGAGCGCTTCAAGCACGCCTATCGATTCAAGCTGTGACTTGATCTCAGTAGTTATACGGAACCATATCATGAATGCCACGCAGACAGTGATAACAACAGCCATCGCTATCATCATGATGAGGATCTCCTTGAGAGCCAGTGACGCCACCATCTCCATGCTGTCATAGTCTAATTGCATTGATACAGCATCCTTGTAGTTCCTGTTCAGCTTCTCCTCGAAGCTCTTCTCATAATCGTCGAACGCCCGCTGACTTGAATTCTTTGCATGATCCTTTGTATTGAACGCAAGCATATGATAGCGGTCAAGCACACCTGCAAGGGCATTATAGTCTTCCTGATTCACTACCATCTTGTATCCAAGGGCAGATTCGCTGAAGAAGAAAGTCTCATAGAATCCTGCAACAGTGAAAGGAAAAACTCTTGTACCGCATACCACCTCAAAGGTGTCGCCGGCCTTCAGTTCAAGTGCGTGCTTTGCGGAAAACGGGAGGTAGATAGGATGCTCAAGAGAGGCTGTCTCTTCGTCAGAGAGGCAGTCGTAGCGGAACGGTTTTTCGAGCTTTGCCTCCTCTTCCACGGTTATAAAGCCCATATACAGAGCCTGCTTCTTGCCGTCCTTGTCTATGTAGCGGGTCGTCATATCGTAGATCAGCTCGGCATGAGCTGTTCCGTCCACTCTTTCCTGCTCTTCAAGGAGAGAAAGATAGCTCGGATCGTAGTCCTTGTCTGAAAACATCATGAAGTTTTCCCATGACTCGGTCTTTGCCAGCATATCCTTGAATATGGTATTGGCACTCGGGAATGCAGCAAGTGAGGAACCGAGCAGCATCATGCAGAACATGACGAGCAGGGCAAGTGATACCGCTTCAAACTTGTGCTTCTTTATGTTGTTGAGTGAAAGTCTCAGGATCTTTCCCATTGTACGTCACCATCCCATCCTTTCAAGGAAGGCCTGGAGGCCTTCACGGCGCTCCTTTATGTCATCAGTGCCGTAATCGGGCATTCTGTGCTCGCCGACGATATTACCGTCCTCAAGGAAGATGATACGGGTGCCTCTGAGCGCTGTCTTGATATCATGTGTGACCATGACGATGCACTGGCCGTTGTCGTGTATGCCGGTGAATATATCAAGAACATCCGTACTTGCGGAGGAGTTCAGGCTTCCTGTGGGCTCATCGGCAAATACTATCTCGGGATCGTTGATGATCGCCCTGACGATACCTATTCTCTGACATTCACCGCCGGAGAGCTGGTTCGGATACTTCTTCCAGAGCTCTTCTCCGATGCCTACCTTTTTAAGGAGGGTCTCCACCTTGCTCACTAGCTCCTTTGAGTTCTTCTGAGCCGCAAGTGCGCCGGTCATGACGTTGTCGAATACCGTCATGCTGTCGAGAAGGTATATGCTCTGGAACACAAAACCGCATCTCTTTCTGCGGAACATGGCGAGCTGATCGGTATTCAGCCCTGAAATATCCTCGTCGCCGTAGAATACCTTGCCGAGGGTGGGCTTGTCCATACCGGACAGAGTGTAGAGGAGCGTGGTCTTGCCGGAGCCCGAAGCTCCCATTATCACAGTGAGATCATTCTTGTCTATCTCAAGATCGAGGTTCTTAATTACGTGCTGCTGTATGCCGCCGTTTGAAAAGGATTTGCACAGCTTTTCCGTGCGAAGTACAGAAGAACTCATATTATCTCTCCTTTATTATTCATCAGGTCCTGCCTGTGATTATATTATACATCATGTCACAGAAAAAGTCCTTATCAAAAGACTAACAAATTCTTATCATTTTCTTATCTGGCTGTTAATGACCATATAATAATTATATCCCCGGTCAGCATTCAAGTCAATAGCTGAGCCGGAGATAAGGAAAACAAACGACCCGGACGCTGTGTCCGGGTCGTTTGTCTGTATTATGAGGAGATGGATCTATCAGAATCCCCAGCCTCCGTTACCGCCTGTCGAGAAGCCGAAGCCTCCGTTAGCATGGTCGCCTACGATGTTAAGGCCTGAGGTAACGGTGAAATCAGCAACCTTGTTGCCGTTGACTGTGAGTGTATAATTGCCGCCCATCTTTACTTCAGGGCTGCTTACAGCAGCGCACTTCATAGCCTGCTTTGTTGTGTAGGAAAGGATCTCACGTCCGCTTGAATCAAGAAGAGCAACTACAGTGCCTGCGGGATACTTGGTGTTGTTGTCGCCCCAGTAGAGAGTGGGCTGAGTGGATGATGTCTCAGGAAGCTCACCACGGCCGAGACCGCCTGTAGCTACCAGCGTACCGCCGGCTACATAGATATGTCCGTCTGCATCGAGTGCTGAGTCAGGTCCGTCAACAGAACCCTCGGCGTATACGAAGCCGCCGTTGATGTAAATGTTTCCGTTGGAATCGAGACCGTCACCCTCCATGTTGTTTGTAACGTATATATGGAGCGTACCGCCGTCTATCTGGAGGATGCAGTTGTCATTGCCTACGTCGATAGTCTTTGCTGCGCCCTTCTCACCGCAGTTGGTCGGATCGTCCTCTGCGTATACGGTGATATCGCCGTCCTTGATATAGATCTGCATTGCCTCAAGTCCTTCATAGCTCTCGGTAACGTTGATCTTGCCGCCCTTTACATAGAGGTACTTGTCACAGTGTAAACCATCGTCAGCTGTCTTGACTGTGGTTGTACCGCCGGTCACTGTAAGAGTGTCTCCGCAGTGTACAGCGTCGTCTGTTGAGTCGATAGTGATCTCGCCGCCGTTGATATTGATGGTTCCGCCGATCTGAGCGTCGCTGTTGCCGGCCTTGATGCCCTTTGCACTGAAATCGAGTCCGAGGTCGTGGCCTGCATCCCAGCTCCAGCCGCCGCCTCCGCCGGGCCAGCCTCCGCCGGGCCAGCCGCCCCAGCCGCCGTTATTGCCGCCCTGGTCGCCGCCGTTATTGCCGCCCTGATTCTGTCCGGGAGTATAGTTCACGCCCTGGTAGGTCTTGATATTGATCTCGCCGCCGTTGACTGTTACGTCACGGGCAGCCTGTATAGCATCTGAATGTGATTCAACGGATACCTTGCCGCCGTTGATAACGATAGTACCCTTGTTCTCCTTGGTGTGGTTCGTGGACTTGATACCGTCGCCGTTGGTTGTCTTTACTGTGACGCTGAGGTTATCATAAGCCTCGTCATCCTTGTCACCGATCGTTACCGACTCCTTGCCGACGATTCCGTCATCTGCCGCTGTCACACTGAGAGTGCTGTTGAAGATCTTGAGGTCGTCTGTGGAAACGATACCGTCATTGGTATTTCCGTTGACAGTGAGAGTGCCCTTGCCCTTGATCTTGAGATCGTCACGAGAGAATACGGCAGCGGTAATCTGCTTCTGGTTTCCGTCGCTGTCGGTATATGTATCGGTATGTGAGGTACCGTCGGAGATCTTGTTCACTGTATCCTTCTTTGCAGAGATAACGCACTCGTCGCCTACGCTTGCAACATATATAGGTGCGGCGTTCGGATTTGAAAGTGTGAGGCCTGCAAGTGAGAGTGTTACCTTATCCTCGGGATAGGTATTCTTGTCCACATCGACTATGATCTGGCCGTTCTCTGAGGTTCCGGAGAAGGAATACTCACCGGGCTTCTTAACGGTAACAGTCTGACCGGATACGCTTACAGCACTGGTATCTGAAATTGCATTGCCGTTATCATCGGCTATAGTAACCGAGCTGCCGGAGAAGGTGATATTGAATCCGGTGCTCTCTGCCGGTGTTTCTCCGCCGGAAGATGAGCCGTCTGTGAGCTTTCTCTGCATGAAGCAGAAATCGAATATATCCAGTAAACCGTCCTTGTTCATATCTCCGGCTTCCCAGTCGGAAAGAACTGCATCAGGTCTGCCGAGCAGCCACTTCTGCATAACTACGGCATCGGCGATATCGAACTTTCCGTCAGAGTTGACGTCACCGCTGATACCGGCTGCCGCAGAGGTAAGCGGTACGGATACAGCTGCTGTCACTGCGAGAGATGCAGCGATAAGAGACGATATGAGGTGTTTTCTTTTCATAATAGCATACTCCTTTTTTCGTAAAATAAGGGGCGGGTTTCTTCATGTTAATGTCATAGTAACATAGTTTTCTTAATTTAAACTTAAAAAAGCGTGTTGAAATCAAAAAAATTTGTAATTTATGTCATCAGTTATATTATTAGTTCGGAGTATACAGTTCAAAAAGCCCCCGCAGCCGTAACTGCAGGGGCATCTCATTATTATATTGAGCTCACGCTTCACCGGCGAGCAGCTTTCTCAGGTATACCATATCAAAGGCATCGATTACGTCATCCTTGTAAAGGTCGCCGTTCTTCCATGCCTTCATCTCCTCAGATGCACCGAGAAGATAGCGTTCCATCGTAACGGCATCAGCGGCATTGACAGCTCCGTCGGCGTTCACGTCGCCCGGCAGATCCTTATTGACCTGCGGTTTCTCCTCGACCGGAGCCATGCTCGGCTCGCCGTCGCCCCACCATGCCCAGCGGTCGTCTGTTCTGTAAGCCGCTGCCGCAGGTGAATCCGTCCAGGTGAATACATTATCATAGAGGTGTCCCTCGTTGTAATAGAACTGCGCCATAGCACATATCTCGTCGGCGTAGGTACGGTAGGCGCCGTCGTCTGCCATATCACACCAGCCGGTATTGAAGCCCTTGAGGCTGTTCCTGATGACCTGATAGCCGGTCATGCCCTTCTCGTTGATGCAGATCTCGGCAAAGTGGAGTATCTTTCTGATACCCATATGATTGGATATGATGGCATCGTAGAAGTTGGATTCGGTGAAGGAGTACTGGAACATCTCCGGTACGTTGTCCTCCTTCATGAAGGTCGGATTGCAGTCGGCAAAGGCTGTAACTGCGGTCTGCATCGTGCCGTAGGCGTGTGCGGAGTTGACTCCGAAGCCGTCAAGCTGTGCGGTCTCGATGTCTGCGCCGTCGCCGTTTCCGCCGAGTGTGGATTCTCTTGTGCCGAGGCCGAGGAAGATTGCATAGACCTTCTCACGCTCTGTCTGACCGAGGCGGACGGAGATGAGATCCCAGTGCTCGTCGATCTCCTTGTACATTGCGTACTTTACCTCCTGTACGGTCATCTTGTGGTTGATGGCTCGTATCTCCTCTGTGGAGGCATCGGCCGGGGTGTTTCTCTCGCCGAAGTTGTACGGGTTGCCGACGCCCTCCGTCTGTACGTCCCGTGACGTATCGTGTACGGGATCGCAGGTCTCTCCGGCGTAGTCGTACTCTGCCTGTGCTGTAAGCAGCGGGCTGACCGGAAGTGCTGCCGTGCCAAGCAGCATCGAGGCGGATAATAATACCGCCGCAGTTTTCCTGATTCTCATTGATAGTTCCTCCCTCTCAGTATTTCTTTATTTAACAGGCTGTTCAGTCTCCCTTGGTATAGGTGCCTGTTATCGTACCGTAAGCAAGAATGTTGCCGCCGTCATTGTCAAGGCTCTTAATCAGCTTGAAGAATTCAGGGCTTGCCGAGTCCAGCGCTCCCCTTACCTTCTTTGCCTTTTCCTTGAGCGCGAATACGTATACCTCGTAATCATGCGTACCATCCGGCGGATAGGGACCGACATACTCCTTCTCTGAGGAATATCCGGCAGCGAGTTCAGTCACGCCCTCTGTCACAGCCCTCCAGTGCACCCAGTTTGTAGCTGTGGTGTCTACCATATAGACTACGTACTCAGAGGCACCATCTACAGGCTTCCACGAAAGCTGCGGTGAACGGTTCGAGCCGTTCTGTGTGTTGGTGATGACAGAATCCCATACTCCGTCCTTCAGGTCGGATGATGTCAGCTCAAAGGTGCTCAGGGCGCTGAAGTCGAGTTCATCGGACGAAGCGGCTGCGGTGGGTTTATCGTTTTCTGTTTCTGTGACGCTTTCAGCTGCTGCGGCTTCAGTCGTTTCTGCCGCCGGGGCAGTATCGGTTACTGATGCTGTTGTATCCGCAGCACTGCAGGAAACTGCTGAGACTGCTGCAAGGATAAGTGTGAGGATAAGTGCTGTTTTCTTCATGGTGTTCACTCCTTAGTGTAATTAACGGTATAATGTACATTATCATTATACCATACCATTGTTATAAAGGCAATACCGGCGATAATCGAAATCGTTTTAAATAAATATCTTTGGCCTCGCAGGTTTTTTGTTGATTTTTATTGAAATTCAAAGAATTCTATGATATAATATATGTATATTTTCTTTATAAGGAGGTCATTATGGCTGACGCAAGAATAATCACAGATGAATTCATCAGCTCAAATGCCGTTAATTCTTCTGCTCTCTCAAATGCTAAAAAGGTATCAAATTCGGGCGGATTCAGAAAGCTCTGCAAGTCTGCCGATGAGACTCTCATCTTCGGCGACTGCTACGGCAGCGGCAGCAAGCCCTACAACGCTTCTGTCGATTTCTCGGGAGATACTCCCGTTTTCCGGTGCTCCTGCCCGAGCCGTCAGATTCCCTGCAAGCACTGCCTTGCACTGATGTATGACTGGACTGCCGGCAAGGATTTCGCTGTTGAGGAGATCCCTGAGGATATAGCAAGGAAGCGTGAGAAGATAGAAAAGCGTGCCGAGAAGGCCGCTTCAGGCGAAAGTACTGAAAAGGCGCCCTCAAAGCCGAACAAGTCCGCAGCAGCAAAGAAGCTGCAGAAGCAGCGTGAGGGTCTTGACCTTGCCGGCAGCTTCGTGCATGACCTTCTTGCAAACGGCATAGGCTCAGTAAACAAGGCTGCCTGCTCGCAGTATTCCACGCTTGCAAAACAGCTCGGAGATTACTACCTCCCCGAGCCTCAGGCGATAATGAATGAGATAATAGGAGCTGTTTCAAAGCTCTCGGAGAATCCCGATGACAGTGAGGCAAATAACATCATAGCTCTCTGTGTAAGACTCGGCTCGACGATAAAGAAGAGCCGTGCGTATATTGATCAGAAGCTCGAATCCGGCGAGGTACTCCCCGAGGACAGTATCCTCTATGAGGAGATGGGCGGTATATGGAAGCTCTCACAGCTCAAGGAGCTCGGGCTCTTCCGTGAGAACGCCGAGATACTGCAGCTCTCCTTCACCCGTATCGACAACGAGCTGCGCAAGGAGTTCGTAGATGAGGGATACTGGATAGACCTTGCTGCCGGCGATATCCTCCGCACCGAGAATATACGCCCTTACAAGGCTGTGAAGTACATAAAGACAGACGATGCGAAGTTCGATCTGTACACCGTGAAGGAGCTATGTATCTATCCCGGTACGATCAACAGGCGTATACGCTGGGAGGAGGCTGAGTCACGTCCTGCAGAAACGAAAGACTTTGCTCAGGTGCTTTCAAAGGCCGAGAGCATATCCTCTGCTGTGAAGAACGCAAAGAATGAACTCAAGAACACGCTTTCCCGCCCCTATGCAGCTGTACTTATAAACTTCGATTCGATAGAGTACACCGGAGACGGACACGGCGTTGTAAAGTGCGGCGACGAGACAATCGCTCTCAGGGAATTCAATGACTATCCCGGTTCATGCTCTGCTCTCAGGCTGATTTCCGGCGTTCTCAGCGGCGGTGCTCTGCTCGGAGGACTGTTCTACGACGCACAGCAGCACAGCTTTTCATTCAGCCCGTTCTCTGTTGTCACAGAAAATGAGATCATAAGGCTTTAAGGAGGATACCATGGAAGTTAAGAACAACGTTTTTTACGAACTCAGATCACGGCTTTACGCTTCGGCTGCCGCAGGATGCTCACTCATCGCCGAGGACTTCCGCCTCAAGCGTGCATTAGAGGCCTTCCAGCCCATGTCGGAGGCAAACAAGGTATTCGGGAAGCTCTATGCCATGTGCGATTCTCTTGTAAAGTCCGCTGACCCTGCCGCTGAGATAATCGACTGCATCGCCCTTGCGGATGCGCTTGCTGTCACTCAGGGCAGCTTTGCTGACGGCAGCGAGACTGCTCCTGTGCCTTCAAACGGGATAGCCATGCCCTGCCGTCTTTCCTATAACGAGCTTGAGGAATACAAGGAAAAGCTTCGCAAGGTGCCATATACGGATGTTGACTTTGACAAGCGCTTCTATGAAGTCATATCAGACCCGAGACTGCTCTCGGCATTTCTCGAGATATCCGGACGAAACAGCACAGGCGTTGCAGATCTGCTTGTACAGATAGGATCTGTATTCGGTGAGAATTTCTATCACCTGCTCTTCAATACCCTTGATCTCTCAGACAAGAACGCCACGGGAAATCAGATACGCTATATAAGCAGCGTTACCCGTGAAAGATTCAACGACAGATACAGAGAGTATGCTGAGAACGAATCCACTCCCGAGGGTATACGCATCGCTTCGATCGAGGCCATGAGATACTCTGCCGCCAATGAGGAAAGTCTTTTCAATATATACAGTATCTCCAAGGGCAAGGTGAAATCCGCCGCTCTGCTCTCTCTTGCGGCGCTCAATTCCGCTCACACAGAGACTGTTGTGGCAAAGGCTGCGGCTAAGCCGAAGATCACGGACTTTGACCTGCTTTGCGCTTCAGGCAGCAAGGCAGCAGAAGAGTTCGCCAGAAGCGAACTTGGATTCTGTTACGACAACCTCGGAAAAGAGGAATTGTCCACACATCCTTTCCTGACCCGCCGCTTCAGTTCGTTCTGTCTGCTCGGAAACAAGAAAAATGTAAATGATGTTTTTGAGAAGTGGGCTGCAAGGCCTTTACAGGCAGCGCAGTTATCAGGCAGCAGACATGAAGGATACATCAAGATCAACGAACCGCTGATCAATAACCTGTTCGACTATGATGATCCGGGATTCCGCGATATGATAAGAACGCTGCACAGCCGGTATCCTGAAGTATTTGCACCCTCTGCGTTTCTCCTTGCCCTCATTGAGGAACCGGAGAACGCCTGCAGCAAGATATGCTCAGACCATATGGCACACGACCTTTCTGCCATTCATTTCATCAGGCGCATATTCTCTACCCGGGACGGCTGGTACAGGATAAGAAGAGCATACTGCACGACTGTTGAAGACTTTATGAACATAAAGCTCTTCCGCTCAGTCCCCGGTGATATGCTGCGTTTTCTTTCGGATACCTCGGTCATATACAGCGAGAAGGAGCTTGAAAAGAAGTTCCCGGACGTTGCGGAAAGAGCAGCTGCTGAAAACATCATGAAGCAGAGATGCATCTGTTTCAGAGATCTGCTGTCATGGTGCACCGATGAAGATCGTGAAAGAATAAGGACTGCCGCCGAAGAATACGCATGGGCAATGAGCAGCAGATATCCCTGTGAGGAACTGATGAACCTCCTGCCCGAAGTCACTGACAAACCGCTTGACGGCATCGTATACAGCTACGTCATGTTCATCAAGGACAAAAAAAGGCACGGATACCTGTACTACTATGTTGAGGATAACGGCATACCTGAGGAAGTCATCGTCAGCGATCTAAAAAAGGTTCTTGTCAGCCTTGAGACTGAATCCCCGGACGGCTATGCCGAACTGAAGACCACTATAAAGCGTATACTTGAAAAACACGGAATTAAGGAGTAATGACAATGGCACAGGATATACTGAGACTGTCAGCAGAACAGCTCTACAAGAACGAAATAGATGCACTTATAGCAAACGAGACTGCCCCCGTACCCAAGGGCTGGCAGATGTCGCCGAAGTCGGTGCTCACCTACATCATGGGCGGCAAGGCCGGAGACACCGTTATAACCCCGAAATATATGGGTGACAGGCGTGTCGTTGAGATATGTATAGCGACCCTTGTAACAGACCGTGCGCTCCTCCTCATAGGCGAGCCCGGTACTGCAAAATCATGGCTGTCGGAACACCTTACCGCTGCTATCAACGGCAATTCCTCACAGGTGATACAGGGAACGGCCGGAACCACTGAGGAGCAGATACGCTACTCCTGGAATTACGCCATGCTCCTGGCAAAGGGTCCTTCCTTCGATGCCCTTGTAAAGAGCCCTGTATATAACGCCATGGAGACAGGAACTATAGCACGATTTGAAGAGATATCAAGATGTGCAAGCGAGGTGCAGGATGCTCTTATCTCCATACTCTCCGAAAAGCGCATCTCCGTACCCGAACTCTCAGAGGAGGTCGCCGCAAAGAAGGGATTCTCCATAATCGCTACCGCAAACACCCGTGACAAGGGCGTAAACGAGATGTCCTCCGCTTTAAAGAGAAGATTCAACATCGTCATACTCCCCACTCCCTCCGATATGCAGACAGAGATAGACATCGTAAAGACCCGTGTGGACCAGATGTCAAAGGATATGGAGCTATGTGCGGCTATGCCGACTGACAGCGACTTTGAGAAGATAGTAACGGTATTCCGTGAGCTGCGTCAGGGAAAGACTCTTGACGGTCAGCTGAAAATAAAGCCCACGAGTGGTGTACTCTCCTCGGCGGAGGCAATATCCCTCATGGTAAACAGCATGGCTCTTGCAGGCAGCTTCGGCAGCGGAAAGGTCACTGACTCTGAGCTTGCCGCAGCACTGCAGGGTGCAGTTGTCAAGGACGACGACAAGGACAAGGCCGCATGGGAGGAATACCTCGAAAACGTCATGAGAAAGAAGGGCAGGGACTATGCCTCGCTCTACGCCGAATGCAAGGAGCGTAACGCATAATGGCTGAGTATTACGGCGTAAGGCATCTGTCTCCCGCCTGTGCATATTACGTCAGGGAATTCCTCGACCGCACACAGCCGAAAGCAGTCCTTATAGAGGGACCCTCGGATCTGAGCGGTCTCATTGACGGACTATGCAGCCCGAAGGTAAGACTTCCGGCTGCTATCCTCGCCTATACCACTGAGCCGCCCGTTCATACAGTTATGTACCCCATGGCTGAATTCTCACCGGAATATCAGGCTATGTCGTGGGCAAAGGCTCACAGGATACCTGTTGAGTTCTGTGATCTGCCGTCGGGAAGCCTGCTGTACACTGACGATGAAGAGGAAGAAGAGAAGGAAGATGAAGAGATGCCCAGGGCTGAAAGCGTTTACAGCCGCCTTGAAAAGGTCACGGGGCTCGATACGGACACCTTCTGGGAATACCGCTTTGAGCATTCGGAGAGCTATGAGGACTTCATGGCCGCTGCCGGAGAATACGGCAGATCTATACGTGAGTTCTCGGAATCGGACGAGAGAAACGAGCTGCGTGAAGCCTACATGAGGCGCAGGATAAAGGATACAGAGGAAAAATACGGCCTCACCGCCGTTATCACAGGCGCATTCCACACCTCCGGGATAAAGGATATCCCCTGCTCGGAGACTGACATAAAGCTGACAGACAAGCTGAAAACCGCTGAATCAAAATCGACACTGATGCCGTATTCCTATTTCCGGCTTTCATCACGCTCCGGCTACGGCGCAGGCAGCAAGGCTCCCGGCTACTACGAGATGCTGTGGAGGAACCGCATCGGCGGCACACTTGACAATACCGCTCCCGAGTATCTTTCACGGCTTGCTGCCTATCAGCGCAGGAACGGCTATGCTGCATCTTCTGCTGAGGTCATTGAGGCACAGCGCCTTGCGGAAACGCTGTCAGTCATGAGGGGCGGACGCCTGCCTTCCATGTCGGATCTGCGTGATGCGGCTGTTACCTGCCTCGGACACGGCAGCTTCGGCGAGATATCACTTGCCTGTGCGGATACCGAGATAGGCACGAAGATAGGCGAGCTGCCGGAGGGTACGGTCTGCACATCCGTACAGGAGGATTTCATGCATCAGCTGAAGGAGCTCAAGCTTGAGAAATACCGCAGCGCATCAGTACAGCAGCTTGATCTTGACCTACGTGAGAACCTGAGGGTAAAGTCCGAAAAATCTGCATTCCTTGACCTTAACCGTTCATTCTTCCTGCACCGTCTCTTACAGGCGGGCATTCACTTCGGAGAGCTGCTGAGCAGCACTCAGGAGAACGCCACATGGTCGGAGAAATGGAATCTGAGCTGGACTCCTGAGACAGAGATACAGATAGTTGAGGCTTCGCTTGTCGGAGACACAGCAGAGGAAGCAGCAAGCGCCGCTCTGAACATGAAGCTTATAGAATCCGAAAGTCTGAGCACGACCGCCGAAACGCTATATCAGGCACTTCTCTGCGGACTGCCCGGCTGCATTAAGGCAGCGGCTTCGGCAGTGCAGAGAATGGCTGTTGACTGTGCTTCGCCCTTTGAGGAAGGAAAGACTATCGGCACGCTCTCGGCGATAGTACGATTCGGAAGCATAAGGAAGCTCGACCCGGCGCCTTTGACTGTCATTATCAGTCAGCTATTCCTGAAATTCTGCCTGCAGTTATACAGCGCCTGCATCTGCGACGAAAACGCAGCCGGTGAAATGATTACGGCAATGACGGCCGTACACGATGCCTGCCTTGCTCACGATTTCCTTGACAGCGGGAGATTCAGGACAATCCTTACGGACGTTGCCGACAGCGATATGGTAAATCCGCTGCTGTCGGGATATGCCTGCGCTCTTCTGGCTGAAAAAGGTCATATGTCGCCTGAGAAGCTCTCGGAACTCGTTTCACGCAGGCTATCAAAGGGTACTCCGCCCGCTGAGGGTGCTGCCTGGTTTGAGGGACTTGCAAAGCGCAACAGGCGCAGTCTCATCGGAAGGCTCACGCTGTGGGAGAAGCTTTGCGGCTTTATAAGTGAACTCGATGACGAGGAATTCAAGCCGGTCATTATTGCTCTGAGACGTACCTTTGCTGATTTCACGCCTGCGGAAAAATCGGATATCGCCGAGAATATCGGCGAGGTGCTTGGTATTTCCGCTCAGCAGGCAGCAGAGATCATTACCGATGTTATTACGGAAGAAGAGCAGCAGACCATAGACGAGCTGGACGATTTTGATTTTGGAGATATATGATATGGATAATACTCAGATACTGAAACGCTGGAGGCTGATACTCGGCGCAGAATCAGAGCAGAAGCTAAGTTCAATGGGCTGCGGAGGGCTGTCAGAAGAGGATCTTCTCATGGACTCCGCTCTCTCTCAGATATACGGTGCATCCGGCTTCGGGGGAAAAACAGGCGGCCGCGGGCCTTCAACACCGATGCTTACAAGATGGCTCGGGGACCTGCGTACTCTCTTCTCTCCTATGGAGATAAAGGTCATACAGAAGGATGCTATCGAACGCAAGGGACTGAAGCAGCTGCTTCTTGAACCTGAGATGCTGAGTGAGCTTGAACCCGACGTGTCGACTGCCTCTCTGCTTCTGATGCTGAAGGATCAGATACCGGAGAAATCAAAGGAGAACGCCCGCGCATACATTGCAAAGATCGTAGAGGATATCAACCGCAGACTTGCCGATGACCTGAGGCGATCTGTTACTGCGGCACTGAACCGCCGTGAGCATTCGCCGATACCATCGGCAGCTGCGCTCGACTACAAGATGACGATACGCCGCAATCTGAAGAACTATGACTCAGAGCGCAAGGTGCTGCTGCCGGAGAAATTCTACTTCTTCGACAGAGCGTCAAGATCGGCATCGAGGACTGTCATACTCGACATCGATCAGAGCGGCTCTATGGGCGAATCGGCTATATACTCTTCTATCATGGGCTGCATACTCGCAAGCATCAGATCGGTCAGGACGCACATAGTCGCCTTTGATACGGAGGTACACGACCTGACTGAGCTGTGCAGCGATCCTGTTGACCTGCTCTACGGCATACAGCTCGGCGGAGGAACTGATATCAACAACTCCGTTGCATACTGTCAGGAGCTAATCGCAGAACCCGAGAAGACGACCATGTTCATCGTTACCGACCTGTATGAAGGCGGCAACAGGGCACAGCTGATACGCCGGCTTGAAGAACTGAAGGCATCGGGAGTCAACGTCATTATCCTGCTTGCGATATCCGACAGCGGCAAGCCGTGCTTTGAATCCGGGCTTGCAGAAAAGGCTGCCTCGCTGGAGATACCCTGCTTTGCCTGCCCGCCGGAAAAGCTGCCGGAGCTGCTTGAAGCGGCACTGAAGAAACGGAGTCTTAAGGTTTTTGAGAAGACGGCATATGATAATAAGTGATCACATATTCCTATAAAGCAAAGACCGGCTTCTTCACACGGAGAAGCCGGTCTATTTTCGTTGAACGATAGTTTTTTCAGGGGACGCCTTCACTTGCAAGGCGTCCCCTCTTCCAAAACAGTCCCCCGGACTGTTTTGGAATTCACCCCTTGCTAAGCGCCCTGCGGCTGTTCGTGGGACTCTGTCCCAACCTAACCGGTCCGTCCCCTCTGTCAGCTTCGCTGACATCTCCCCACACTGTGGGGAGTCACCCTGCCAGAGGCGCTGCCTCTGGACTCCGCTAAAGGGGCGCGCCCCTTTAGAATCCCAAACCTATTGAAAGCATACTGAATCGAAACGCTTGTAATTATTCCCTGCCGGACAAGAGGCGGTATGTCAGCACCGAGAATACCCTCAACATACCCGACAGAAATCTCAACAGTCTGAACGGTGTCATATAACCGTCGTCGGGAACGCTTCCCCTGACTATCCTGCCCTCGAAATACAGATGCTCCGACAGCAGCTCATCCATATCCTTTATGGAATACCGCCAGAACGGACGCTCCATATTCACGCAGCCGCTGAGTTCTATACAACGTGCCGTGAATGACATACAGTTCTCCGAATGCGGTATGCGGAAACCGCCGATGACCGGCATTGTCGCCATTGAGAAGATATTGAACATCATCTTCCTGTCGCTCTCACATTCCGATATGTAATCCATGACGGCTCTATAATGCTCGTCATCGACAGTGAGTTCAAATACCTTTGCCCGGAAATCCCTATGCCTCCCGAAGGCGTAGTAATGCCTGTATTCATGCGTGATGCCTGATTCAAAGGGGAAGTAATGGTATCTCCGGGAGAAGCTTATGAAATCTGTCATGGAACGGTCTGTGCTTACCGCTATATGAGTATAGGGGTAATGCGTTATCCTTCGGGCGACTGCCCCGAGGCCCGTATGTGCCTTTATCAGCACGATATAAAGCTTTTTCACTTGTCGAATTCCTTCAGTCTGCGGAAGAGGGCAAATGCCATTCTGAACATCTCATAGTACATGGGTACAAGGCCTATCAGCATAAGGATATCTCCGGCCATGATACCGATTCCGAACACTGTGAACAGCACTCTTGAGCCGAATACCATTGCGGCTATACAGAAAAACGAGTAGGCGATATGTGCCTCTATCGGGCCGAGACGCGGGAACTGGAACTCGTTGTAGTAGATGATGTAGTTCATGATGGTGACGTTCATCACTCCGTAGAGAGGTGCGGCAAATGCAGCAGGTGCAAGATGTGCATAGGGAGTGAGTCCGAATGCAAGCAGCAGGAATGTCGATATCAGCACATCGGAAATCAGATCGAAATACGCTCCCGCACGGGAGGACATACCTCTTGTTCTTGCCACATAGCCGTCAAGCACATCAGCTGTCATATGAACGAACAGACCGAAGATAGTGCCTATAAGAAAGAACGGCGAGATGTTTGCAAGGAAAGCGCATATGATAGCGAATATACCGCCGAGTACTCCTACTCCTGTCACCTGATTCGGTGTCATGCTCTTTGGGATATGCTTGCCCAGCAGCTTGTACATCAGTTGCTGATATCCTGTCTCGAGCTTGCTCGGGATAAGCTTCTTGACCGGGTTTTTATAAGGTTCTGCCATTTTTATCCTCCGAATCTGAACAGATTCTTTACCATGGATCCGATGAAGAATCTGTAGTCGATAAAATCATAGATACCCTGCCTCCAGGCACGGAGAAACAGACGTATCAGTAATATGTGATAGTGGAAATAGTAACGCTTGACCGACATCTTTGACGGCTTTGCAACAACGTGGAGATAGTCCCAATGAGAGGGATCACGTGTTATAAGTCTGTCCTTGTATTCCTTGATAAGCTCTGTATTCATCTCGGGAGTGAATATCGATACGGCTGCGTGTTTCAGGTCGTTCTTTACCGCCCATTTCCATATACTGCGGAAATCAGCGGCAGTGAAATCCAGATCGACTATGAACATACCCATCATGTTAACGCCGAGAGAATTGAGTATCCTTACTGCTCTCTCGTTTACCTCGTTGTCACATCGCTTGCTGTAGGCGTTGAGATGTGCATCATCGGTGGCCTCTATACCGGTCAGGACATAGTACAGACCGATACCGGCAAGCTTCTTCATAAGCTCCGGATGAGAGGCAACGAAATCCGCTCTGCCGTAGCACACGTAGCGCTTGTGTATCTTCCTTTGGATTATCAGTGAGACGAACTCCTCAAGGCGCTTCTCGTCAAAGAGAAAATCATCGTCTATAAGGTAGATGTTGTCGCAGTCAATACCTGCTATCTCATCCACGACATCTGCTATATCCCTCTGAGCGTACACTCCGCAGTTCATCCTGTTCCTGATGCAGAAGCTGCATCTGTAGGGGCAGCTGTAGGACGTTCTTACATGAGCGGCGGGGAGCATTTCAAGGTAACGGTACCTGTCCTGATGCTGATAGAAATAGGTGCGGTCGGGGCGTATCAGTCTGCGTATATCATGCGGAACTGCCTTGTTCACCACCCAGTGTCCGTCTCTTTTCCAGCACAGTGAGTTCATGTCTTCGGTTGACTTTCCTGTCAGGATGTCGGCTACGAGTTCCGGATCATATCCGGTAAGCACAAAGTCGGTATCATCATTGAAAAAGCGTCTGAAGCAGCGCTGTGCGTGCAGTCCGCCTATCATGGTGACTGCGCCGGTTTCTTTCGCAGCACGGGCATACTCTCTCATGAAGCCCTCCTGTCTTGTCCTTCCGCAGATGTATACTGCAAAGGGTCCAAGCTCATGCAGCCTTTTCACAAAGGGTTCTCTTTCGACCTGACCGTCCCAGATATGAGGCTCAAAGCCAGCCTTTTCAAGGACTGCCCAGATGTATTCAAGCTCGAGGGGCTCATTGTCGATGATGCCGGCAAAGTTGTACTTTGTGCGGGATATCTCCGGATGAACCAGAAGTACTCTCTTGTTCTCAGTCATACCGCTCACCCCGCATTCTTGAGCTCGTTGTAGGCTATCTTGCCGACAAGAGTCTTGGGAAGGGAATCATAGAACAGTATCTCACGCGGAAGAGCGTAGGCGGCTATCTCCTTTCTGAGCATGGCCATGAGCTCTGCTTTCAGCTTCTCTTCGTCGGCGCCCTCGGTATGAACGACGCAGGCTCTTACCCTCTCACCTCTGAGCTGATCGGGAACTCCCACGACAGCACACATAACGACCTCGCTGTGTGAACTGATGACTTCCTCGAGGTTCTGCGGGTATATGTTGTAGCCGCTCGATACAATCATCCTCTTGAGACGCTGACGGAAGTATACATAGCCGTTCTCGCCGATGCAGCCGATATCTCCGGTGTGCAGCCACACATGGCCGTCATCACGCTTTTTCAGCGTTGCGGCAGTCTCTTCCGGCTCCTTGTAATAGCCCTTCATTACCGTAGGACCGCGGAGTATTATCTCGCCCTCCTCACCGGCGGGAAGCTCATTGCCTTCCTTGTCGATCACCTTGTAGAAGGTATCGGGATAGGGCAGTCCTACGCTCGTCATTTCGTCATATTCACCCGGCATAAGACAGCTACCGGTCACGCATTCCGTAAGACCGTAGCCCTCCCTGACCTTTACCCTGCAACCGTGCCCGGCGAGCATATCGTTCAGCTTCTTCTTGGTAGAGGGAGCAAGGGAATCTCCGCCGGAGACGATGCATTTCAGGAAATCGAGCTTCTTTCCGTCAAAGCTCTTGTTTACTATCATGGCCTCGTATATAGCAGGTACGCCTGCAATGATATCAGGTCTGTAGCGGAAAAGGAGCTTGTGGAACTCAGCTGCGGAGAACTTCGGCTGAAGCACGGCTGTACCGCCGAGCACCATCATTGTATGTATGCAGACGCCGAGACCGAAGCCGTGGAATACAGGCATTACAGACAGCATCTTCATGCCCGCTTCAAGGCCTCCGCAGGCCTCTATGCTCTGGAGGGCAAGGGCGTTGAAGTTCATATTCGTGAGCATGATGCCCTTGGGACGTCCGGTAGTTCCGCCGCTGTAGAGTATGGCAGCAGTATCATCGGGGGCGCCGTTATGCACCTCTGCGGTAAGTCCGATGCCGCCGTCGATGAAGCTCTTCCAGTCACGGATACTGCTCTTCGGGGGCTTCTTCTTGTTTGTAACGGTATAGCCTATCTTTATATGAAGAGGCATACTGTCGCTGACGCTTATCCTTACAGCACTCAGGCCGCTGCATTGCTCCATTACACGCTCTATCTTGTCGCTTATCAGGTCAACGGCAAATATGATGCGGCTCTCCGTCAGATTTACAAAGCGTACTATCTCATTCTCGGCTGACATCGGATGTATCATATTCGCAACTGCGCCTGTCATATTCACTGCATAGAAAAGGTATATTGCCTCTGGTGTGTTCGGCATACAGATAGATACCGCATCGCCGCTCTTTACTCCGGCAGCCTTTAGAGCCGCTGCACATTTCTGTATCTCAGCTATGAACTTCTTATAGGATATGCTCTTTCCGAAATAGTCTATAGCAGTGTACTCAGGATACTTATCTGCTGTTCTTTGAACAAGCTCGTATATAGTACATTCAGGATATTCAAGATGTCTTTTCATTTTTCTCCCCAGCTTTCATAAGAGGTAAAGTGTTTGCGCTTCAGTTCATCCTCCGGCATTGCCTTTCTCAGCAGTGAGGCTATCTCGTTGTACAGTCTTCTGTTGGTATCGTCGGGATCACTGCCTGCTTCAACGGGCCTGCCGAATATCACGGTAAGCCTGTGCTTCGGACGGAGCGAATAATCACCGGCAATGGCATACGGTACGATGACAGAGCCTGTACGTGCGGCCATGACCGCTGCCCCGTACTTGAAAGGCAGAAGCAGCTCATCGGTATAATTGCGCTTTGCCTCCGGCGACACGTTCACCAGTTCTCCACGTCTGAGCGCCTCCACCGCCGCTTCAAGAGCCGCGGGATTGTGCTTTGCATGAAGATCAACCGGGATAGTGCCTGCACTTCTGAACAGGAAACCGTACCATGCATCATGGAGCGCCTTCTTGGCAAGAGTTCTTACAACACGTCTTGTCGATATATCGATAAGCACAGGATCAAGTGCGTGCTTATGATTTCCGGCGATAACAGCGGGGCCGTCTGCCGGGATATTCTCCCTGCCCACTATCACAGGCCTGTACATAAGCCTGAATACCGGTCCGAGAATAAAACGTGCTGCCTTGTAGAAAGTATACATTATCTCACTCCCTGCCTCTTATGAATGTCCATTATCAATTATAGTATGGTTTCCGGGCTTTGTCAATATTGCTCCGGCAGCAGTCACAGCAGGATACTGAAGCTCCTGTAACTATATGATACAGCATACAGCGGAAAAAATACAGATGATAGCTGTAACAGCATCAGTGACAAATGTAACAATATCAGTGACAAGTGTGACAGGAATGCATTCTCCGATTGATTTGTGCTTCCCGGTGTGGTATAATCAGTATATCCTAAAAGATCGGAGATAAGACTATGACAGCACTTATCCTTGCATCGGGCGTCGGCTCGAGAATGGGCGCTCTTACGGCTCAGCGTCCGAAATGCATGACTCCTCTCCCGGACGGAGAGACCATAATAAGCCGTCAGCTCAGACAGCTCACTGCTGCCGGTATCAGCCGGATAGTCATCACCACCGGAGCCCTTGCCGGTGTGCTGAAGGACTATGTGGTTTCACTGAATACCGGAGCTGAGATAGTATTCGTACATAACCCGGACTATGAGTCCACTAATTATATATATTCAATGTACCTTGCCGCAGAAGAGCTCACTGGAGATATCCTTCTCATGCACGGCGACCTTGTATTCGAGGACGCTGTTCTTGATATAGTATTGAAGAGCGAGACGAGCGCAATGGCAGTAAGCACAACTCTCCCGCTGCCGGAAAAGGATTTCAAGGCCGTTATCATCGACGGCATGATAACCGCAGTCGGCATACAGTTCACGGAGAATGCTGCTGCCGCACAGCCGCTCTACAGGCTCACTGACGCTGACCGGAAGACATGGTTCTCTCAGATAGAGGCCTGCTGCCGGAGCAAAGATCCGGAGAAGCTGCGCTGCTATGCCGAAAATGCCCTCAATGAGGTATCCGGCAGCTGCTGCATTCGTCTGGCAGACTTCACCGGACTTCTCTGCTCGGAGATAGACAACGCAGAGGATCTTGCAAGAGTCTCCGCAGAGCTTGAAGTTCTCAAAAGCCGCAGCGTATATATATGCTTTTCGGCGGATGTGATACACAGCGGTCATATCAGCATGATACAGAAGGCAGCTTCTCTCGGCAGGCTCACAGTCGGCATCATGACGGACGAAGCCGTAACCGCATACAAGCACTTTCCACTTGTCCCCTACGAGGAGAGAGCAAGGCTTTTCAGCAATATAACAGGCGTTGAAAAAGTCGTGCCGCAGAGTACGCTCAGCTACAGGGACAACCTTGAAGAGCTGAAGCCGGATATAGTGGTCCACGGCGATGACTGGCGCGCAGGCTTTCAGAAGCCGGTGCGTGATGAAGTAATATCAGTCCTTGACAGCTTCGGCGGACGCCTTGTGGAGTTTCCCTACTCCGCCGAGCCCCATATCTTTGCAGCGGAACGCAATATGAGAGCTGCTCTTGCACTGCCGGATTACCGCCGGGGCATACTGCGCAAGCTCCTTGATACCCGCCACCGCATCACAGCGATAGAAGCGCACAGCGGACTCACCGGACTAATAGCCGAGAATGCAAGAGTATATGAAAACGGCTCTGTACGGCAGTTTGATGCCATGTGGATATCCTCCCTCTGCGATTCAACATCAAGAGGCAAGCCGGATATCGAGCTTGTGGATATGACGGCGCGTATGCGTACAGTAAACGAGATAATGGAGGTCACCACAAAGCCTATCATCTTCGACGGTGACACGGGCGGACTTACAGAGCACTTCGTTTACACTGTCCGAACACTTGAACGCACAGGCGTATCAATGGTGATAATAGAGGACAAGACAGGTCTGAAAAAGAACTCCCTTTTCGGTACTGAGGTAGAGCAGACTCAGGCGGATACCGAAGCCTTCTGCCAGAAGATAACTGCCGGAAAGAACGCGCTTAAAACAGACGGCCTTATGATATGCGCCCGGATAGAGAGCCTTATTCTCGGCAAGGGAATGGATGATGCACTCTCCCGTGCAAAAGCCTATACCGCAGCCGGTGCTGATGCGATAATGATACACAGCCGGAGCAGTTCCCCCGATGAGGTACTGTCATTTGCACGTCTCTTCCGTGAGACTGACAGCTTCACGCCACTTGTATGCGTGCCGACGAGCTACAGCTCAGTCACCGAGGAGGAGCTATACGATGCCGGCATCAATATCGTCATATACGCAAACCAGCTCACACGCTCGGCATTCCCTGCGATGCAGCGCACCGCCGAATCGATACTCCGCTCACACTCCGCCGGAGAATGCGAGAGTATGTGTATGCCGTTCAGAGAGATAATACGTCTCATACCGGAGGAATGACATGGGAGATCAGCTTATATTCCGGGGAACAGAGGGCTGCAGAAGCCTCGAAGCGCACCTTGTATCCCTCGGCTGCAAAAGACTGCTGCTTGTATGCGGCCGCTCTCTTTCTCATACACCGGCCGGAAAGTTCTTCGGCTCACTTACTGAACGCACCGGCATAGAGGTAATAAGATTCAGCGGCTTTTCTCCTAATCCCGATTACAACGATATTGTGGATGGCGTGAAGTGCTTCAGAGAAAACGGCTGTGATGCCGTATGCGGGGCAGGCGGAGGAAGCGCTATGGATACGGCTAAGTGTATAAAGCTCTTTGCCGCGCTGTCTGATGACCGCAGCTATACCTCGCAGCAGATAATACCCAACAGTATCCCCCTTATCGCCGTACCTACCACAGCCGGAACAGGCAGCGAGGCCACACGCTTTGCGGTTATCTATCAGGACGGTGAGAAGATATCCGTCACCGACGACAGCGGCCTGCCGGAGGCTGTACTGCTTGACCCGGCCAATCTTGCCGGACTTCCCGCACTGCACAGAAATGCGTCAATGCTCGATGCGCTCTGCCATGCCATAGAATCCCTGTGGTCGGTAAGGGCAACTGACGAGAGCAAAGAATACTCACGCAGCGCTGTTCGCATGATAGTAATCAATATGGAAGGCTACATCTCCGGCGGCAAGGAATGCAGCAGACACATGATGGAAGCTGCACACACCGCCGGAAAAGCAATTAATATCACGACTACTACTGCCGCCCATGCAATGAGCTATAAGCTTACCAGGCTGTATGGGATACCGCACGGTCATGCAGCAGCACTGTGCCTGCCGGAGGTCTGCCGTTATCTGTCGGAGAATGCAGATAAGTGCAGCAGCGGAGAGGAGCATCTCAGAAGCACACTCGGGGAGATACCGCCGCTGCTCGGCTGTGAGAGCTTTGATACAGCACTGTCATTCCTTACAGAACTGCCGGAAAGACTCGGTCTTGTAACACCGCAGAATGTTACTGACGATGACATTGAGTTGCTCGCAGCTTCCGTAAATGCGGAGAGACTGAGCAACTCTCCTGTAATACCGGACAGGAACGATATAAAAGAAATGTATACACATATACTCAGGAGGAAATAAACCATGCTTGCAGAAAGATTTATAGATATCATCGGAGCAGACTTCTTCACAGGCGTCCCTGACAGTGCCCTGCGGGGGCTCTGCGACTGTCTCTGTGACCGCTTCGGCACGGACGGCAGGCATCATCTTATAGGAGCAAATGAGGGAAACTGCGCCGCTGCAGCTGCCGGATATCATCTTGCCACAGGAAAAGTACCGGCAGTATATATGCAGAATTCCGGTGAGGGAAATATCATCAATCCTGCAGCAAGCCTGCTGAACAGGGAGGTCTACGGCATTCCGGTGCTGTTCGTTATAGGATGGCGCGGCGAGCCGGGAGTACACGACGAACCGCAGCATATCTTCCAGGGCAGAAAGACGCTTGAGCTGCTTGATACAATGGAGATACCTTATACTGTAATAAGCCGTGAGACGACTGAGGAGGAGCTGCGTTCCTTCATTGAAGAAGCACAGAGCCTGTTCTCCGAGGGCAGGCAGGCTGCTCTCGTTGTACGCAGCGGAGCGCTTGAATACGGCAGGAAGATAAAATATACAAACGGCTTCACGCTTACACGTGAGGAGGCAATAAGACATATCATTGCAGTGACAGGTGATGATCCTGTTGCAGCCACAACAGGCAAGGCTGGCCGTGAGCTCTATGAGATACGTGAAGCACTCGGTCAGGATCACAGCCGTGATTTCCTTACAGTAGGTTCAATGGGGCACTGCTCTTCCATTGCCCTCGGTATAGCACTGAATACCGCATCAAAGGTATGGTGCATCGACGGAGACGGAGCAGCGATCATGCACATGGGAGCAATGTCCGTCATTGGTGCTCAGTCTCCCGGCAATCTGGTGCATATAGTCATAAACAACGAAGCGCATGAATCTGTCGGAGGAATGCCGACCTCAGCAGGGCACACAGACCTCGCCGCCGTAGCGAAGGCCTGCGGATACATAAATACCTGCTGTGTGCAGTCGGCGGAGGCGCTTGACGATGCACTTTTAACAGCAAGGAACAGCAGCGTGCTTACCTTCATCGAGGTGCGTACAGCAATAGGCGCAAGAGCAGACCTCGGCAGACCAAAGACCACACCGGAGGAGAATAAAAGAGCGTTTATGGGAGCGCTGTAAGAGTTTACAGAAGCTGAACCATCAGTAAGCATCCTTCTTAGTCTTTCATCAGACGTTAATTTTCTCAGGGGACGCCTTCACTTGCAAGGCGTCCCCTCTTCCAAAACAGTCCCCCGGACTGTTTGGGAATTCACCCCTTGCGAAGCGCCCTGAGGAAATATGCGGGACTCTGTCCCGCACCCTGCCAGAGGCTCTGCCTCTGGACTCCGCTAAAGGGACGCAGTCCCTTTAGAATCCCAAACCTATCAGATTATAGCCTTTTTGGCAAACTGAAGGAACCGGTCAGAATCCGGTTCCTTTTTTATTTCAAAAAAATCTGAAAATCAGATAAAAAGTTGATATTTGAGTTTTATGATATAGTTACAGTAGAAAAACTACCCGAAAAATGAGGTGTTTATATGGACAACAATATCATTATCAGAAACATGAACAAGTTCTACGGAAAGAAACAGGCTCTGTTCAATATCGATCTCACGATAGAACAGGGTATGTTCGGGCTTCTCGGCAGGAACGGCGCCGGCAAGACAACGCTTATGAAAACGCTTGCCGCTCTCCACCAAAAAAAGGACGGCGAGGTGACTGTCTGCGGCGTACCTGTAGAGAAGGCAAAGAAGATACGTGCCATGACCGGTTATCTGCCGCAGGATTTTTCGATGTACCCGAATATGAGAACAGATGAGGCTCTCGATTACCTCGGTGCTCTGGCAGGCATACCCTCACAGGAGAGAAAAAAGCGTGTGGAGGAGCTTCTTGAAAAGGTGAATCTCACCAGCCACCGCCGCAAGAAGGTAAAGGAGCTTTCAGGCGGCATGAAGCGGCGTCTCGGTATTGCTCAGGCTCTTCTCCACGATCCGAAGGTCATAATCGTTGACGAGCCTACCGCAGGCCTCGATCCCGAGGAGCGCATACGTTTCCGCAACCTCCTCTGTGAGGTCGCAGAGAACAGGATAGTCATACTCTCCACACATATCGTCGGAGATGTTGAGTCTACCTGCGAGAATATCGCAATAATGGACGAAGGCAGGATTCTCTGGAAAGGCACTGTGAACGAGCTGCTTGAGAATGCAAAGGGACATATCTACACTGCCAATATCGAGAAGCAGTATATGTCGCAGATCAAGAAGGAATACATTGTTACGGGCATGGTCACACAGGCTGATTATACCACAGTAAGGCTTGTATCCGATGCTGAGCCCGATCTTCCGAATGCCGTGCTGACCGAACCGGATCTTGAGAGTGCATATATGTACTGTCTCCATTCCAACGGCTGCAGTGTGAAAGGCGGTGAGGAATAATGCTGTTCAGGCTTGAATGCAAAAAGATAGTACGCTCCGCAGCCTTCCTCATATACTGCGTTATCTCGGTGCTCTTCATTGCTACAAATTACTACAGCGACTGCAAGGGCGGAGTATACTTCGGCGAGGGCACTAAGATCGTCGAGGATCACGAACTGATAATGTACGGCGCACTGAACAGCCTGATGGGAGAGTATGCCGCCAACAAGTACGTCTGCTATCCCTTCGGCTATTACAAGGCCGTTCATCTGAAAGAAAAGGATCAGCAGAAGATAGCCGGCTACCTCAGGGAGATGACCGGCACTGACGAAAAAGAGTTTGAAGAACTGCTCAGTACAGGCGAAAAATACTACGTAGGCATGAGCGACAAGCCGGTGTACGGCTTCCACGATGTCAGGATGACTGAAGGCTTTTCATATGACAGGTTCCTTGAGATAATGACAGATACCGATGATATGCTCGGCGGAGGCTCCGATTATGCGCCCGACTCCCTGCTTGCTCTTTACTCAGGTGTTGATATGACTGATGAAGAATTGAAGGAAGAGTACAGAGCCTTCATTGAAGATGACAAGGTAACGGGCGGACTTGCAAGACTGTTCTGCGACTATGTGGGCATTGATCTTGCGATACTTCCGGTATTCGTCGCAGCATGGCTCACATCCGCAGACAGAAAGCGCCGTATGCATGAGCTGGTATACACAAGGAAAATCTCCTCGGCGAAGCTCGTATTCACAAGATATGCTGCCCTTGTATTCACCATGTTCATACCGGTAGTGCTTGAGATGATCGTTGCTTTGATTCAGGCCGTTGTAGAATACAATGGTGAGAGTCTTGATATGACGGCTATGTTTACTCTGCCTACTTTCTGGCTGCTGCCGAACCTGCTTTTCACTACTGCCGCAGGAGTTCTCATCACAGAAGTATTCTCAGCTCCGGCAGCGATATTTGCTCAGGTAGTTATCTGGTTCAAGGCTACTATAACCGCAAGCCGGATGCTCAGCGGAAAGATAGGCAGATTCGATCTGGTATGCCGTCACAACTCTCCTACAGACAGAAGCGCATTCCTTATGAATCATGACAATTTCATTTTCAGCCGTATATTCTGGACAGTGATCTCGTTAGTTCTCGTCGTCCTTGCAGTATACGCATACGACGCAAAGAGAGGAGGAAGATTCAATGGCATCAGGCTGTTTGGCAAGGGTGGTCTCCTCAGACGTAAGGCATAATTTCCTTATACACTATCTTGCAGCGGCAGCAGTGCTGCTCATGACCCCTGTGATATTCGGGCTCGCAGAGCTCGACAGGAGTATGGCAGCGCTCCCGCTCGAGACAATGCCGCCCCTCATGGGACTTATACTCCTCACTCCCCTGCTCTCACCGGAACAGAATGAGGGCATACTCGATACGGTGCGTTCAAAGAAGATGAGCAGACAGCTCGTCACCGGACTGAGAGTCTTATGCTCACTTGCCGTTCTCGCAATACTTATCGCTGCACTCGGAGGTTATATGAAATACAACAGCTGCGACGTGACGCTCGGAATGTGTGCCGGCGCTTTTGCAGGCGCTGCAGCACTCGGCGCACTCGGATTCTTCTCCTCGGCTGTGACGGATAACGTGATAGTCGGATACATGGTATCGGTAATGTACTTCTTCATGAATCTGTTCCTCAAAAACAAGCTTGGCAGGTTCTGTCTTATGTCCATGAGCTGCAATATAAAGGGCAGCAAACCTGTCCTTGCGGCAGCTGCCCTGGTGCTTATCGCTGCAGCTATGCTCTTCCGCAGGATATTCAGGAACGAGCAATGAGATTGACATACCCGCCTGATGATAGTATAATTGATCTATAGGAAGTGATAATGTGTACAAGATACTTGTTGCCGATGATGAAAAGGACGTTGTGAGCCTGCTGAAGGATTATCTCGAGATGAATGGCTACTGCGTATATACCGCATACAACGGTACTCAGGCGATCGAGGCTGCTTCAAATCAGCCCGACCTGATACTCCTCGATGTGAATATGCCGGAGGCTGACGGATTTGAGGTTTGCTCACGGCTCAGGGAGCACATAGCCTGCCCGATTCTTTTCCTTACCGCCCGTGTGGAGGACGAGGACAAGATTAACGGCTTTGCAGCGGGCGGAGACGATTATATCATCAAGCCCTTTTCGCTTGAAGAGCTCGGCGCACGCATCGCCGCACATATCCGCCGCGACCACCGCACCGCAGCCTCGGCAAATGTACGGTTCTACGGTGATATCGTTATCAATTATACCGAGAAGACCGTCTCTGTCAGGGATACTGTCCTTGACCTTACAAAGAAGGAATACGGCATTATAGAACTGCTCTCTCTCAATACGGGACAGGTCTACGACAAGGAACGCATCTACGAAAAGATATGGGGCTACGATGCCGAGGGCGACAGCTCTGTCGTTGCGGAGCATATCCGCAGGCTGAGAGCAAAGCTCGCCAAATGCGGACAGGAACAGCATATCGGGACAGTATGGGGAATGGGCTACAAATGGATAAAGTAAACAAAAGAACTCTTGCAGCTGCTCTGACCGGTTATCTTATCCCCTGCTTGATCGTTTGCTCTGTGGGTAATATCACACTGGAGGCACTGCTCAACTACATAACCGACTGGTGCGCATCGGTCATCTACAGCTATGACAATCCTTCACAGGCAGCTTCTGTTGAACGGATATACCGGCTGCTGCGCTATGTGAACATCATCCTTATCCCACTCTGGTCGGCTGTATGCCTGTGGGTGACGGTAAGACTTTACTGCCGCAGAGAAATAGCTCAGCCTGTCGATACGCTGATGAAGGCCTCAGACAGGATACTCGACGAAGACCTTGATTTCCGTGTGGAGGACAGCACCGACAACGAACTCGGAAGACTGTGCGGCTCCTTTGAGAATATGCGCCGTAACCTCTATGACAGCAACTACAGCCTGTGGAAGGCACTCGAGGAAAGAAAACGTCTCAACTCAGCCTTCTCGCACGACCTCCGCACTCCTATCACCGTACTTAACGGCTACATGGAGCTGATTCAGAATTGCGGCGGAGACCTGAGTCCCGAAAAGCAGGCAGAGATAATGACAAAGATGTCAGGGCAGATCGACAGGCTGAAAAACTATACCGAGAAGATGAACAGCATCCACAAGCTCGAGGATATCATACCCGATGTGAAGGAAGTCACCTTCGGTAAGATATGTGAGCAGCTCAGCGAGAGCGGTATCCTGCTATGCGGGGAGGATGTGTTCAGCTTCACAAGTGACGGAGATGAGGATAAGGTCATAAATACCGATCCGGAGCTGCTTATGGAGATATTCCTCAATCTTGCTTCAAATGCACAGCACTACACAAATACCTGTGTGAGATGCAGTGCCAAGCTCAGCGGAGAAAATCTCCGTATCACCGTATCTGACGACGGCAGCGGCTTCTCAGAGGAAGCAATGAGAAAGGCATGGAAGCCCTTCTACCGTGACGAGAACGAGGAGGACAAGAACCACTTCGGTCTCGGTCTTTATATATGCTGGCTTCTGAGCCGCAAGCTCGGCGGCAGTATAACTATAGAGAACAACAATGACGGCGGCGGTATGGTAACAGCTGAGATAACATCATCCGGCAGGATATAAAAACCGGAGCAGAATGAAGCTCCGTTCAAATAAGCATATTTATCAGCGGACGGCCGGCGGCCGTCCGTGCATTTAACGTTATACAGCCATTTACAGAGGTGATAATGTCATGGACAGGAAACTGAAAGCGGTCATAGCAATTGATTCATTCAAGGGCAGCCTGACCTCGCCCGAGGCCGGTAATGCCGCCGCAGAGGGGATACGCCGTGTCTTCCCTGATGCCGATATCGTCATCGGGCCGGTCGCAGACGGCGGCGAAGGAACTGCAGATGCGCTCGTATCAGGATTGAACGGTCAGTTCGCAGAGACAGAAGTCACCGATCCACTCGGCAGACGCATCACAGCGCGTTACGGAATACTTCCGGACAACACAGCCGTAATAGAAATGGCGGCAGCATCGGGGCTGCCCCTGCTGACTGACGCAGAGCGTGACCCAATGCACACGACTACATACGGTACGGGCGAACTGATACTCGACGCAGTACACCGCGGCTGCCGCAGCTTCATCATCGGCATCGGCGGCAGCGCTACAAACGACGGCGGTATCGGCTGTTTGCAGGCTCTCGGATTCGGTATGCTCGATGTCAGCGGAAAGCAGGTCGGATACGGTGCAGAGGGGCTCTCACGGCTTGCCCGCATCTCTGATACGGACGTTATACCGGAGCTGCGTGAATGCCGTTTCCATGTTGCCTGTGATGTTACGAATCCGCTTTGCGGAGAGAACGGTTGCAGTGCGGTATTTGCCCCGCAGAAGGGCGCATCCCCTGATTCGATACCGCTTATGGACGGATATCTCCGCAGATATGCCGGACTGACAAAAAGCTGTAACTCTAAAGCCTCTCCAGATACGCCCGGGGCAGGAGCAGCGGGCGGACTCGGCTTTGCGCTGATGTACTACCTGAATGCGGAGCTCAGTCCGGGCGCTGATCTTATAATACGCATGACAGGACTCGAGGATGTAATTAAGGAGGCTGATATAGTCGTGACCGGCGAGGGCTGTCTCGATGCTCAGACAGCCATGGGAAAAGCCCCTGCCACAGTTGCAGGCATCGCTAAGAAGTACGGAAAACCCGTGATAGCTTTCAGCGGCATAGTACGTGAAGGCGCAGAGCTCTGCAACGAACACGGCATCGACGCATTCTTCCCGGTCCTGCGAAGTGTGTGTACACAGGAGGAGGCTATGGACAAAACAAATGCCGGCAGTAATCTTGCCGGCACAGCAGAACAGGTATTCAGAACTATAAAGCTTCAAGTGAGGTAACAGCTATGCAGTCATACAGAATAACGGCAGACGAAGCAAAGAAACGCCTTATCGAAGGCAACCGTAAATATATTGAGCGTAAGGAGCTGAGGAACGATGTATCACCTGAGACACTTCTCAGGTTCTGCCGCAACGGTCAGCAGCCATACGCCATAATCATAAGCTGCTCGGATTCGAGGGTAGTACCGGAGCTGATATTTTCAGCCGGTATAGGCGACCTTTTTGTGATCAGAGTCGCCGGAAACGTCATCGACTCACATCAGCTCGGAAGCATAGAATACGCCGCCGAGCATCTCGGCACAGGTCTTATCGTGGTGCTCGGACACGATCACTGCGGCGCAGTAGATGCTGCCATGAACCATGAGCCTGACGGGTATATAAAGTACATCACAGACGAGATCGTAAAGGCTGTCGGCGATGAAAAGGACGAAGTGAAGGCCTGCTGCCTCAACGTAAAGCACAGCTGCGAGATAATCGAACACAGCCTTCAGATACAGAAGGACGAGAAGGAATACGGACTCCGGGTGCTTGGTGCGATCTATCACCTTGAAAGCGGTGAGGTAGAGTTTCTGTAAACATAACAGCCATAAAGAATATGCTTCTTTATGGCTGTTTCTTTATCCTTACATAATAGCACATCTCGTCCCCGTGGTGAATATATCCGCCGTTACGGAGCATCACCCTGAGAGATGCAGGATTATCCCTGTGTACACGCAGGTATATCTCATCCTCAGATACATCGACCCTTATCTCGTCAAGCAGCATTCCAAGTCCACGGACAGCATATCCCCTCCCACGGAACTCCGGAGCGATATAGTACCCGATATGTCCGCCGCCTTCGATAAGCGACTCACACAGATAATGACGGAAATGGAAAGTCCCTACAATTGTATCATCATCCCAGAGATAGTAAACTGTCTGCGGTACCCATCCCCCAGGCAGTTCCCTGCCCTCAGACTGAGCGATGACAGTTTCAAGTGCCTTGTCAAAATCCTCACGGCTTATCCCGCAGTATTCATTGAGGAATCCGTTATCGTCAGCAGGTACACTTCTCTGGAAAAGCCACTCCTTCTCAATGTCTGCTGTGTTTGCCTTTCTTAGTTCCATCATGTCTCCTTCTTATATACAGCCACGACCCAGAGCTCACGATAATCGTCCCTTCTGTCGTATATCACGTTATCGATGACAGGCATCAGGTGGCAGAAATCCTTGCGGTCGGTGCAGAAGACACAGTACACGCCGTTCCCAAGATCAAGCTCTCCTACCCTTGTGTCATCATACTCTCCGCATTTCTTCATGCCGAATCCGGCCATATACTCCCCGAACACGCTCTCATCGTTGTAGCTGTCCTTTCCCATGCTCTGTGCAAGTGCTGTCAGCTCTGCCTTGACGGCGGAGTATTCCTTTCCGGTAAGCTTCGTCATAGTCCTCGCCACGCAGCTCCGGCTCTCGCTGCTCGGATCAAAATGCTCGAATCTCATATCACACCTCCTGCAATTATCATTCTGACTGAATATGTAATATCTATTATACGCCGATCCTCTGATACTGTCAAGCGTCATTGTGAATATGTAGGATTTCAACAATAATCATTTTCCTGTGAAGAATATAATCGATAGAAATGAATCTTGAAACCTGAGAATAATTATGGTATAATTCTACTTAATGAACGTTAATTATATTCGCAGTAAGGAGTGCAATAATGGATAATACAGGTAACACAACAAGAGAAAAACTACTGTACGCAGCCCTTGATCTGTTTTCGAGCAAGGGATTCGAGGCCACTACTGTTGATGAGATCGCAGGATCCGTCGGAATGAAGGGGCCGAACATATACAACTATTTCAAGGGAAAAAAGGGGCTTATCCTGGATCTCACAGCCATGTTCGAGGATACCTACAAGGCTAAAATGAGGCTTGAAGCTAATCCGTCTGATTTCATACACTCAGCCGAGGATCTGAAAAATTTCAGCATGGAAAAGCTGAGATATACCGTCGGTGATGATAATATCCGCAAGCTCAGAAGGATAGTAACAATAGAACAATTCAGGAACGAGTATCTCAGCGAAGAAGCAACTACACATCAGTATTCAAACATAGTAGGACTGTTCACCGGTATCATGGCAAGTCTTATGAAAAAGGGAGTGGTCATACAATGCGATCCGGAACAGCTTGCTCTGATGTACGCCTCGCCCGTATCTATGCTGATACAGCTCTATGACAGAGAACCCGAAAGGCGGGACGAGATACTGATAAAGGCAGAGGCACATATCGATCTCTTCATCAAGATGTTTTGTATAAAGTGAAACGGCAGCTGATTCGCTCTGCTTCAAACTGAACGGAATACAAAAACTGCTCACGGGACTTTAATCGTCCTGTGAGCAGTTTTTCTGTATCATCATCCCTCAAACAGTATCAGATCCGCAAGCTCAGCCAATCCGAAATCATGGAAAAACGCACTCATATCCGCTTTTATATCCGAATACTTCATATTCTCTGCGGCAAGCTTGTCGTCATCGATCTCGCAGAGATGGGTATAGAAATCCATTCCCATGAGAAGATCATCGAAAGTACGATCCTTTGCGGCTCTGTGGAGCTCCTCGACGGCTTCTCTTATCCTGCCTTCGTCGGAGGTTTTAAGAAGGCCGGTCAGCTTTTTCTGCTTTTCTTCGCTTTTTATGATAAGCGAAGCTCTGGTCGGAGTATCGATATTGAAGACAAGCTTCATTGCGGCTGCTACGCATTCCTTTATCTGCCTGATTATATAATCCTCTTCAAACATAATTATCCCCCTTTAATCATTAACACTTTAAGAGCATATTCTCGTTACAGTCTGTAAACAAGGCATCAGAAAAAACATGATGCTTTGTTGTATACAGTTTAGCACAGTATCAGGGATATGTCAAGTATGGCATGTATCCTGCACTGAGACTGTGCGGATAAAACATCTGAAACATATTTACCCTATTGATTTTTTAATTCTTTTATGATATACTGTATTTATGATCTGTCATAATATGACATAACAGGAGGTAACGGATATGGACATCAAAAAGATTTGTATAGGCATAGTGCTGGTGATACTGGTATTCTCCGGCTGGACCATCCTAAAGAACAAGGCTCCGGCACTTGACCCGACTCAGCTTGACTACGAGGCAATAGAAGCCGTACACAAAGAGATGGAGTCGCTCAAAAGCTCTTCCATGCTGGAAAAGGGCGGCGCCGGCGGTCAGTGGAACGTGTATGAGCTCGGCCTTATGTACGAGAAGGATGACGAGTTCTTCAAGAAGATACGCAGCGATCTCGGCGAGGATTTCCACTGGAAGCTCTCAAACGGGGATTCTATCTTCATCGGAGTACTCACTCACAGGAACTCATACCGCATATATGCAGGCTCTCCGGACGAAAGTCATATGCTCTACCCCGACTGGAATTATACGGCACTGGACAAGAAGTAACAGCCGGAGTTGTAAAGGGAATGAATAATAAGTTAACTGCGGGCGCACAAATGTGCCCGCTTTTACTGTCAACATAAAGAATATATATTGATTGACTTCTCCTACGCAATGAGCTATAATTATCTCAGCACCATACCGGACAGATTGGTGCATAAAAAGACAGGACACCTTCCGGCAAAAATGATATAATAAAATCATCAAAGAGAGGAGGCACAGGATATGGAATGGCTTACAGCTGTCAGAAAAGCGATCGATTATATCGAGGATCACCTCACGGATGACATCAGTGCGCAGGATGTTGCCGAACAGGTGTATATCTCTCCGTTCTTCTTCCAGCGAGGCTTTGCACTTATGACAGACTACGGACTGAGTGAGTATATCAGGAACCGCAGGCTCTATCAGGCCGCACTTGACCTTACCGGAACGGATGACAGAGTAATCGATATCGCCCTCCGCTACGGCTATGATACTCCGGAGAGCTTCACCAAGGCATTCTCACGCCTGCACGGTGCAACTCCTTCACAGGTACGAAACGGCGCTCCTGTAACTGCCTTTCTTCCTTTGAAGATCAGTATTTCTATCCAGGGAGGTAATCAGATGGACTACAAAATAACAACTATGTTCCCGTTCAGGGTCATAGGCTTTCAGAAAGAATTCGACATGGAGACCGCTTACGCAGAGATACCAAAATTCTGGGCAGAGATCTGCGGAAAGTATGCGGCAAATGTCTATGCCGGAAATGATCCGGCAAATCCGTATGAACAGGCATTAGTTGATAACTGTATCGGTGAATACGGCGTCTGCATAGATGATATCGGCGAAGGAAGGTTCCGATATCTGATTGCCGGAAAGTATACCGGAGGAGAAGTGCCGGAGGGCATGGTCATCTATGAATTTCCACGCTGCGACTGGGCGGTGTTCAACTGCGTCGGCCCGCTGCCGGAGGCTTTGCAGAGCGTGAATACACGCATCTTCAACGAATGGCTCCCCGGCAATCCGGAATATGAGATATGCGGGAATGCCAACATCGAGTGGTACGACTGTACAAGCGGCAATCAGACCGATCCGGATTACCGCAGTGCAATATGGGTGCCTGTCAGAAAAAAGTCCTGATCGATCGCTAACCAAACAGGCCCTGCATTTTGCTTTCCATAAACGGAAAGCGAAATGCAGGGCTTTTCTAAATGCCGTAAGATGACCGCAATAAATGACTTGCATACGGTCGTTTTTATTGTATAATTAAAATTACTTATTATATTCATCTATGGAGGAGAAAAATGCGTACAACATTCAACAAATTCATTAAGCGTACTGCGGCCGGATTGTCTGCACTTTGCATAGTTGCCGGTACATCCGATGTTTCCGGTCAGATGTACACACGCAGCACCATACCCGCCAATGCCGCAGACGAAGAATACCAGTTCATAAATGGCGATTTCAATTGCGACGGTACAGTGGATTTCAAGGATCTCACCGATCTTTCAAAGTTCCTCAAGGACAATGATTCCGTAACCGTCCCGACTCAGGGTCTCATCAATGCCTGCGCTGCCTGCTACTGGACCGACAGCTCCGGCATTCCAAATTATTCGGATCTTTATGCCCTCATTGAATATCTTTCAGGTCTTAATGAGCTCGGCACTCAGACCTTAAAGTCTCCTGCAAAGGCAGCCACAGTTATCGGAGATGCCGACTGCGACGGCGATATAGATTTCGATGATTTCATTGCATTGAATAATCATATCCAGGATCCGGAAAACTATAAACTTACAGCAGAGGGCCTTATCAACTCATGCGCTGCCTGCTACTGGACCGACAGTTCCGGTGAGCCGAATGATTCTGACCGTCAGGCGCTCATTGAATACCTCGCAGGCCTCAATGACCTTGGAACACAAAGTTTGAAAGCACCTCCTCAGGCAGTGATAATAGGAGATGCAGACTGCGACGGCGATGTTGACTTTGCAGATGTAGATGCTCTGAACAATTACTTTGCCGATCCGGAAAAATACGCTCTGACCACGGAAGGACGCATTAATGCCTGCGCCGCCTGCTACTGGACCGACAGCTCCGGAATACCAAATAATTCCGATCTGCAGGCGATAATCGAATACCTCGGAGGCGTCAATGCTTTAGGTACTCAGTCCTTAAAGGCTCCTACGCTCAGAACAGTGATCGGAGATGTTGACTGTGACGGTGACGTTGACACCGATGATATAGAAACACTCATGAACTATATCAAGGATCCGAAGATAAACAGTCTTACTCCGCAGGGCAAGAGCAATGCCATGGCTTCATTCTACTACTCGTCAGATGAACCCAATCAGTCCGATGTACAGGCAATAGCAGAATACCTTGCCGGTGTCAATGATCTCGGAACACAGTACCTTAAGCTCAACCCCGATGACATCAGCTATGATCTGAGCGAAAAGACTGTTTACGGCGATTTCAACTGCGACGGCGTAGTTGACAAGAACGATCCTGTCGGCATGAAGGAGCTTATCAGCTATACTTCCGGCACTAAGATCTCACTCCAGTCTATCAGGAACGGCGATGTATACGATCCGGGTTCAAGGATCACAGCTGAGGACGTTCAGACCGTTGTTGACAACATCAACAACAAGACTGCGCTGCCCGTATACTCCGAGGGTTATCTTGAAAGCACCTACCTTTCCGGCGATTTCAACTGTGACAATGAAGTAAATATAACCGATGCTATCATGCTCAACACTTATCTTGCTGATAAGACAAGCTACGCTCCCTCGGCACAGGGACTCAAGAACGCAAATGCCTTCAATAAGGATAAATCCGGCATCAGCTTTGAGGACGTCATAGCGATCACCGAATGTGTTGCAGGCCTTACGAAGCTTCCGACTAATAAACTTGTACCCATTGAAGCAGAGCACCTTTCCGGCGACTTCAACTGCGACAACGTTGTAAATGTCACAGACGCCATCATGCTCAACAGGTATCTCAACGGCGACAAGAGCTATACTCCCTCCAAGCAGGGCCTTGAAAACGCAGATGCCTACAATCCCGGTTCAGGAATTACAATCGAGGACGTTGAAGCCATTACAGAAGCATCGGCCGGCAAATATACACTTCCCACAAAGGAACTCACTCCCGCTGTTGTCAAGAAGCTCCCCGGCGATTTCAACTGCGATAATGTATTCGATACCTCTGATGCTATCATGCTCTTCAATTACATAGACGAGCTCACAGACTACACTCCCTCGGAGCGCGGAAAAGCAAATGCGGATATTTACAATCCCGGTTCAGGACTCGGTTTCGATGACCTTGACATCATGCTCCGGTCACTTAATAAACAGCTCACAGAAGCAGAGACCGTAACGGTCACAACTGAACCGGCTGTTTCAACAGCGACGACAACTGCCAAGCCCGTCTCAACTACTACAAAGGCTGTTCCTGCCACCACAAAGGCCGCTGCTACTACAACCAAAGCCGCTGCAACGACTACAAAGGCTGCTGCTACTACAACCAAGGCTGCCGCCACTACAAAGGCTGTAGCCACTACTACCAAGGCCGCAGCTACTAAGCCCGCAACTACTGCAACCAAGGCCGCTACGACTGCCGCACCTGTAACAACAGCCCCTGTAACAACAACACCGGCTTATTCCATAGGCGATGTAAACAAGAACGGCATAGTTGATTCCTCCGATGCCTCCGAGGTACTGCTTGCCTACGCCGATCTCTCCACCGGCGGCGGAAGCATCTCGGAGGAGCTGAAAGCCATAGCCGATATCAACAAGGACGATATGATCGATTCAAGCGATGCTTCGCTGATACTTGAATACTACTCATATGTTTCCACAGGCGGTACTGACAGCGCTGAGAAATACTTTTCGGATATATGATAACAGTTATGATAAAGCCGTTCACTTCGTGTGAGCGGCTTATTTAACATACGGTTTTATGCTTATGCCGAAAAACTCCATTTACAATCTCTGCCGTAAGTGATATAATAGATACAAGATCCACATCAGGAGGTGACGATATGCTTTTCATTCAGATGATCACTATGAACTACGACAAGACCCAGCGCTCCGGTGAGACCATGCGGAGGATAAACTCCGTCCGCTTTCTCCCCCTCCCTGCTGCCGTACCCGACCTCTCAGCAGGAGAGTTTTTGTTCCACGACAGCCGCATCAGAAAGGCAAGGATATGTCCTGAAACTTAACGCTTCCGCATATCTGAACGTGTCTATGCGATCAGGAACGGCGGCGACTACAGGATAGTTTACTCCCGCAGACCAGAGCAGCAGTTCTTCAAGCCTGCTTTTACCGTCAGGAAAGGAGAATACGGCAGGCTCGTCTACAATGAAAGAGTCGTCACCTTTGACAGCGAATGGTATTACATCCGCACCACCATAAACATCATCAATGATGATATCTCAGCTTACAGAGGAAAGATGTTCTTCCGCAAGGAAACAGATCATCTTTTTGAGGATATGGCCTACCTCCGGTACTGCTGAGGACAAACCGGAAAAACGATACAGAAAGGAAGTTCACCATGCTCGATTTTATTACGATCAACACTCACAGCAGTATCCGCATCGATGAGGGGATCATCATATACTGCGATCCGTTCAGAATAACAGAGGAGAAGCACGATGCTGATATAATCCTCATCACTCACAGCCATTTCGACCACTTCTCCCCCGAGGATATAAGCAAGGTCATGAAGCCCGATACTGTCATAGTATGTCCGAAATCGGTGAAGGAGGCCGATGATACAGGCCTCGATGTCATCAGGGTATCAACAGATGAGGTGCTCGAAGTCAAAGGCATAAAGCTTGAGACCGTTCCGGCATACAACAAGCTGAAGCCCTTCCATCCCAAGTCAAACGGATGGGTAGGATATATCATCAGCAGTCCCGAACACGGAAGGATATACATAGCCGGTGATACTGATATGACCGACGAGAACAGCAGGGTCAAATGTGATATCGCAATGTTACCCGCCGGCGGTACATATACCATGAATGCCAGGAAGGCTGCTGATCTTGCAAATACCATTTGCCCGAAGTATGCGATACCGATTCACTACGGCAGTGTTGCCGGCAGCCCCGAAGACGGCGAAGTATTCAGGAATGCCGTAAACAGCGGCATTGATGTCGTTATAAAGATATAATGCTTACATAACCGTAATACTTGTTGTACACAAAGAAAAGACGTCCGCCCCTGATAAACAAAGGCGGACGTCTTTTTATTTATGAACTGTAACGGTCAGGAAAATGCAGACAGAATACGACCGAACTGCCAGCCGTATCATGTAAGGTACTTCCCGGAGCGCTCTTACTTTATGATACCTGCCTTATACGCTTCAAGCAGCTGATGCAGATCATTTATCCTGTCAAGTATCTCCTCTCCCCTGTCGGTGTCGGAAATATTTGCACGGTGTTCAAGCTTCTCAACAAGGTGAATTGTCGGAGTATTTCCGCTGTCGCCTGCAACAAAGGGCTTATGCTCGGCAAGGTTGAGACTGTGTGAGTCGTATATCAGCGTATAGCCTGCTATACCGGTAGTTGACTGATATGCCTTGGAGATACCTCCGTCTATGACGAACAGCTTGCCGTCAGCCTTCACGGGGCTCTCGCCGTTCTTTATCTTTACCGGTACATGGCCGTTTATGATATGCCCCTTCTGAGAATCTAGCCCGAAAAGCTCAAGCAGTGACATACATACCTCAGCCTTTTCCGAGAAGGTATAGTAGGCGTTGTAGTTCTCGGTATGCAGGGACTTGTCAGCAAGAAGGCCTCTCTCGAAGAATGCCATCTTGTCCTTGCCGTAGAGCGGAGACTTTGCACCGCACCAGAGATACCACATCAGGTCGCCGGCATACTCCTTCTCCTCGCCCTTGCTGAAATATGCCTGATTCACCAGCTCGCCGAGCTTGTCAAGAAGAGCCTTGCCTGAATATCTCTGTCCCCTGATGCTCACGCTCTGCAGCTGCCCGTTTTCGTCCATTGGTATACAGCCGTGGAAAAGAAGATTATTGTTGCAGGTCTTGTACATTGCTCCCTTTGCGTATATGAAGCGGATATGTCTTTGCAGCTTCTCGCTGTGGCGGAAGGAGGCTTTGAGCACCTTCATCAGTTCAGTCTCACCCTCGGAGAGCACGAGCGGTGAATCAGGATCGACCGTCGGGAAGCTCTTGTCGAGAAGCTCATGCTCCCTTCCCTCAACCATAACGGTACCCTTTCTGAAATCGGTCCTGCCGAAGAGGTCTCGGTCGGACATCTCCCATTCGGGATGCTTGGCTATGAGCTGACCTTCAAGCTTCATCTGTATAACAGTTATCGCCTTGTGCATCTTTGCGGCAAGCTTCAGGTCAACGGGATCGTAGACATTGTCATCAAGGGCATTCGGCATATAGAGCGCACATTCGTCGTTCTCGTAGGTCTCAGCCGCAAATACCGCAAGCGCACGCAGGTTGAGTCCGTAGCCGTCCTCGAGTACATCGAAGTTGTTATACCTCATGGCTATGCGTATGACGTTTGCAATAAGCACCGGATTGCCTGCCGCTGCACCCATCCATGACACATCGTGATTTCCCCACTGTATATCAACATCGTGCATCTTCATAAGCTCGTCAAGGATAACGTCCGCACGGGGGCCTCTGTCAAAGATATCTCCGATGATGTGCAGTTTGTCGATACAGACAGACTGTATCAGCTTGCAGAGAGAAATGATGAAGGTCTCTGCAATGCCCGTACTGATGATAGCGCTGATTATCTCGTCGTAATAGTAATCCTTGTTTACGTCATCGGTTACGTTGAGGAGCTCGTCAAGTATGTATACCATGTCCTCGGGTATGCGCTTGCGTATGCGTGAACGAGTATACTTTGCGGATACTGTCTCGCATACAAGTATGAGGCGGTAGATCGTAAGACGCTTCCATTCATCCGAAAGCTCACCGCTGTTTGTAAGGCTTGCTATCTTCTTCTCCGGATAGTATATAAGCTCGGCAAGCTCTTCACGATCGGCGCCGGAAACAGTCTTTCCGAGAACAAGGTCTATCTTGATCTTTATCATACCAGAAGCGCTCCTGAGCATATGCAGGAAGGCTCCGTATTCGCCGTGGATATCGCTGAAAAAGTATTCCGTGCCCTTCGGAAGGCTTCGTATAGCGGAAAGGTTGATTATCTCGCTTGCGGCGCTTTCGATGGTGGGGTATTCCTTGGCAAGAAGTCTGAGGTATTTTATATCCATAATATCACTCCGTTCACAGCAGTTCTGTAAAACAGGATACTGCTCTTGTTACGATATAATTGTCTGTCTGCATGGACTGATAGGTTATTCTCGGGACACAGCCCCTTTAGAATCCTGTACCGTTCAATAATCTGCTGTTTGAAAAACTATAATGATCACTTATGAACATTATATCATATTTCTGACTGAAATGCAAATCACATCACCTCTCGAATATCTTGATTCCACAAAATCAATGCTTGCAATCGGTAAAAATATATGGTAAAATGTAGATAAGATAACTTCACGGCGGATTCATGCCTTGTCAATTAAGGCAGCGACCCTGCCCATGAAGCAAAAACGACTTTACAGACCAATGACATTATGACGGAGGGATTATCATGAACATCAAAAAGCTGACAGCCGGAGCATCTTCGCTCCTGATAGCATTCTCATCTTCTGCAGCGGCGCTTCCCGTTCCTGTATTGCAAGCAAGTACTGCCGATGAGGTCATCAGGTCCGGCAAATGGGATTACACACCGGTAGAAGGCGGCGTCAAGCTGCTGAAATTTTACGGTGATGAATACACCTACGATGTATTCATTCCCTCGGAGATAGACGGCAAGAAGGTAGTTGAAGCCTCTGCTCACATATTCGACGGAAATAAAAGCTTCAGCTATATAACAGCGGAAGATTCATCAATTGTGTTCGACGGGAATCTGTTTGAATTCACTGACTTATACGGGATAGATTTCCCGGAATATGCAGTACACCGCTTCGAGGACGGTTCAAACAGCCTTGCCATATCCTACCCCGCCTTATCCAATTCAAGTTATTATATGTATGATCATTTCGGGGAGGCCGATGAAAGATACTATGATTATGTTGACGGTCAGTACATACCGAAAAAGCTGGATATTACCGTTCCGTCAACTGCGGCCGGAGCCGATATAGTCGCACTCCAATGGAACTGCTTTGACGGTGCACAGTGCATTGATACGGTAACGCTGCCTGATTCTATCCGTGTTCTTCGCTCCGGCTGCTTTGAAGGCTCTTCTGTCAGATCAGTGAACATACCTGAAGGAGTGCGCTTTATACCTGACTACTGCTTTTATGAATGTGATAAGCTTGAAGAGTTGAACCTTCCGGACAGCATAATCGCTGTAAGCGGCAGTGCCTTGTTTCACACCAGGTTCGATGATAACACCTGGTTTGATACTTCAACGCACGGAGAAGGCTCATGGATGGATGTCACCGAAGATGACTGGAGAGTATTGTATTATTACGATAAGGACATGAACCTCCTGTCGACTCCGCTTGAATACCTCGGCAGTGATACCGTTATTGATTATCCGACAGAAATAAGCGGCTTCCGTGTATTATACGACCGGAAGATTCTGAGTGACCGGGAGCTCGACAAAGTTTCTCTTCTCGAATACAATCCGTCTGTAACAGAGGTGGTATTTCCGGAAGGTACAGTCATTCTCCCGAATATGAGCAACAGCAATGTACAGAAAGTAACTATCCCCGATTCCGTGGAAAGCATCAGCCCTGAAGCATTCACGAACTGTACACGGCTTACATCCGTCACTATACCTGCCTCAGTAAAACTTATCGGAAGATCAGCATTCAAGGATTGCATCAGGCTTTCAGATGTTACGATAGAGGGAGACAGCATCGAAATAGACTGGAACGCATTCAAGGGAACAGCGATAACCTCTGTTGAGCTGCCCGGAAACTGTATTCTCAACAACAATATCTTCGGTGAAGGGCTTAAAAAAGTGTCTTTCCGTGCCGGCGACTGTGTCTATATAACGTCACGTGCGTTCTGTGAGGAAAAAGAGCTGAAGGAAGTCGTCTTCTCTCCGGATATCAAGGAGATCTATATAGGCGACAGTGCATTTTCTATGACCGGACTTGAAGAGGTCGAACTTGGAAGCAATGTCATGGACATCAATAATTCCGCCTTCTATAACTGCAAAGAACTCAGAAGTTTCAAGCTCAGCGGAAATGCACGTATCGCCGGCTACGCCTTCATGGGCGATACTGCGCTGACTGATGTGGTCCTCAACGGAGTCCACAAAATAGAGAGCAACGCATTCAACGGCTGTACCGCTCTCGAGGATATCACTCTCGATACAAACTGCACCGTCAATTACGATGCTTTTGAGAAATGCTCGAACCTGTTCCATATCAACGGTATAGAGATCATCGGTAAAAACGATACAGAATTTGCCCCGGAACTTGATTCTTTCATCCGTAAGAATTTCGACGGAGCTACGACCGCCGGATTTGCCTACAGGTTCATCAGAAACAGTATCAAAGCTGCAGTTGCTGAGACAATTACCGATGATATGACAGATATAGAAAAGGCCAAGGCGCTCCATGACTGGATCTGCGACAATGCCGAGTATGCAGAGGATAATCTGGCAGCTCCGGGCAATCACACCGAATCCTCCATATTCATGGACGGTATAGCGGTATGCGACGGATACTCAAGGACATATAACCTGCTTCTGCACGAAGCGGGACTGAAAAGCTGGTATGTTTCAAATCAGGCACATTCATGGAATGTTGTCGTGATCGACGGAAAGCCTTTCCATATCGATACAACTTGGAATGATTTTCAAAGGACCATGAGGTGGTTCATGCTTTCCGATGCGGAAATGAAGGCATCCGGCGGCGATCACAGCAAATGGGAGCCGAGAAAGCAGTCAGATCTGCAGAATTTCCAGGATAATGTTCTGCCGGAGTGCACAGAAGTAATGGGAGATCTTGACGGCGACGGAGATCTTGATACGGCGGATCTCTTTGAACTCCGGGAGCGTATACTGACAGGAGCAAAGTATGAACTCAAGGGAGACCTTGATTTCAACGGCAAAGCCAATGCCGGAGATCTTGCGGCAGCAGTGCTGAGGCTTGATTCCCCCGGACTAAAAATGGGCGATGTTGACCTCGACGGTCTTGTCACCTCCGCAGACGCCTCACTCCTCCTTGATGAGTATTCACTCATGTCAGTAAGCACTGAGAGCACCTTCAACGAAAGACAGATCCTTATCGCAGACGTCAATGTCGACGGACAGATAAACGCTGCCGACGCATCAGCGATACTCGGATACTATACCTACATCTCTACAGGCGGAAATGATAATATCGCCGCTTATACGGAGAATGACGAATGACAGCAGTTAGACATCAAGCACAGAGCGCCCTCGGGAAGTGATCCTGAGGGCGCTCTTGCTGCTTTGTATTATATATTTATACGTATAATAAGTCTCTCCCCGGCGAGCTCGGCTGAAATACTTCCGTTCATCTGATCAATGAATGTCCTTGCAATCGAAAGGCCGAGGCCTGTTGAATTGCGGGCAGCCTGTACCGTGTAGAAGCGGTCAAACAATCTTTCGACCTGCACCTTTGTCAGCCCCTCGGCGGTATTTGAAAAGATTATCTCGCCTTCCGTGGAAAGACTTATGAACAGATCGCCGGAGCTGTATTTCAGTGCATTATTCATAAGGTTGTTGAACACCCTCGCAAGTGCACTGCGATTGACTGTACGTATGACTTTCTCCTCCGTGAGTTCTATCTCAGGAGTTATGCCCTTTTCAGTAAGAGCTGCATAATAGCCCATAATGCAGTCCTCGAGCACCTGGTTCACACAGAGCTCCTCTGTCTCGGCATTGATATCGGAGGAAAGTATCACGGAATACCGGAAAAGCTCTTCGGTGAGCTGCTTCATAAGATCCGTCCTGCCCTCGATGATCTCAAGATAATTCTCTATCTTCCCGGACTTCTCCTCCTTCTTCATGACCTCAAGGTAACCGCATATCGCCGTAAGAGGGGTACGAAGATCGTGGGAGATATTCGTGATAGCTGCCTTGAGCTCGGCATCTCCGGAAACGTAGCGGTTATGCTCTGCACGGAGCTTTTTCAGCTGAGTATTGAGATCGGAGGCAAGCCTGCGCATATCCCTGTCCCTTGTATTCACAAAGATGATGCCGTTGGTATCATCATCGAGCCTTTCCGCAAGCTGCTTGCAGACAGTCCTTGCTGTCCGTTTAAGTACAGCTATCTTTATTACAAGCGCCGCTATTACAGCGGCAAGCAGAGCATAGACCATATTATCCCTCTTTCTGTATAACGCAGATCAGATCATGGCTCATATACTGCGGGCCATGACCTGTCTGAACTTATTTATTTTATATCCTTCTTCTGGAGCATAATTACTCCTGCGGCTGTCAGTACAACTGCGATGAACAGCGAAAATCCCATCTGTGTTCCGGCAGACATCATGCAAACCTTATCTCCGATCTGTGAAGCAGTGAGCCACTGTCCGTACGGATCGAAGTTGAGCAGGAACTTCAGTACCTCGTATCTCTTGCCCTCGGTTACGGTCATCAGGCCCTGGAAGGTAAGGGCAGCAAAGGCACTCATCTGGAAAATCGTGAACTGAATCACTATGGATGCGCTCTGCTTGGTGATCATCATACTGAGCATTACAAGCAGGGCAATAACAGCAAGATTGTAAACCAGTAGCTTCACTGTGTTTAATACAATTTCCCCTGCATCCGGAAGAGTATTTGCTCCGATGAGTGCTCCTGCGAGCCATGCGGCAGTCATGATAACGAGAGCGAGCGCCATGGCCGCAAATGAAGCCGCATATAAATCCGTGCGTGTCTTTCCGGCTGCAAGCTTGTTCCTGACAGTGCCGTCAGTGTACTCAGCACCGAGGAAGAACGGAATGAACAGCGAGAAGAAAGCGGGTATTCCTATGCTCACTGTAAGCGAATAATCGAAATCTGACTGATAATCCCCGAATTCATGTATTGTTGTTCCGTTTGCTGTAAAGTAGTATGTTATGATGAACGCAAGTATAGTACCGCCGATAAACATCTTGTGCCTGAGCAGTCTTGCGCTGTAAGCTCTGAAAAGATCTGTCATATCTGTCCCCTCACTTTATATCCTTTCTTCTGAATACAAGCATTCCGGCTGCGGTTAATAATGCAGCGGATGCAAGGTCAAAGGCGATCATTTTTCCTGCCTTCTCGGGCAGGCCGCCTCTGAGTATTACATCGGCTTGACTTGTCGGCAGTGCGTAATACATGGTATCCTTGACGGAGTTCTCCGGGATCAGCTGAGTAACCGGGATGTTCTCCTGTGCAGCCTTTTCTCTCAGCTTCTGCACGTTGTCGTAAACGGAGTTGCCTGCAATGAACATGGCAAGCACAACGACCATTGAAATACCCTGAGCGTATGACTTTGTTGTCACAACCGTACATATGAACAGCACCAGTGCGGTGTATACTGCCATACCGCATACAATAAGCAGCTGAGTGACAATGACTGTGCTCACCGGCTCGGTATACATACCGAAAAGCGGTATCGCAACAGCCGAGCCTGCAATGATCGCTGCGGCCTGCATGATAACTGCTCCTGTAAGAGTCACTATCAGGTCTGCCAAATATATCGAAACACGGGAATGACCTGCTATGAGTCTGTTATGCATCGTCTTCTCGTTGTAGTCCTGACCTACGAAGATCGATACAAAAGAAGCGATGATCAGCCATACCACACATACACCCGCATTGTATACTCCGTCAAGCGGCTCTCTCGGGTTGGTCTTGTCGGCATTGTTAAGCAGCACCGCCATTACCGGAAGAAACATCATGATACCGGTTCCGATGCGGAATGCCATATTTCTGAAAAGCCTTGAAAAACCGGCAGATAACAGATTTATCATTTCTCACCACCGCCTACCAGTGAAATGTAGAAGCTTTCAAGGCTCTCGTCCTTCTCTTCCATTGTGATGACATCGCAGCCCTGCTCGGAAAGCTTCAGCGCTGTCTGTGTGAAGTTGAGCTTTGCGAATACATCGGCAGTGCTGCTGTCGAGTATCTTGTAGTCAACTCCCATTTCATCGAGCACTCTTGAGAGTACTCCCGTATCGGTAACTGTCATCCTGACACTCTTGCAGCAGGCCTTTTCCAGCTCCTCGGCGCTCATCTCGCGGATCATTTTACCTCCGTCGATGAAACCGTAATGTGTGGCGAGCTTTGAGAGCTCTTCGAGGATATGGCTGGAAATGAGTATGGTTATATTCTTCTCATGGTTGAGTTTGAGTATCAGCTCACGGATATCGATGATGCCCTGCGGGTCGAGACCGTTTACAGGCTCGTCAAGCACGATGAAATCGGGACTTCCGCATAGTGCTACAGCTATGCCGAGTCTCTGCTTCATGCCGAGCGAGAAGTTCTTTACCTTCTTGCGGCCTGTATCCGAAAGGCCTACCAGCTCCAGCAGCTCGTCAATGCCCTTGAAATCGGGAAGGCCGAGCACACGGTACTGCATTTTCAGATTCTCTTTCGCTGTAAGATCCTGGTATACCGCAGGAGTCTCAACAACTGCGCCCATTCTCTTTCTTGAATCGTTTATGGCCTTGTCGGTATTCTTCACGCCGTAGATCTCAAAGGAACCGGATGTCGGAAGCTGAAGGCCCGTGATCAGTCTTATAAGTGTCGTCTTGCCTGCGCCGTTCCTGCCAACAAAGCCGTATATAGAGCCCTTCGGGATGTTCATTGTAAGTCCGTTAAGCGCTGTGAAGCCTCTGTATTTCTTGACAAGATCGTTGGTTCTGAGTACAAATTCCATATTTATGACCTCTCTTTCTTTTATTATCTTCAGCCGTTGACTGCTGCCATTCTGCTTTTTCTTTCAGCAGCGTACATTATAAGCTGTGCAACTGCCATAACTCCTATCGCTGCATTGAATACAGCTGCGGAATATCTGATATTGAGTATCCATATTCCCACCTGCGAGATAACGAATACGGATGCGATAACTGCGGCTGCCAGTGCTGCGGCTATGACCGCTTTCTGATGCTTCCGGCTCAGCATCTCCTTGCCGGGCATCAGGAGCAGCAGGAATATCAATCCGGGATACCATTTATCCTCGTGTGCCGAAGAGATGTATAATGCGTATGCTGTGGAAAATGAGCCAAAGGCAAGAAGTATGTTGAGTATAACGTATCCGATGCCTGTTTCTGCGATGTTCTTTTTCATGATGATTACCTCCGTGTTAACGTTTGTTTTTGACTTCGGGAACTCTCTGTTCCCGCTTTCTGTAATCATTATAGCACGGGATAGTCAAGAAAGCGGCCAAGAAAAGGTCAAGATAAGGTCAAGATTCTGTATTTTTCTGTACAGTTCCGGGAAAGGCCGGTATACCGCATTATCCGGCATTGCTTTGTCTCATTTTGAAGCCGATGCCGTAGACTGCTTCTATATAGTCCTTACCGCTTACGGCTTCAAGCTTCTTTCTCATATTGCTTATATGCTGCTTCAGGGAACGCTCGGTGCAGTCGGGAGTATCAAGGCTTATCCTGTCAAGTATGGTAGTTCTGCCGACCGGGGAGTTCGGTGTCTGCATAAGGAGCTTCAGTATGGCGCATTCTGTACGGGTGAGCCTTACTTCTCCTCCGCTCGTCTCGGCAGTGAGAGAATCACAGTGCAGCGTAAGGTCCTCAAAGGAAAGACTGCTGCTCTCTCCGCTTGCCTGAGCCTTTCTCAGCTGCACGGCGATACGTGCCACCAGCTCTGCGATATTAAAGGGCTTGGTCACGTAATCGGAAGCACCTGCCATAAGAAGGCCTACCTTGTCGCTGACATCGACCTTTGCGCTCACTACTATGACCGGGATATTCTTTATCTGCGGAAGGAGCTCCTCACCGCTGAGTCCGGGGAGCATAAGATCAAGCAGCACAAGATCGGGCTTGTTCTGTCCGAGGACGAGGAGGGCCTCAGTTCCGGAATAGGCACGGAATACGCCGTATCCCTCTCCCCTGAGTGCTTCCTCAAGCATATTACCTATATATATATCATCATCTACTATGAGTATGTTCTGCATCTTTTCTTATCCTTTCAGTATTGTTTCAAAGCGTCATTTCATATATCATCCCGATAAGCTCGGGGATCATAAGTCCCTGCGGACATGACTTCATACACTGCCTTTCGGTGCACCTCCGGCAGTTTTCATATACCTCTGCGATATTCATCCTCAGCTTCTTCATGGCCCAGTAGTGCTTGCCGAGGTGATAATAATTGTACTGTCTCAGCATGATATGCACCTCATATCCGTGCGGGCATACGCACCTCTGGCATCTTGTACAGCGTACAGGCGAGAAGTGTTCGTTAAGTCTTGCGATGACTTCATCGAAGGAATAGTGTTTCGGAGGAAATTCTTCCTTCATTGCGGCATCGGCCTGCTCTTTCGTGCCTATACCTATAAGCGCACAGGAAAACGGCCAGTGAAGCACACCTCCTATCAGCTCGGAGGGCTGAAATACGCTGAGAAGACAGCCTGCTGCATAGACCTTGTTGAGTATAAGTCCCTTGTCTCTGAATATGTCCTTTCCGGCGATGCGGTCAAGTATACCACGCTCGAGTATATTTCCGCTCGTCTGTATTACGTCCACTCTGCTGTCCGCTGCGGCACGCTCCGCAACACTGTAATAATGCGTCGCAATTCCCGTGTACTTTATCCTGCCGGCTTTTTTAAGGTCACACAGAGCATCAAGCGCACCGTACCGGCTGAATGTCTCGTCCTGATTTTTCTCGTCCACCTGATGAACGAAATAGATATCGGGATCAGTGCCGAGAGTTTCAGCTGAACGGATGACCTCACGGAACATATCATTGCCGTCCATAAACCTCGCCTTGTCGGAAATGATGATGTTTTCCCTCCCGACCTTTTCGGCAAATACGCCCAGCTTGTATTCAGCATCGCCGTATTCCTCAGGTATAGCCGTATCGTAGAGATTGCAGCCCATTCTGTAGGCGTGCATCATGATATCGACAGCCTCCGGTACGTCGGGGCTGTAGTAATCCGGTAAAACGGGTACATTCCCGCTAAGTACAGGTATCGTGCCGAAGCCGATCTCCGATACCATCAGTCCTGTTTTTCCGAGTTCCCTGTATCTCATAGCTTCTCACACCATTCAAAAGCATCGTCTGCGATACTGATACTGTCTTTGCTGCAGAACACGACCTCCTCAAGCTCCGTGCAGAACGCAAAGGCCTGCGCCCCGATCTCCTTTACGGAAGCCGGGATAACTACCTTTCTCAGGCTCTTGCATCTGAAAAAGCATCTCTCGGGTATGACCGTCAGCTTGTCAGAGAGATGTATCTCCTTCAGCGCACAGCAGTGCTCAAATGCTCTTTTTCCGATGTACTCAAGACTGTCGGAGAGCTCTATCCTCTCAAGGCTCTTGCAGCCGCTGAATGCCTGTGTTTCTATAGAAACAACACCGCCTGCGTTCTCCACGCTTCTGAGCCATTTACTGCTCTTGAATGCAGATTTGCCTATTTTCTGTGTCTCCGGTGACAGTACTATTCTCTCGAGCAGATTGCATTCCATGTAGACCTGATCGGCTATCTCCTTTATACCGCCCGGGAATACAAGATCCTTTATATTGCCCGTGCTCTCTTCAAGCACGCCGTCACCGGCCATCTTGAAGCAGTTTATGCACTCTGCAAAAATACGTCCGACAAGCGGCGGATAATCCTTTTCTGCCGGATCGCTGTAGTTTTCAAGAGTATATGTCCTGCCGTCCGTATACTGTATCTTTTTCAGATTGATGCAGTTTCTGAAAGCAAAGGTATCAATTATGACACGGTCGTTTCTGAGTATCAGCTCTCTGAGGTCAGTATTGCCGGCAAATGCCCAGCTGCATATACGCCCGATGCTTTCGGGTATCTCGGCAGTCTCACCGCAGCGTGCAGCATCGATCAGCATACCGTTCACGATATTGTATTCTGTCTCGCTGCGCCTTTTTTCCAGCCAGCCTGTACCGGAAAACGTAAGCTTTCCGCTGTATCTGAAGCCCGCCGGGAATAGGATATCCGTAAGCCTCAGATGATCACGGAATGCCTCGTCCTCCGCTGAAACAATATCATCGGGTATGCGTACCTTTACCGCGTCTCCTTTGTATCTTACAATTCCGGAATCGTGATTCACATCAAAGCATGAATATACGCTTCCGATGACCTCCTGTACCCTGACAGGCAGCGTATTGTCGGCGGTATTCATGCTCTGCGAAAACTCCGAAAACGAATAAGTCCTGCCGTCATATACGACCGCCTCCGCAAAGGTGCAGCCGGAAAAAGCGCCGCTGCGCAGAACTGTATCAGTATCGAGCACGATCCTCTTTACTCCCGTGCAGTCAGCAAAGGCATGGTATCCGACAAAAGCCCTGTCAAGCACTATCTCCTCAAGGCTCTCGCAGCGCTCAAAAGCACGCTCTCCGACAGTCATTATATTGCTGAGATCGAAGCTGACAAGCGATGTACACTCGTCAAAGCATCTTCTGCCTATCTCTGTTACCTCACCGGAGAGCTTAACCTCCCTGAGTGAGGAGCAGCCTGCAAATACTTCATCTTCAAGCACGGAAGCACCGCTTATCCAGGCTTTTTCAAGATTACGGCAGAAGGAGAACGCACCCTTGCCTATTTTTCCGGCAAGCACTCTGATCTCACGCAGTGAAGCGCATTTTTCAAAGGCATATTCTTCAATTATACATCCGGGAGAATTGATCACTACAGTCCTCAGATCAGGGCAGGCTGAAAATGCGTATTTACCGATCACAGCAGGCTTATCGAATATCAGCTCTGTGATGCTGTCGTCACCGCAGCGGCTGTATGCTGCAATATCATCGTTTCCGTATACTCTTTCCACTCTGCGTTCAGCCGGAGGCGTCCCCTTTTCAAACTGTGTGAGTTCAAGGCTCTGACAGCCTCTGAACGCCGCAAATCCCACTTCACGGAGTCCGGCAGGTACATTGAAGCGTATCAGCTTCCTGCAGTTTTCAAAAGCTCCCCTGCATATAGTCTGCAGGTTCTCCGACATGACTATCGTCTGAATACATACACAGTTACGGAAAGCGTTTTCATGTATCTCACGGACAGTGTCACTCATGATGACACGACCTATCCTGTCGTTTCCTTCAAAGCAGCTCTCGCCGATAACCTCCACGCCCTCGGGTATGGTAACTCTCTCCTCGCTACCGGAATAGGACATAAGCGTCTTTCCGCTTATGTAGAAATCACTCATTACCTGATCGCCTATCTGCCTGATGATATGCGGGGTATCCTCCTCGTAGCAGATACCGCCGAGACGGTAGGTCTGACTGCCGATGATGACCTCCCTGAGATTGCTGCAGCCCCTGAATGCGCCGTCTTCGGCAGTGATGTTTTCATTTTTCAGCGTTACCGTTTCAAGGCTGATGCAGTTGCCGAAAGCGTTAGCTCTTACAGATTCAAGGCTTGCGGGGAAGGATATCGACACGATACCCTTCTTGTCGAAGAAGCAGCCTTTATCAATACACCTTATGCCCTCCGGTATGTCAAACGACCTGAGATTGACGTGAAGCTTGCGAAGTATTCCGTTATCCATTTCTACAGACTGATACACGCTTTCTGCAACGGCACGTACTACCGGGTGAACCTCCTTATTGCTGATAAGCACATCGATGAGATGATCCTCGTGATGCACAGTGCCGTCGGAAAGACGGATATCCTTTATTCCGACACAGCCTGTAAAGATATCATTTCTGAAATTTGAGGTATCTATCTCACTGCTCAGGGATATCTCCGTAAGCTCCGTATTATTGGCAAATGTCTGCATACCGAGGCTCTTCACACCGAAGGCTCTTATGCTCCGGAGGCTGTCGCAGCAGAGGAAAGTTCCCTTGCCGAGGCTTGTAACCTTATCCGGGATAATAATATCAACAAGGTCGTGGCATCTGTGGAAAGCAAGCTCGCCTATTTTTTCAACGCTTTCCGGGATATTGAGAGTCCTGAGCTTTCTGCATCCCTTGAAGGCGTTATCACCTATCTCCCTGAGTCCCTCCGGCAGCGTGATGTCCGTTATCCAGGACATTCCTTTGAATACTTCCCTGCCTATGGCTGTTACGCCTTCGGGAACGGTAACGCTGTGCTCCTCGCCGGTGAAGCTGACAAGTACACCTTCCTCTATCTTAAATACATCCTGCATTCCTTACTTCTCCGTTTCTCCGAATATCTGAAGGAGCACCCTTCTTATCTCCTGCATATTCCCGCAGCCGTAAAGCTCCTGCTTGCAGGCTTTTGTGCCCGGCAGCCGCTTCATGAAATAGGAGGATATCTTCCTTATGTGCTCCATGGCAGCAAGCTCATCAAAGCATGACTCCGCAATATCCGCCTGTTCCATGATAAGTGAGAGCTTTGTTTCGCCGGTATCCCTGCCGGTCAGCCTTGCGAATATCAGCGGATCCTCAAGTCCGTAGCGTGCTATCATCACGCCGTCTGCGCCTGTTCTTTCCATCATATTCACGGCATCCTCCTCGCAGCGGATACCGCCGTTGGCAATTACCGGTATATTTACCGCTCTCTTTGCCGCCTCGATATATCCGTACACAGGCTCGCCCTCATACATCATATCCCTTGTGCGGCCGTGTACGGTTATCATATCCGCACCCGAATCCTCGCACATCCTTGCAAACTCTGATACAACGATGCTGTTCCTGTTCATACCGGGTCTGAACTTCACTGTCACTACCTTGCCGCTTCTTTTGCAGGCTTCTATTATCCTTGAAGCCTTTTGTATATCCTGCGTCAGGGCACATCCCTCTCCGCTCTTTATGACATTCGGCACGGGACAGCCCATATTGATATCGATGATATCAAAGGCTGCTGTATATGAGCTCCGGCAGGCATATTCAAAAGCTGCCGGCACTGAACCGAGCAGCTGCACTGCTTTTAATGTCTCCGCTTCATCAGTATAGAGAAGCTTCGCTGTAGCCTGGTCGTTGTACTTCAGTCCGTTTGCACTTACCATTTCCGTAAAGGCAAGCCCTGCGCCGAGCTTGCGGCACATAAGACGGAACGGGTAGTTCGTATACCCCGCAAGCGGCGCCATAAGCACATTTGAATCAAGGGTCTTGTTCCCGATATGAAGCTTTTTCAGATACACTTCACTGAATCTTTTCATTTTCTGTCCTCGTAATCCTTTATATAACGCCGTGATCAGACATTACGGCTCTTTAATTCCTCAAGGCGCTTTCTCAGCGCATGATAACCTTCCCCGGCATCATCTGTATCTGCAACTGCCTTTTCCATTCAGAGCGGTATCAGACATTATCAGATTCCCCCGGTATGGTTATTATTGTTCGTTTCAGATCATACGTCCAAAACTGCATTAGCTAATGATTATTATATCATAAGCGAAGCGTTATGATATAATCGCCCGATTGCAGGGAGCAGATATCCGATCTGCGGATCTGCAAGGGCTTTATGATAAATTATAATGGATGCTTTGCATTCATTATATCATATAAGCGAAGCGTTATGATATAATTGCCCGATTTGCAGGGAGCAGATCTCTGATCTGCGGATCTGCAAGGGCTTTATGATAAATATAATGAATGCTTTGCATTCATTATATCATATAAGCGAAGCGTTATGATATAATCGCCCGATTTGCAGGGAGCTGATCTCTGATCTGCGGATCTGCAACGGCCTTATGATAAATTATAATGAATGCTTTGCATTCATTATATCATATAAGCGAAGCGTTATGATATAATTGCCCGATTTGCAGGGAGCAGATCTCTGATCTGCGGATCTGCAAGGGCTTTATGATAAATTATAATGAATGCTTTGCATTCATTATATCATATTACAAAGCTTTTGTCTACTCAGTTTTATGACCTGCAATTGCTGCCGGAACACCGTGTTATTCTTACCCCGGAAATAAGCCGGATTCGTTGACATTCCCGCTGTTTTGTGGTATAATAAACATACAGGATTCTGCGCATTACAGGCGCATAAGGGATGCCGTGAATGACAGTGAAACAAGGTTCGCCGACCGGCAGATTCTTATGCGGTCAGCGTTCCGGAATACAGTTATTTCATCAGGGGGATAATATGAAAAACAAACGAAAAGAAGTCACCACGACCGAAAATTATACATACCGGAAGGAAGGCAGACCGCCTGCACTTATGTATGTCGTACATGAGATCGACAGCATCTTTGCTGCCGCACTTATAGCCAGGTACAGCGACTATTCCTTCCGGATTGTTTTCACCAACAGACATGACCTGAATTACGATATCACCGGAGATCCGGGGCTGATCGAGCAGTGCGGGAAGGTATTCATCATCGGCCCCGCGCTGAATGAATACAGCATCCTCTATCTTGAGCGTTTCTCCAAGGAAACCGTATACATCGGCAGCACCAACAGGCTCAGGGATTTTATGCCGGAACTTTACACTGAAAACAAGGTGTGCCGCGGCAATTCTGTCTATTACCTTGAAAACGACTGTATCACCGGTCGTATTGCTGCGCATTATTCCTACAGCGATGACATAGTACAGCGTATTTATCAGTATACCACCAAGTATATAAAGGACGACCTGTATGATGCCATGGTATTTGAGTATCTTAATTTCGGATACAGCTCATCACAGCTCTTTGAGATGTTCTCTGACTATATCGGCAAACCATTCACACTCGGCGAAGAGTTCGCAGAGGAGTTTGAACGTGCGCTCGCCCGAAATCAGGCAGTGCTCGACAAAGCCGTGATTCGCAATACAGGCGGAATAAGAACGGCTTTCATAAGAGGAGGCTGTCCCTGTACTCTTGTGCTTAATCAGGCCCTTCGCACTCTTGAATGTGATGCGGCTGTAAATGTCTGTCTTCACAGGCAGCACTTCACTTTTTTCACTTCGTCTCCCGAAATATGCGCTGAGATGTATGATAAATACATATCACACTTCATTTACAGCGGCGGAGGAACGTATTCATGCGGTGCCTGCTTCGGGGCGGATTACACATTTGAGGAGTTTATCTCCGCATTCACCGAGCACAGGAATATCAACGGATTCAGCCGGGAGCGCCTTCTCAGCTATGATGTTTTCGATCCGCGGGATTATCAGTGGCTGGAGTTTGAAAACTATGCCCTTTACAGGAACTTCAACTTCACGATATTCCTTGATGAGTACTGCAACGCCGACTGCCGATTCTGCATCGAGCAGATAAAGACGGAAAACAACGGACGCATCAACAAGGTCGGAAAGATAGAAGACAAGGAGACCTATCTCAGGAGACTTGACTTTATCGCCGGAAAGATACGGCCATATAATCCGAGTATCTCAATAACCGGAGGAGAACCTCTTCTCTCTCCCTGTTTCAGGGAGGCAATGAGGATACTCGCAAAATACAAATTCCGCAAGATCGTCATTACGACCAACGGCACGAACATCGACAGATATACAGATGACATCATTGCGGCAGGTATCTCACACGTAAACTTCTCACGTCCGTCATACGATATGGATGTATGTCAGAAGATAATGCGCTTCCGTGAACAGCATCCCTCCATCGATACCCTCATCAGTGCCATTGCAAAGCTTGAGGAAAACGGCGTCCGTACACGCTTCAACTGCATCGTGAGCCGTGAGGGAATCGGTACTCTGCCGGAGATGAAGAAATACCTGTCATTTGTCCGCTCCGCCGGATGCAGACACGTTGTCTTCCGTGAGCTTATGTCCTTCAACGAAAATGAATCTAAGAATGCAGAAAAGATGGCCTATGCTGCCGAGAACCGTGTCCTGATGAACGATCTGTGGGCCGAGATGGACGGCGATAAGAATTTCATACCGTTTTCAAATATCAGAGGTCATTATTATTACATCGAGATATACAAGTACCACGATATGACAGTCGTATCGGAAAGGGCGAATCTTAAATACCTCGAAAAATACAGGCGTGAGAACCTGCATTATATCTATGAAATGGTATTTCACCCGAACGGAAATCTCTGCGCGGGCTGGAACGAGACGGAAGATATACTCGACAGCTTTACAGACTGGCAGGCTGCCGGTAAGGAGCCGGGAAATGAATGACCGTAAGATAGCCGGCGGAACGAGGCTGTATATCAATATCACAAATGCCTGCAATACCGATTGCCCGTTCTGCTGTATGTACAGCGGCACAGACAAGAGCAGGTTCATGGAGTTTGACACATACAGGAATATCCTCGATTCCTGCGAGGGCGAATTTGAAGTACAGCTTGAAGGCGGCGAGCCCCTTATCCACAGTGAGCTGTACCGGTTTGCCGAGTACGCAGCAAGCACCGGAAGATGCAGAAAGATCATCATACTTACAAACGGTCTCGAGCTGGAAAAGCATATGGACAGACTTGCCGGTATATCCAAACGGAGCGGCATACCGCTCGAGCTGAAAATAAGCGTCAATTACTGGCTGATGCAGGCCGACAAAAACCATCTTGGCAAGCTGAAGGAGCTTATCCGTAAAGCCGGTATGACTGATACTGTCAGCATAAAGCTGAATGTCAGAAAGAGAGCATCAGGTGATGAGGATATAGATAAGGAGCTTGAAAAGTACGGACTGCTCAGCTGCAGCAATATCTATTACCTCCAGTCATACGGAAAGCTGAAAGGTTCACCGGAGTATGAGGGGCCGGTAATTGTGCAGAATATCAGCAACTGGGGATTGTATGCGAGCGACGGCACCTTCTTCGGACAGGATCTTGTCGCAAGGAGCGAATATGAAAAATGATAACATAGATAAGATAAAGGTCGGAGCTTCAAGAAAGATCGAATTCGACGAAAAGCTTCGTGAGAGCCGTAACCTCTATAAGCAGGGCGGCAGCAGCGATTATGACATCAGCAGATATGAGCTTATCGATCACGAATTCAAGGACGGCGGCAGGAAGCGTGTCTATAAGAATCTGAATTTCTCTGTTTTCGTGGATGACTACTGTAACGCAGACTGCAAATTCTGTGTTGCACAGCTGAGGTATCATCATAAAAACGAGCTCTACAAAAAGGGTCATATCACCGATCCGGACAAATATCTTGCAAGACTCGATGAGGTGCTGAAAATAGTAAGGCCGCTTGATCCTTCGGTATCGCTTACCGGCGGAGAGCCTACTCTCAGCCCGCTTCTCACAGAGGTGTTGAAGCTCGTTGACAAATACGGTTTCCGCAAGAGGACGATAACGACAAACGGCAGCGGACTGCTGCGGGTACAGGATAATGATATCATTCTGAACAACCTGATAAGATACAAGTGGGATCATCTGAATATAAGCCGGGTAAGCCCCGATGACAGTATCAACAGAGCCATAATGAGATTCAGCGAGGGCAGCGAATACTGCGATATGGCCATGCTCAGGGAGATCCTTGAGATATGCAGCAGGAGCAGCCTTAAACACAGACTGAGCTGTCTGCTGCTGAAGGAATGTGTCCACGATGTAGCAGGTATAAAGAACTACGCCGATATACTCTCCGAAGCCGGTGCGGACAACTTCATATTCCGTGAGCTGATGGACTACGACAGGCTTGCGGTAAACACCGAAAAGACAGAGTATTGCAGACAGAACAAGATAAAGCTCTACGATATATGGCATCAGTTCAGGGATCATCCGGAGTTTGTACCGTATCTGAATCTGCTCGGATACTATTACTATGTTGAGATATATAAATACAGAAATATGACGATAGCCAGCGAGACTGCGGATATGAATATACAGAACCTCGAAAAGGCTGCTCACCCGGATATCGTCTATGAGATGATATTCCACACCAGCGGTCATCTGACCGGAAGCTGGGTTGAAAAGGAGGAAATTCTCGACCGGTACGAGCCGTAAGCGTTTCTGTGTGATGATGATAAAAATCAAGCCTGTCCGGTACTTGCCGGGCAGGCTCTTTTATAATTATTTATTCTTGCTCTTTTCTCTGTCTATCCTGAACTGCACAGAACGCTTGAGGTATTCAAGGTACTCAGTATCACGGCACATTGCCTTTCCGATATCATCGGAGAGCTTTGCAACAGGTCTGCCGTTGACATACTGGAGCTTGATTACGATATTCAGAGCATTCTCCTCGGTATCGTTTGAGCAGAATGTACCGATACCAAAAGATACCTTCGTCTTGTCGCAGAAGTACTCATAAAGCTTCTGGGCACGGTCGAAGTCAAGGCTGTCGCTGAACAGCAGAAGCTTTGTCTTCGGGTCTACGCCGTACTTCTTGTAGTGAGCAATTATCTTCTCGCCCCATGCGTAGGGATCACCGCTGTCGTGACGGACGCCGGTATAGTTGTTCACCATGGAACGGTTGAAATCAAGCAGGAAGAGGTCTGTTGTAATAGTATCTGTGAGTGCTGTACCGTTATCGCCGTCATACTCGTCATACCAGTCATTCATTGCATAGTGGTTGGTATAGGCAAGCGGTATGGAATCGATGCCCTGATACATCTGCACAAATTCATGTGCATAGGTTCCGATAGGTGTAACGTTGTACTTCATTGCAAGATATACGTTGGAAGTACCCACACACTTGTCAGTCTCGGTGCAGAGACGCTTTACCACAACGTCCTCCCACTCACGGGAAAGTCTTCTGCGGCAGCCGAACTCAGCGAACTTGAAAGTATAAGTACCGTCGTTCAGAGCCCTGATCTTGGCATCAAGGCGCTCCTCGGCAGATTTTCTCAGCTTTTCGTAATCGTACTGCATACGGAAGTAGACCTCGTTTACGATCTCAAGCAGGTAGATCTCAAACTGCATTGCAGAGAAGAGAGGGCCGTCGACAACTATCTTAAGCTCGCCGTTTTCGTCAAGCTCGGCTGTAACGTAATCACGGAGAGGTCTCCACAGTCTGAGGAACTCCACATAGTCATCCTTGATGAAACGGATGGAACGGAGGTAGTCAAGCTCTTCCTTTCTGAAGGAAAGTGTGCAGAGGTGGTCGATCTGTTCGTTGATCTCCTTCACCATTTCCGGTGTGAATACAACACCCTTGTTGCGGCACTTGAAAAAGTACTGTCCGCAGAGATCGGTATGCTTGTGGAAGATGACCTGATCCATATTGAACTTGTAAAGATCAGTGTCGAGCAGTGAAATAACAATAGGTTCAAGTTTCATAGTTTTTTCTCCTTATAAAATATCTATCTGACAGCTTCTCATGGTCTCGATAGCTGCATCATGCTTCTCAGGTGTTACTCCGGCGCAGCACTTCTCGTCAACCGCTATCGCAGCCTCCGGGAAATTGGCTTTCAGTATCAGTGCATTGCTTATTACGCATATATCCGTGCAGAGTCCGATAAGCTCTATCGTGAAATCTTCGCCCTCCGCGGCTCTGATGATAAGCTCGGAGAGGTCTACAGAGCCGAATGTGAACTTATCCACCGGAGTAAACTCCTTTTTTTCAAGGACTTTGGCTATATCCTTGTAAAGCTGCCAGCCCTCCGTATCCTTTATGCAGTGCGGAACAGGCAGTTTTCTGCCCTCGGCAGTATCCATATAGTTTTCAAAGTGAGTGTCGAAAGTGGCGAATATCTCTCCGTCAAATTCTTCGATCTTCTTTACTGCCGCCGGAATGATAGCCTGTGCTTCCTTTGTTCCGAGAGCACCGTCTACGAAATCCTTCTGCATATCAACTACGATAAGAAATTTTTTCATTATAATCCCCCTTTCAGAGATCTGCTTTTAAGTAAGCGTCAAGTATTATCCTTGCATGATCGAATGCAAGACCGTTGTTTTCAATTATCTCACAGCTGTACTGTGTTTTGCGAAGCTTTGCGGACAGCTTCTTTTCACCGCACGCAAGCACTACAGTATACTCATCGCCGTTCTTAGCGACATCAATACAGAACCACTTTGCATCGACTGCATCATCTCCGCTCAGGACCTCAACTGCATTCATGTCAACGACTGCGGCATACGCACAGCTTATCACCCTGCCGCGGGGATCACGGGCAACGTCACTGTAATTGCCTACCGGTATCAGCTGAACGCTTTCAACTCCCGTCTCCTCCGCAAGCTCTCTTGCAGCAGCCTGCTCGAGAGTTTCATCGCTCTTTATGAAGCCGCCTGCAAGAGCCCAGTGATTCATGTAAGGATGCTCGCCTCTTCTGATAAGAAGCAGCTGCGTTCTTTCGGATGCCTTGCCGAATACCGCAATATCCACGGCGATTGAAGGACGGAAGTAGCTTTCGATATCGTATGCGTCAAGGAAGAGTTTCTCATCATTCTCCTCGCCCAGTGACTTGGCTGCAAAGGCAGTTTTCAGCTCCTCCTTTGAACGCTTTGAGTAGAACAGTGGTATAACGCCGTTTATATGGTCTGCGCCGTGCTCGCTCAGCCACAGTCTTCCGTCATTGAGGTACATCAGCTTGTTTTCAAGTACGAAATCAACTTCATCCCTGAAGTACTCGCAGAAATCAAGCCCGAAGCGTGCCTTGAAGGCTTCAAGGTCAACGAAGGCGAAGTAGAAGGCCACGGATACCATTTTCGCAATGCTTTCCTCTTTCGGGAGTGGGTATATATCCTGTATCGGGAGCCTGCCTTCCTCGATCGCCTTCCTGTAGCGTTCCATACGCTTTTCGGCTGCTCCGAGATTGTACGCAAGGTAATCCATACCGAAGGACTGTGCTCCGAGTCCCATGCCGACATACGGTGTGCCGTAGATAACACGCTTTGTCAGGTAATCGCTCGTTCCGTAGTCACCGGGCACTCTGCTGAACGTGTTCTTTCCGATATTGGCACAGTAGCCGCTCTCAGTAAGCATATTGTATGCGAGCCTGTACTGGTATACCGCCTTGTATATGGATACTCCGCCGGCCTCGCCCTCTATCTTCGTACCCTTGTAGCGGTTGCGGTAGAGAGTTATATGCTCCGGCGCAAGCTCCACTGCATAGCGAATCGTAATTCTGAAATCCGTATCCGTCTGATAGAGGAAGCCGTACATCAGGTCGATGTTGAAGCTTGTGAATCCGGCCTTGCGGATATTCTCAACTGCCCTTTCGTATATGGAGGCACTGCCCTCTCTGCCGAGCTCGCTGAGCAGCTTTTCTGATACGGTCTGCACGCCCATGCTTATCCTGCGGTAGCCGAGATCGTAAAGCGCCTTTATCTTCTCAGGCTCATTGGCGGCTATCAGCGGGGTGGTCTCAACGCTGAACACAACGCCCTCCTGAATATCGAACAGCTCATTCACCGCATTTGTTATGCGCTCAAGATTGCGTACAGAGAGCTTTGAGGGTGTACCGCCGCCGAGGTCATATCCGACTATTTTCTTGCCCCTGAGTATCTCAGAGTACATCTTCATTTCCTTCAGAAGCAGTTCAACATATTCGTTCTCGCAGTCCTCGTCGGTATGCTCAAGAACTACATACTCACAGAACCTGCATCTCTGCTTGCAGAAGGGAATGTGTATATAGAGGGACAGCTCGTCGGTCTTCTGCCATTCATTGCAAACAAAATCATAGATCTTATCCCTGTCATTGATCCTGTACTGCATGAAGGACTGTGGTGTGAGCGGATAGGCTGTATTCGCATAGTGGTGATACAGCAGACCTGTTTCGTAGATCTCATTGCAATTCATAACATTACCCCCTGTTCATTTTTTTCGTGTATAGAGCTTGGCGGGACGATGCCGCTCCCCCTTTACGTATTCGTCTGTCTCCTCGACATAGCTGCCTATCATGCGTCTGAAATTGCCCGGAAGCACAGTGACGTTCATGATAGTCTCCTGCACTCTTTGCAGCGCTGTGAGAGTGAACTTCTCCGGCAGGAAATCGAATATGGCATCAAACTTCTTGGCCTCATGCCGCAGAACTGTCAGCGCCATGGCTATTATCGAAGCATGGTCGAATGCAAGACCGCCGCTTTCGATGATACGGAACTCAGTGCGCCGGTAGCTTGTCTTTTCCTCTGAAAGAACCGCTTTCAGCGATACATCATCATATTCGAGCGTGAGATGATACAGCCCGTCGTCACTTTGTTCAAAGCTTACGATGAACCACTGTGCATCATCAGCGTCATCCATGGCGACCTGCTTTACCGATTCTTCCGTGATGATCGATACATAGGCATTCGAGATAATCCAGCCGCGGGGATCACGTCCCGGCTTGCTGAATGTGCCGACCGGCAGGAGTGCTGTCGGCATTACATTCGTCTCCTCCTGTATCTCCCTCAGCGCACATTCCTCAACGGTCTCGTTGCTCTGAAGGAATCCGCCCGGAAGTGCCCAGCAGCCCTTGTACGGATGCCCGCCTCTCTTTATGAGAAGCAGCCGGAGCTTGTTATCCGGATCCTTTCGGTCGCTCGTCTTATCCTCCGTGCTGATCATGAATGCCGCGACATCGGTTGTAAGCGAAGGACGTTCATAGTCTTTGATGTTATAGTTCGATAAAAACTCCTTCTCAGATTCCATTGTACTCGCCTCCTTTGTTTTTCTTAATATGATAATATCACATTAAGAATAATTTGTCAAGTACTTTCTGAAAAATTTTCAAAATTTTTTGCTCAGCCCGTATTTTAGTCAAGTATTGCAAAACTTTGCCGGATATGATATAATTGATTTAATAAACACTGATCACATCAGTACGCATGATAAGGAGGTGGTGAAGCAATGGCTGAATATGTGATAACCTTTTCCCCGGAATATTTGGCTTCAAGTCTCTGGGGCAAAAATGACGCGGCTCAGGCTGCTTTCGGATATGAGATCGATTACAGCGAGCTTCCGCTGTCCGAGGAGCTTGTCAGGAAGCTTAATGATTTTGACGACGAATGTATGGGTATCATCGACTGGGATGATCCCGGAAAGGGTGATGTGCGGCCAATTGAAGAGAGGATAGCGTACTACGAAAAAGGCCTCGACCTACTCGAACTTATACGCGGTGAGCTCGGAGACAGATTTGAAGTCATTGACGGCCTCGACTGGATAAAACCGGAGCCGCTGAAGATCATCGGTATCAAGTGCTCCGTGGCCATTATGTCCCTTGCCCAGAGGTTCATGAACTGCCTTGGGTTCAGTATACTTGAAGAGCTCCCCTGCTCGCTGCCGAGAAAGATAAGCTTCACCGCTGAGGAGGGAGAATGTATCTGCTGGTACAAGGGTGAGAGCTGCTGCATCAAACCGGATACTCACCTTTCCATAATGGCAAGGGTACCGCATTTCTACGATTCCGACCGTTCACCGTGCAGGCTCTCTTCGCTTTCGGATATGCTGAATGACCTTGTCGGAAAGACCGATGTATACTATCTGTATGATATCTGTTACCCGAGGGACAGCGAATGGCGGGAGAATGTATTCATAAAAGGCAAATCAAATCACTTCTTCATTCACAACCACACAGAGGAAGACAAAGATTACACTGATGAGCATACTCCTGCCGTCTACTATCAGAAGCTCTATGATGTGATGCGGAAAAAAGCAGAAAGCAAGGGATATTCCGATGTCCTCAGCCTTATCTCCTGTGAGTTCAACAAGAATATCAACGATATATACTACGAGGATGAATTCGACCAGTACCACTACAACGGCGAAGGAATATTCATCCCGGCGGATTTCACACGCATCTACGAAAAGCCTCTGGATGGAAATATGTTTTACTCCCCGTCTCTGAAAAGGATAAGGGTCGCTCCGGACAATCAGCATTACTGCGACACAGACGGGGTGCTGTTCAGCAAGGACAGAAAAACACTTATCCGCCTGCCGAGAGCCATCGAAGGAAAATACGTCATACCCGAGGGAACAGAGATCATCGGCTGCCATGCCTTTGAAGGCTGTGACACAGAGGAAATAATCATTCCTCCGACGGTGAAGAAGATCGGAAAATCCGCCTTTGAATACAGCAGCATCTCTTCCGTAACGATACCCGAAGGCATCACAAGGATAGAAGCGAAGGCTTTTACCAATTGCGAAAAACTCGTCAGAGCCGTACTTCCCGAAAGTCTTGAATACATAGGCGATAACGCTTTCAGCGGCTGCGAAAGTCTCACCCATATCAATATCCCCTCTGGTGTAAGACTGATTGACAGCTGCGCCTTTGAGGACTGCAGCAGGCTCTCCGAACTTAATATCCCTCCTGATGCCGGGATAGGCAATCTTGCGCTGCACCAAACGGCATGGCTCGAGAATTATGCCGACGACTTTGTTATCATAAACGGCTTGCTCTATCAATACAAGGGAAGTGATGAGAATGTCATCATACCCGATGGCGTGAAGTCGATAGGCTTCTGGGCATTCGGGCAAAACGAAAAGCTGGGTTCTGTGACCATTCCGGAAACAGTCACAAAGATCTGTACCTGTGCATTCTACGAATGCAGGAACCTTGCTGAAATCAACATCCCCGAAAGCGTCACTGTGATTGAAAACAACGCCTTCTTACGCACCAAATGGGAGGAATCTCAGGGAGATCTTATAATCGTAAACGACATACTGTATCGCTACAAAGGGAACGACAGCAGCATCATTGTTCCTGAGGGCGTTCGTGTTATAGCAGAAGACGCATTTAATCACAAAAGCTCACTTGTGTCTGTTACCCTCCCCGAAGGCCTTGAACGCATAGAGATGGACGCATTTTCCGGCTGCTCCAGACTTGAAAAGGTCAATATACCGGACAGTGTTACCTATATTTCAAGGACTGCCTTCTATAACTGCCAGACTCTTGCAAAGCTTATAAAAGAAGGAAAAGCCGAAAACATACTGGCAAGGCCTCTTACGGAAGAGAAGCTTATGATCATCGCAGGCACTGACAAACAAATAGGCGCCGCTTTTGAAAACATCAGCGAACTCAGCGACAAGGAGTATCTTAAGCTGTATTCCTACTGTCTCAATCTCAGCTCCTGGTATGATTTTGCGGCTCAGTACATTAGTACGAACTACCTGATGCTGCTTCACGAAAGAGAACCGGAGCGTTTACGCAGCAGCTTCCCTGAGGCTTTCAGAAAGACGTTCACCTCCGTGAACAGCGAGAATTTCTACGGTGCTTTCGATGAGCTTTGCAGGCTGTTCGCAGTCATGGACAGGGACATTTACAGACAGCTCCTTGAACTCAGCCTTGCGGCTCCGAATGACTGTATCTCAGAGGAGGCGGAAAAGCTGCTCGCTTCTCCCGATGATACCGACGGGGAGTATAAAGAATATCTGCTGAAAACGTATTCTGATTTCAAGAACAGGATACCTTATAATAAACCACGAAAGGATGTATAATTATGGCAAGAAACAAATATGCGCTCTGCTGCGCACTCAGGCACATCTACTTCAACGACTTCGGTCTTGACAAGACCTTCATCATGAGCGATCTTCTGGCTCTTACTGCGTACTATGAAGATGATAATACGCCGCCCGAGATCATCTCAAATCAGAAGAAGCTGCACCTGTGGCTGACCAGGATCGAGCTTCTCAAAAAGCTTGGAAAAGAGCAGGGCGATGAGGTGATCGGCAACCTGATGCATGAGCTTGACCTTATCAACGTAAACGGCATGATGCAGTACGTAAAGAGCAAGGCACTCGAAGCCGGAGATCTGGCGCTGGAGCATATCAAAGGCGATAACGATAAGTGGTAAAACGCTTACAGTTTATGCGGGGGTGTGGGGCAAAGCCCCTTTAGAATCCAAAACTGATTTAAACAGTGCTTTTGAACAAGTTAAGGGGAGAGCCGCTGCTCTCCCCTTTTTGTCACTTATATATCCGTTCTGCGGTATGTCATACTTCCGTATTCTCACGGTTTATCTCCGCAAGTATTGCATTTGCTTTTTTGATCTGTTTAAAGAAAACAAGATAGTACACGAATGCGCTTACAACAAACGGTATAGTCACCGAGAGAAGCATCTGCCACATTGCATTCGTGGATGTGCCTGCTATCACATCAGCAGCCTTTACAAAAGCCACTGTAGCACCGGCTACGAGAAGATACTGCCCTATAAGCACGGGTATCAGCGGGAAACGCTGAAGATAGAAGTGCAGTGCAAGTACGGCTGTTATGATAACGGAGAAGCCAAGGCAGGTAAAGATATTCCCTGTATAGTGAACGTCAGTAAAACCCGCTGCCTTTTCTATGAGCAGCTTTCCGCAGACTATCAGCGTGAAGCTGATACAGACTATTGAAATGAAATTCTTCTTGTTAATCAGCTTCATTTTCTGCTCCTCTCCTTTATCCTTTCAAGCTCCGCAAGAAACTCTTTCTTGTATCCCCTGTTCATTATGAGCTTTTCGCCGTTCTTCAGGAAGATGATCGTTCTCATGTTCATATCGCCCTGTAAATGGTCTATCCTGTATACGTTCACGACAGCCGACCTGCTAATCCTGATAAGCCCTGCATCAGAATACATATCAAGGATGTTGTTCAGCGCAAGCCGCATCTCGATGCACATACTGTCTGTATATGCGAAGGTCTTCCTGTCTACCGTCTCAAAATACAGCACCTCAGTCACAGGCACCGAAACGTGCCTGTCATCACAACTGCCCTCCACGTTTGAGAGCGTTGTATCGAGTCTTGCGATAAGTTCTTTTGTCTCTTCATCAACTTCGTGATAATGGAGTTCGAGATAATTCTCCCTGAGTCCTTCTTCTCTTGTTTTTATGAATCTCATTTATCCGTCCTTATAGTATGAATATTATGCAAAGCAGTAAATATGTGAGCTTTGCCTTTCTGTTTGCAAGCAGGTACACACTTCCGAGCATGAGTCCGCAGAGCGCTGTGAAGATGCCTGCTGTAAACGAGCCCTTGCTCCACCAGTGTCCCAAGCCCCATGTGAGTGCTGCGATTATACCGCCGTAGGGGATATTCTCCCTGCCGAACCATGTCTCGCAGGCCTTCTGTCCGCAGACGATTATCAGCATAACGAGGAACACCTCGATGAAGTAATATATGTACTGGAATACGAAGAGCAGCGGGCCTTTCCTGTCAAGCTCAGTGAGTACCTTGCTGCCGTTCCAGTCTATCCAGGTGGATATAAGGCATACAGCAACGCCAAGTCCTATGCATACCCACTGCCATGTGCGTATCTTCCTGTCGTTCACAGGGAAAAGCTCATAACCCTTCTTCTTCATTGAGCGGCATATATAAAAAGCGAAGAGTCCCCAGATGATGTATGTAAGCACCCAGTGAAGAATGCTCTGCCAGGTGTTGAAGTCTTTGATCGTGCAGTTGTATATCTTCTGCTCAATGCCGAATGCAAGTATGCCCTCGCAGCCGAGTGCAAGAAATGCGGTCAGGCCGTAGGTCAGTATATCGAGTCCCCTGAGGAATCTTCCCTTTCCCTTGTTCGTGATAGCTGTTGTGTTGTTATTCATGATGAATACTTCCTTTCGTGTTGGTATGTCTGAATTATATACGAAAAGAAGCTCATGGTCAATAGCTCAGTGCGTGAACTGCGCTGAGAGATGTCTGAGTTACACTTTGCACATCATCAGCTGCATGATGCAGTCAGAACCAATAATGATTATACCACATACTGTTATACGAATCAAGCTATGCCGGAACTGAATAAACCTGCCTGTCATATTGCATTACGTGAAGCATTGTGGTATAATAATGGCAGGAGCTGCATCCATGCAGCACATCGGAATCAACGATGATAATTATACCGTAAATCAGGGAGGAATGACAATGAAAACCTTAGTAGCTTATTTCAGCGCCGAATCAGGCAAGACAAGAAAGATCGCAGAGGAGCTCGCAGAAAAGCTCGGTGCGGAGCTGTTTGAGATCACACCGGAGCAGCCGTACACCGCCGCAGACCTGAAATGGACAAATCCTCTTGCAAGATGCAATAAGGAAAAGCTCGGCAAGAAGGAAGTACCGGTTTCCGGCAAGGTCGATAACTGGGATGAATATGATACAGTTTACCTTGGCTTCCCGATATGGTACTATGGCGCACCTAATGTCGTAAACACCTTCTGCAAGGGCTATGACTGGAACGGAAAGACTATCCACATCTTTGCGACATCCGGCAGCAGCGGCATCGGAAAGACTGCCGAGAAGCTGAAGCCGTATGTAAACGGCGCAGAGATAGTCAAGGCTGTAAGAGTAACCTCTGTGTCAGAGGTCGAATAAATGATAAAGGGCACGGGGAAAGCTTTTTCTCCGTGCCATTCTGTTTCACATCCGTCCTGCATCTTACCCCTTGCAGAATGCAACTTACCGCCCCTGTGGTGCATCTTACCATTTTTCACTTGACATCAGGCTGAATATTGATGTAAGATAATAGTATAGATCAGTGCAAAAGGCTTTGTGCAGCCTTGATCCCTACCCTATTACAGAACGGAGGAATAAAAATGAAAAACAGGATATTTGCAATACTTGCATCAGGTCTTATGCTGTCCTCTGCATCGGCAATGCCAACGGTGCAGGCTGAGGACAGATTGGGATATGATTCTCTTATCGGTAAACTGCCCAGCTGGACACCTATGAGCTTTGTCGATGCAATGAAATTCTACAACAAACACGGCAAATGCTATCTGGCAGATAACTATATCTGTATGGTCAGACCGATACCAAAGAACAAAACAGACCAATACGGATATAGTATTTCCGGAAGTATGACAAACGTCAATACTCCTGCAAGTCCCGGAAACAGGATATATGAGCTTGAAATACCGGAAGAACCGGATCCGGATGATATTGAGGCAGTCGATGAGTATAATTTCTACTGTGACTCAGTCGGCAACTACTCCCACGAGCAGAGCTTCTTTGATGACTACCTGGCAAGCGATGAGCAGTATGTGTTCGATGTAGAGATGTTCCGTGTACTTGACGGCCTCGACCTTAATATCATGTGCTACGAAATGGAAGGCGAGGAATACAAGATAACTGACAAGTACAGCTTCGAGAATCATGACGGCACTACAGTTCAGACCGATATCTACAGCTGGCTCCCTGACAGCACTAAAGAGCTGCAGGACTATATCTATGACCACGGCGACGTTTCTGTTCATGACAGCTATGTTATACTGCTGTCCCAAGTGAATGCTGCCGCGGGTGAATCTCTCATCATGAGACAGGAAGGCGAAGGCGCATTTGAAGAATACCTTACATCTGTCTGTGATAACTTTGAGATCTTCCCGATGGACGGTGTATCTCCGCCCGCTGCCATACTGTATAAGCCCACAGCTGACGGCAAGGTAGATATAGAGTGGAGAAAAGGATTCAGAGACGATGATACTGAAAACTATTTCTTTGACGGAAAATACGAGATAAAGGAGAACTGCACCGTCATAGACGACCGCTCTCCTTTCAGAAAAGGCAATACTGTCTTCACATTCATTGATAAAGCTACCGGCAATCCGGTCTATAAAAAGTATCTCTCCGGTTTCACCGGCGAAACGCCCGACGGGGAGCAGATGACAAGCGAAACATTCCAGATAACTGACAATCCCCTTACTGTTGATTCAATAAATGCCTACAAGCCGGGCTGGCACTATTTCTTTTACGCAGCCTCAAAGTCAGGCTGCTATGAGAACCCGGAGTTTGAGGTAACAGGAGAAGACAATGGCACTGTATATGTTACCTGCAAGGTTGAATGGCAGGCTTACGGAGATGCAAACGCCGACGGAAAGCTCACCGTTGCTGATGCCGTTATCCTTGAGAAATGGCTGCTCGGCGCAAAAGATGTATCCCCCATCGACTGGAATGCTATGGATCTCTGCCGTGACTGCAATATCGATGTATTTGACTATTGTCTGTTAAGACAGAAACTCATCGACAGAAAGGAACTTATAGCAGAACCGGAATTTCCCGTATACCCCACAACCTCCGCAATGTTCCGTATCACAGGCGATGATTTCAATGTATATTCCGGCCCCGGAACAGCATACCCCATAGTAAACACCTGGCCCGACGGAGATTGGTTATATGAGATGGGATACAATGACGGAAACGATGAATGGGTCTATACCGAGTATAACAATATCAGAGGCTGGGTAAGACTTATCAGCAGCGACGATAAAACAGCGAATATCGAATGGGCAGAGCTCGCCTATGACAAGCCTGTCATCTACCTCTATCCCGAGGAGAAGACCGATGTTCACGTAGAGCTTGATCTGACTACATCCGATCTTGCAACGACCTATCCGAAGTACAACGGCGGCTGGGATGTTACAGCATACCCTGACGGCTCTCTTCTCAACAAGGCAGACGGAACACATCACAGATATCTTTTCTGGGACAGCACCAATGCCAGGACCGCATTTGACCTCTCCAAGGGCTTCTGCGTTGCCGGCAGCGATACCGAGGCTTTCCTCAGGGAGAAGCTCACCTACATGGGACTTTCCGAAGAGGAGATGAACGAATTCATCGTATACTGGCTCCCGAGAATGGAGCACAATGCCTACAACCTGATAACCTTCCAGGGCGATGCCTATACAGACTCCGCAAAGCTTGACATCACTCCCTCACCCGACAGTCTCCTCCGCATCTTCATGGTATATATGCCGCTTGAAAATGCAGTGGATATCCAGCCGCAGCAGCTCGAGACCTTTGAAAGAAAAGGCTTCACAGTCGTTGAATGGGGCGGCACAGAACTCGGATAATTAAACTACGGCACTCTGCTGAAAGGCGGAGTGCCGTTTTTCATAATGATCGCAATGCTTTCAGAAGCGCCGGGCTGTTCCCATGTCGGAAGATGCCTGTTAATGCTCTGTGCGTATAAAGTGAGGTGCTCCCTGCTGATCGGCATAAATGTCGTTGAGCGGTATCTCTCCCGATACGCCGAAGCCGTGCCATAAGGCTCCGCCGTATTCATAGAATGTATACCAGTACTCATGATCGCCGCTCTGTGTGAGGCTGTACTCAAGCTTTACATAGCCGCTGACTGAGCTTTCGCCGTTTTCGTAATAAATGAAATCACCGTTGTAGATATCGCTGCCCTGTGTGATCACCAGCTTTGACTCAGGAGCACCTTCCTGTACCCATGTACCTGAGAGTGCCGCAACACTGACGGATGTCTCAGCCGGGTCTGTCACGGAAAAGAATCCATATTCGTTGGAGGCTTTTGCATATTCGCTCGTGATATCCTCATAGGCGGGTATCTCCTCAACGAAGTCGGCGCTGACATATCCGTTATGTCCGTCATAGGTGGTGAGGTACCAGCCTCTTACGCCAGTAGCATACAGATCGATCTGTGTGCCTTTCGGGATCTTTGCAACTATATCCGAATTTGTATCCGGTGTGATGCGGAGGTTGAGATCACCGCTCTCTGTTGCAACAAATCCCCCGAACAGATACTGTGCAGTAAGATCAGGCTCTGAAGGCTTTTCCTGTGCCGGTGCTGCATTGTCTGCTGCGGTTGCTGCCTGAGCGGTTTCTGCAGGAGCGGCTTCTGTTGTCTGAGCTGCTGCCGTCGCTTCTGCTGCAGCCGATGCTTCTGTCACTGCCGATGTTGCTGTCTGAGCTGCCTCGGAAGCGGTGTCTATAATACTTGTTCCGCATGATGTCATTGATGCGATCATAGCGAATGCTGCGATAAAGATAAACTGCTTTTTCATAATCATTCTCCTTTTTACTTGTAAGCTGTATCGTGTACGTCCTTAACTGACAATGTCATTATAGCACACCGGATAAACAATTTGGGGATAATTACAGAATTGTAATTGCATAATGTAAAAATGAAGGGCGCACAATGTGCGCCCCGCTGTTTACTGTATCATCTGGTGTATTTAACGTTCCAGCACCCGTCGCCGATCTCGATAGCCTTTGGTTCTCTCACGGCGTCTATCAGGGGTTGATTCTCGATTAAGGCAAGAACGTTTATGTCCCCCGCCTCATACATAAAGAGGTTGTCAAGGCCTGTCCTGATCCTCTGCTTCGGGATATGGAATGCATAAAGCCCTCCTGCCTCTATCTGCGAGCATATATCCTCCGGCAGGCTGTAATAGTAAGGCACATCCTGGAAAAGCCTCATTATTGCTCCGTATCCGATTCCCTCATCGCCGTTATACGTCTTCACCACGGATGCTGTGAACCATCCTTCGATGCTGACATCATAGTACAGATCATCTATATTCCTTGCGATCGGATCCTCTGCCTCGGTAATGGTATAAACCACTTCCTCGTCTCCCGGTCCGGGGCTGCTCTTTGCGGGAACACGCACATCATCAAAGTAGGCACTGTCTGCTACGGCGACCGGACGGCAGAAGATATTGTTATCACGGCGGTAAAGATCGGACTGGGTCAGATACAGCTCTGAATCTGCAAAACGGAAGCTGTTGACCTTGCCGGTGACTACCCTTTCACAGAGCTCAGGATCGAGATTCAGACAGAACGGCCCGAAGCTGTCTGTTCTGCCGAGAACTATGCCCCATCCAAAGATATTATCCTCGTAATCCGGTATCACGTCAAGCACACTGACCTCATACCAGCCGTCAGGAAGTAAAGAAACACAGGAATCGAATACTTCTTCACCGTATTCCTCAGCCTCGGTTGTGACAGGCGGCTCGGTCGTCGTTGCAGGTATTGTCGTTGTAGTCCTTGCAGTGGTTGTCCTGACAGTAGTCGTTTTAACAGTAGTAGTCTTTGCGGTCGTGGTTTTTGCCGTTGTTGTCTTGGCAGCAGAAGTCTTATAAGAAGTCGCAGTATATGACGATGATGCTGCTTCAGCTGATGCAGTTCCCTCCTGTACCGCAGCCGTCACAACTGCGGTTTCATTTGCAGCAGTCTCATTGACAGGAGCTGCCTCTGTTCTTGGAGCTTCTGTGGACGGCACTGTTTCAGTTGCAGCTGCTGTAGTCTCAGCAGGGGCTGGTGCCGTTGTCTCAGCAAGGGCAGGCTTGTTCGCCAGCGGCTGCATGACAAACACAGGCTCGGTATGTACAGAGGTCTCCGTAACGGCGGTCTCCGTTTCACGCACCTTTGGCTTTCTCGTCACTACCGCATCAGTAACGGCAGCCTCAGGTGCTTCTGTAGTCGTTTCAGTCTCTTCGGAAATTACCGTCCTGTCATTCTCCTCAGGGAGAGGATCATGTCCGCAGCTGCTGAGGCACAGGAATACACTCAGCATCATTATCATAAAGATATATCTTTTCATACTTTCATCTCCTTGCTCCGGCCGGCCAAGCCTCTTCAGAATATGACACGCCGCAGAACGTACTCTCCCTCAGAGGTCGAGGCTATCTCATATGTACTCATATCGTCCATAGAGAGATGCTTTTTTAGACGTGAGATGTTGACTCTGATGGTGTTCTTGCTGTCATCGACATCACAGCCGTATATCGATTTGTATATCTCGTGATAGCTGATGCGTGAGCCGATGCATGAGGCAAGAAGATAGAGTATCTGCAGCTCACGCTGCGGAAGGGAATATTCCTCTCCGTCAAGCGAAGCTGTACCGGAAAACAGATCTATCGTAAGAAACGGCAGTTCTATTCGGGGATGATTCGGAGCCTTCGCCGTATTCCGGCGGAGCTGTGCCTCGATCCTTGCCTTCAGTACATTCAGGTCATACGGCTTTGTGATATAATCATCACCGCCGCTGCGGAATCCCATTATCACGCTGTCATTCTCGTCACAGGCAGTCAGGAATATCACAGATGCCTGAGTTTTCTGACGGAGTATCTTGCAGAAATCCATGCCGTCTCCGTCGGGGAGCATTACATCGAGCAGGACAAGATCCGGAACGAATTCTTCGATCATGAACGATGCTGTCTGGACAGAATCTGCACAATGCACGTCATATCCTTCGTTTTCAAGGAAGTTGCTGTTGATACGCATGATATCTGAATCGTCTTCAACTAATAAAATATGTGGCATATTCGACCTCCTGTGATTACAATTCTGTAATCCTGTTCCATTACAGATAAAAATATGTTATAATGTCTATAGTACGAAAATTATGATTATATATTCCTTACATATAAGCAGATCAGAGATTTGCCCGCTGTAACAGGACTTTCATAACAATTCGCTGCACCCATACCTATAAAGGGGGTATTATATGCAAAAGAAAAAATCAACTCCGCTGCGCCGGAAACTGTTTCTAATGATACTGTTTTCAATGGTCGCACTGCTGATGTGCATGGGAAGCGTTTTCCTGCTGCTTACAAATAATATACAGAAGCAGGAGGAAAAGACTCTTTCAGGATTCTCGGATGAGATGGTGCGTCTTAACATCGAGGAGAAGAAACTGAAAATGCATTCACAGACGATCATCTATGCAAGACATCTCTGTTCATTATCACTCGACAGCCCTTTCATGTTTGATCCGGATTCGCAGAGCATTTTCTCTGAGGCCTGCAAAACTGCAGTCGGTTCCTTTCATCAGGCCGGAGAGATCGCTGACTACGAAACAGAATGCACCCTGTTCATGCTGTCCGGCGACTACAGCTATTCCTCAGAAGAGCAAAGCAAAGAAGAGATCGAAGCCATGCTGAATGAGATATACTCTGACGAGAGAAGGCAGAGCGAAGCTGTATATAATGACCCCGACGGCGTATCGTGGGTAAAGAATAACGAATCAGGCGATTCCTACATCGAAACAGATGAAGGTCTCGTCTCAATAGCCTTCAACGCTCCGGCATACGGATTAGGGGATCCTCTCAGGGTAGGCGTTATCCTGCGCTGGAACAACAAGGAGCAGCTGCTCCGTGCCGCTGAAGAAATGGTATCCGAGCATACGGATTCTGCAAATGAAACGAATGCCGCAATATTCCGCAGAGCCCTGATAGTCATAGGTTCGGCCGCACTTCTGATACTCCTGCTGTGCCTGATATATACCCGCAAGCTTTCAGAGTTCATTGCCGATCCGATTGAGCTTGAACAGCTGAGAGCAAAGCAGGAGAAGGAAGCGCTCGAAAAGGCTGACAAGATGAAGACAGCATTCCTGTCCGATGCTTCACATGAGCTCAAAACACCTCTTGCCGCAATGTCAGGCTATGCTCAGAATGCAGAGCTTGAGCTCGTCAAAGGGGCAGAGACTTCTGTGATACAGGAGAAGCTGAGGCGTATATCCTCAGAAGCAAACCGCATGGCGCTCATGGTAACACAGATACTCGATGCAACACGTATCGAAGAGGGAAGAATGGTGCTCGAGCTCGCTCCGTGTGATATCGACAGCCTTGTGCGAAAGGTCGTGGAGACCTACTTCGCCGTTCTCAACAAGAACAATAACCGCCTTGCGATACGCATACCTCTTGACCTGCCAGAGGTCAGTGCAGACGCCTCCCGTTTGCAGCGTGTGCTGGTAAATCTGGTATCGAACGCTCTCAAGCATACCCACAACGGTACGATACTGATCAAGGCTGAACAGGAAGAGGGATCTGTCCGTGTCACCGTAAAGGATACCGGCAGCGGTATCTCCGAGGAGGATATGCCGCATATCTGGGAGCGCTACTACAAGGGAAAGCACTCCGAGACCGGTACGGGACTTGGCCTGTTCATATGCAAATTCATCATCGAATCGCACGGAGGAAGGATATGGGCCGAGAGCGAACCCGGAAAGGGATCATCATTCATATTTACTCTGCCTGCCGGGAAATAAAGACAGGCAGAATATGCTATAGAAACATTATAACATAAACTGTGATAAATTAAAAGAGTTATTTCAAGAAAACTTTTAAATCTTTTCAGCCTGATGTCATCATAGCCTGCTTCTATAACTGCATATCGAATACAGGGATTGGACAAATACAGCTTCACGGTGTATAATATAGACATACTAAAGGAAAGGAGCTGTACAAATGGTAACAGGTAAGGATTCCATACAGCATATTTTCCGCTCAGTGCTCATTTGTACAGAGCGGATGTGGAGATCAGGACGATGTTGAAACAGCATACTGATCATTGAATACTCCTAAGATAATATGTACCTCGTCAGTTTTACGCCCGGACTTTCATCAGGTCCGGGCGCTTTTTGTATGCTGTTCCGAACAGACGAAAACAGAGCCGGTCATACGAAGCATATCCGTATGACCGGCTCTGAATAATTGGATGCTAATCACTTCTTTCAAGCAAGACTTTTTTCAAATTTCTTTATCCTGTTCCCTTTTCAGCTTCTCAGTCTTCTCCGCCTCACCCAGAAGCCTTCTGTTCCCGCCATTCATAGTACCGAAGCTGTCGGGGCAGCATATCACCTCGTCGCACTTCTCCATTATTGCAAGTGCCTTCTGCACGCTTTCATCACTTATCGGTTCAAAGGCTTTCTCAGTTACTGTTACTGCCGCAAGGCTCTGTGCTACCGGAAATTCGATATCATTTTCATGTATAACTCCGGCTGCGAACGGTATTCCCTGACGCTGCAGGCGGCGGTATACCGGTATTCCGCTGCCGCCACCGCCAATTACGAAGACCTTTGGTGTTCCCTGTACTGCCGGAGCTTCCGCAGTTCCGAACAGGGGCACGAATGTACCGCAGTCCATACCGTAGAGACGGCTTATATTATCTCCGGAGAATACCTCCTCGGGAGTGCCGGTCATATCAGCCCTGCCGTCCCTGATGCAGAGTATCCTGTCAGAGAAACGCTGTGCAAGGTCGAGTTCATGCAGTGTCTGTATAACTGCTATCCCTCTGTTCCTTGCAAGTTCTTTGAGTATGCTGAGCAGCCGAAGCTTGTTGTTTATATCAAGAAACGAAGTCGGTTCATCAAGTATCAGCACCTGAGGCTGCTGTGCTATGGCACGGGCAAGCATGACTGTCTGACGCTGACCGTCGCTTATGAACCGGATATCCCTGTCCGCAAGAGCTGATACTCCGGTGAGTTCCATAGCCTCATGCACTATTCCTCTGTCCTCAGCGGACAGTATTCCGAGCCTTCCAGTATACGGATAACGTCCTGTAGAAACAACGTCCTCACAGGTCATTTTCTCTGCCGTTATCCTGTCTGTAAGACATACTGAAAGCACCTTTGCGATTTCGTGACTGCTCATATCCGAGATATCTTTGCCGCCTATAAATACCTTTCCTTCGATGACCGGCAGCTGTGATGCTATGGTTTTCAGCACCGTAGACTTGCCTGCGCCGTTGGGGCCTATGAGAGTAAGTATCTCACCGGAGCATACTTCGATATCAAGTCCGCTGACAACGACCTTTTTGCCGTAGCTTGCCGACAAAGCTCTGGCAGTTAATACAGCATCGCTCATTCAGACACTTCCTTTCTGTTCACGGCGGCTGAGCATCGCTGCTATAACAACAGGTGCGCCGAATACGGCTGTGACCGTACTTATGCTGATCTCAGCGGGAGCAAAGAGCATACGTGCGATAAGATCACAGACAAGACAGAATCCTGCACCACCTATAAAGGCGGCAGGTATCACCACGATGGGCTTTGCTGTACCGAACAGGTTCTTCACAAGATGAGGAACAGCTATGCCCACGAATGAGACAGGTCCGGCAAATGCTGTTACACAGGCGGAAAGAATACTTGAAAGGAGTATCAGCGCAAGTCTGAACAGCCTCAGGTTCACACCCATATTCTTTGCGTAGTTTTCTCCGAGCTGATATGCGCTCATCGGCTTTGAAAGCATGAAGGCTGCTGCAACAGCTGCAATTACTATGACTGCAATGACTCTGACGTTTTCCATATCGATTCCGGAAAAGCTGCCCATTGACCAGTTATGGAGATTCACTATATTGGCATCGTCCGCAAAGGTGACTGCAAGCTCAGTGACAGCGGAGCAGATATATCCTATCATGACTCCGGCAATGATGAGCTGCGCCATATTCTTCACCTTTCCCGAGAGAAGCAGTATCGCACCCATGGAAAGCAGAGAGCCTGCAAAAGCCGCTCCTACCATACCTGCGGAGCTGAGAAGTATACCGTTCTGCATCGTCAGCATCATGGCAAGAGCTACGGTCAGCTTTGCGCCGGAGGATATACCGAGAACATAGGGGCCTGCTATCGGGTTGTTGAAGAAGCTCTGAAGCAGAAAGCCCGATACGGAAAGACCTCCGCCGAGAAGTGCGGCGGCAATGGCACGGGGCAGGCGGATGCTCCTGACTATCGTTCCGGCAGTACCGTCCGTGCTGCTGCCTGTCAGTGCAGAAAAGACATCTTTTACAGAGATATCGGCGCTTCCGCTGACAAGCTCCATGACAAAGAACACCACTGCGATAGCGGCAAGCAGCACAAAGCACACAGTCCGGCGCATGATTCTTTTTCCGGTCATATAATCACCTCACGAAAGCCTGTGCAGATAGGTCAGTTCACCGCTGACCGCATCATCCGTAAAAATACTGTTGAGGTCGCATATCATATCTGCTGCACCTGTTGTCTGCTGGAACATATTCTGTCCCGTACACCATACATCGCCGTTCTTTACAGCCTTGAAATCTGCCAGTACGCTGCATTTCCCGATAAGCTGGCTTATACTTTCAAGGTCACCGTCTACCGTGCTGTTGTAAATAAGTATATCGGCATCATGTGCGATATCGTAGAAGGTCTCCGTCTGTATGTTCATGGTGGAAAGGGCATTGTCATCCACATTGAGGTCATCGGCAGTAAAGATATATCTTCCGCCAGCAAGACCTATCATCTTTGATACATAGTCTCCCGGCTTGCGTATGCTGAAATAACCGTTGGATGTGATATAGAAGAATGCGGCAGTCCTGCGCTCTTCCTCCGGGATATCCGGTACTTCAAGGCTCTCAAAGGCCTCCGTTTTTTCAGCGAAGAGCTTTTCTGCCTGCTCTGTCTCTCCGGTGAGCAGGCCGTAGAACTTCATCCATTCCATGCGCCCGAGCGGATGCGTCTCATAGCTTGAACGCTCCGTAAGCACCGGTATGCCGAAGGACTCTATCTGCTCCTTTACCTCCGGGGTGTGATATATCATCGTGGACTCCACGGCGAGCCCGCAGTTCCGGCTCACGAGCGTTTCATAGTCCGGTGCGCTGTACTTGCCGATGAACTCGATACTTCCCGAAGAGACCGCATCATGTATCGCAGGAAGGCTCCAGCCGTCTGCAGCGGTCGAGGTCATAGTCACATCGCCGAGCTTTCCGATACCGTCAAACAGATCCATGGCAGAGGTCGCTGCAACGTAGATATTTTCCACCGGCTGCTTTATGACTGTCATGCCCTGAGTATCCTCCGGCACTTCAACTCCCTCAGGCACTATAAGATACCTGTCATCACCGACAGCTGCTACAGCACAGCCGTTTGCACAGTAGTCAACGCTGAACTGCTCCGCATACTTAAGCTCCATGCTGCCGGTGATATCATATCCGGCAGTCTCCTGCCTTTTCCCGCAGCCCGTGACGATCAGCGCAGCTGCCGTCAGAAGCGGGAGCAGTGATCTTACTCGCATTTCTGTAATGTCTCAGAATCGAAATAGAGCTTGTAGTCTATCGTATGCGGCTCACTCATTGCGGTAGTCCTTGCACCGACAGGCATCTTGTAATCAAATCCGATAATATCTATCGTGAATACGGAATGACCGTCAATGATCTCGGGGAGGTAGTTTCCGCCCTCTATTATCATCAGGTCGTACTTGTCGCTGCTCCATACTATCTCTGCATCAGCATAACCGTCCTTAACTATGACTTTGCACGGCGACTGTACCGAAGCCCTGCCTGAGCCGCCCTCAAGGCTGACATCGCAGGTATACTCTCCGTCCTCAAGACCGAGCTCTGAAGCAGTTGTATATCTGCATTCGTAGAAAGCCTCATCCGGCAGCGAATCCGCACGGAAAACAAGTGTCCTGCCGTACCACTCCTGCTTCTTTGCACTGAGTGCAGCACACTGAACCTCTGCATCGAGAGCTTCAACGGGAACTGTGAATACGGACTGCCCGCTGTCGTTCACGGTATAGGCGATACAGTCCGCTCTGGCTGCCTTGTCAGCCTCGTCCTCAGTACCCATAAAGAGAAGATCGTAGGACTTGCTGTCTATGATGATATCGGCAGTCATAGCATCGTCTGCAACGTGAAGTATGCAGTCGGCAATCTTGAACATAGAGGAGCTTGAATCGACGGAGATATGGTAATCGCCCTCGTTTAGTGATGAAGCTTCTACAGCTTCCATGCCCTCATATCCTACCTCGTTCTGAGGTGCTGTCTCATGCTCTGTTGCAGCCTCTGTAGCGGCTTCTGTCACTGGTTCAGTCGGTTCCTCGGTCTGTTCTTCAGCCGCTGCTTCTGTGATCTCTTCCGTTGCTGCCTCTGTTGCTGCTTCTGTGGGAGCGGTGCTCTGTGCAGGTGTGCTGCTGCATGATGCAAGAGCAAGCGCTGCGATGATCGATATTGCTGTGATCCTGTTTTTCATAATATACCTCTTTATATCAGTATCGGGCAGCCGAAACTGCCCGATAGAATGTCATATTGCCTGTAACGCAGATACCGTTCCGTCTTACTTGATAGAATCGACAGCCTTCTGTGCGTGCTCGATGTAGATCTGTCTGATTGCTTCGTTCTCGCCGAGACCTCTGATCACACACTCTACCTCATAGCCAGCATCCTCGAAGATGCTCTTCCATGAATCCTCATCGTCGCCTGCCATATCGTTGTTAGCGTGATCGCCTGCAACTACCATGAGGGGCTCGAGGACTACCTTTTCATAGCTGCCGTTCTTAACCAGCTCGAGTACGTCCTCAACGGAGGGCTCTGCCTCAACTGTGCCTACGAAGTAGTTCTTGTGGCCGTCAGCTGTAAGCATATCCTGCATCTTAGAGTATACGCTGTTGGAATCGGCCTCTGTACCGTGTCCCATGAAGCAGATAGCTGTCTTTCCGTCGTCATACTCTGCTGTCCAGTTTACGATAGCGTTCTCAACACGCTTGAAGTCATCATCGCTTGTGAGAAGCGGCTCGCCGAATGCTACCTTCTCGAAAGCATCTGAGTACTCTGCAACTGTATCAACGATCTCGTTGTACTCGATACCGTTCATAAGGTGTGTGGGCTGTATAACAAGGTTCTTTACGCCGTTGTCAACTGCTCTCTCGAGTGCCTTGTTGATATCATCGATGAGTATTCCGTCACGGCGCTGTACATGGTCGATGATGATGTTTGCTGTGAATCCGCGGCGCACTGCATACTCAGGGAATGCCTTCTCGAGAGCACTCTCGATAGCACCGATAGTGAAACGGCGGCTGTCATTGTAGCTTGTACCGAAGCTGAGAACGAGCAGCTCGTTGTCGCCGATATTGTCCTCGTTGCGGATATTGTCAAGGGAAGCATCGCCTGTATCGTAGTTCTCCTCGTCTTCCTCTTCTTCTGCCTCTGTCTCCTCCTCTGTGGGAGCTTCTGTCTCTTCCTCAGTAGGTGCTTCTGTCTCCTCCTCAGTTGCCTCTTCCGTAGCCTCCTCAGTTGCAGTCTCTGAAGCGGGCTCTGTGGGAGCTGTATCGGATGTTGTGCCGGCAGCACCGCAGGATGTAGCAGCTGCTGTCAGGCAGGCAAGACTGATGATGAGTGCAAGTGTCTTTTTCATAATGATCTTCCTTTCTGTGAAAGGCCTGACCGCATAACGAAAAAAGCCCTCTGAACAGGCAGAAGGCACGCAGACAGACTCCCCCGGGAGTCCGCATAACAGTACGATCAAAACCTCGTGACCCTGGCCTTGCGGCCATGTACCAACAAACGGCAGGTTTCCTGACTTATGCCTCAGCACGGTATACAGCCTTCCCGATCGCTCAGTGACTATATTCGCATACCGCTCCGCAATTACAGTGACGGGTTCGTGCAGGAACTTCACCTGCTTCCCTTTTACCTTTCCGCACGGTATACCGTCGGAAAGCACCGTTTGCCTTTTTAAATTTTCAACAATAAACATTATAGCAGACTTGCTCTGCAAATGCAAGTATTACGCAGATTTTGTACGTATACAACGAATCGTCTTCACTTTTTCAGGCCTTTTTTGGCGTCAAGCATATACAGCAGGGCGTTGCATATCGCCGCCGCCACATTGCTTCCTCCCTTTCTGCCCCTTGCAACTATACACGGGATACCGGTCTCTATTATCATTTCCTTTGACTGCACAACGTTCACGAATCCTACAGGAGCGCCTATTATGAGCTCCGGTACGAAGGTGCCGGCCTTGATATGCTCGCTGAGCCTTACCAGTGCAGTCGGGGCGTTTCCGACGGCGTACACCACGGGCCGTCCGAGTCCGGCGGCCTTGTCAACGGATGCCGCCGCTCTTGTTGTGCCGTTCAGCCTTGCCGTCTCTGCGATATCCTTATCCGCCATGAAGCACTCACACTCACAGCCGTGACGGGCAAGTGCGGCCTTGTTGATGCCTGCCTTTGCCATATTGGTATCTGTGACTATCAGTGCGCCCCTGTCAAGCACCGAGAGAGCGGTATCAATGACATTCTCCGAGAAGTAAAGATTCTCCGCATAGTCGAAATCGGCAGTTGTATGTATCGCACGCATGACTACGGGCTTTATCTCCTCCGGTATCTCCCTTTCGAGCTCGCTCTCTATTATTTCAAAACTGCGCCGCTCAATATCGGCGGGCAGCACATATTCCAGCTTCATACGCCCTCCTCAATGATCTTGTAGATATACTCCGTGTCAAGCGCCTTTCGCACGCTGTCCGCGAGTATGTCAAGCTGCTCCTCACGGTACTCCCTCCGCCCGCAGACTCTTCCGTTGTATTCCATACCCCTGCGCCTGTAAAGCGCTCTTACAAGCCTGCCTGATACCTCGGCGGTATCGAATATGCCGTGTACGTAGCAGCCTGCCGCATTGCCGGAGAAGCTGCCTCCGCAGTCGGTGAGCGGTTCGCCGCTGTCCGCCGTGACGCCCATGTGTATCTCATAGCCCTCAAACACAGCTCCGGAGAGGCAGGAGAAAAAGCCGTGTATATCGCAGAATCGGCCGCTTACCTGAGTCTGCCGTTTCTCCTTGCTGAACACCGTTGTACTGACAAGCAGACCGAGTCCGCTGACACTGCCGCCGCATTCGCTGCCGTCAGGGTCGGATATGGTCCTTCCCATGAGCTGATAGCCGCCGCATATCCCGAATACCGGTATACCCTCGCCGCAGCGCTCTCTCACCGCCTCAGCAAGACCGCTCTCCCTGAGCCACGCCATATCCGCTATGGTGCTCTTTGTGCCGGGAAGGATGATCAAATCCGGCGTGCCGAGCTCTGATGCATTGGATACATAGCGCACCGATACTCCGTCATACTGTCCGAATACGTCAAGGTCTGTGAAGTTGGATATCTTCGGCAGGCGTATCACGGCTATGTCTATGATGCCGCTCATCTCACGCCTTGTCAGTCTGGTTGAAAGACTGTCCTCGTCCTCAAGGTCACAGCTGAGATACGGCACTACTCCTGCAACTCTCTTGCCGGAACGCTCCTCAAGTATATCTATACCGTCGCGGAACAGTCCTATATCGCCGCGGAACTTGTTCACAACAAGCCCCTTTACAAGCTCCCGTTCGCTTTCCTCAAGCAGAGCGAGCGTACCGATGAGCTGTGCGAACACTCCGCCCCTGTCGATATCACCGACAAGCAGGACGGGCGCTCTTACAAGCTTTGCAAGCCCCATATTCACGATATCGTCGGCTTTGAGATTCAGCTCCACGGGACTTCCCGCACCTTCTATCACGATGATGTCGTGCTGCGAGGCAAGAGTACCGTATGCCGACATGATATCCGGTATAAGCTCCTTCTTGTGCCGGAAGTAATCCGCCGCCTTCATATTTCCACGCACTTTGCCGTTCACTATGACCTGCGAGCCGATGTCAGTCGTCGGTTTCAGCAGTACCGGATTCATCAGCGCGGAGGGCTCTATACCTGCCGCCTCAGCCTGTAATGCCTGCGCCCTTCCTATCTCGAGCCCGTCACGGGTGACAAAGGAATTGAGCGCCATATTCTGGGACTTGAACGGAGCAGCGGTATAGCCGTCCTGACGGAATATCCGGCAGAGGGCCGCTGTCAGCACGCTCTTGCCGACATCGGACATGGTCCCCTGCAGCATTATGCACTTAGCCATTGATACACCTCCTCAGCGCTGTTATAAGCCGTGTGTTATCTTCGTACCCTCTCACAGCGATACGGTAAAAGCCCTCTTCAAGTCCGTGAAAGCTCTGGCAGTCACGGATAAGTATGCCCTCGGATAGCATTTTTTCACAGAGCCCGGGAAGACTGCGGAAGAAGATGAAATCCGCCTCGCTGCCATATACTCTTATCCCCATATCCCGCATCGATGAGATAAGATATTCACGTTCAGCAGTCACGTAATTCACTGTCCGTTCTGTATAGTCCTTTTCTCCGAGTGCAGCTGTACCGGCTGCCTGAGCAATTGAAGATACGCTCCAGAACTGTCCGCTCCCGGCTATCCTCTGAGCAGTTTCAGCACTGCCGCAGACCGTATATCCGAGCCGCAGCCCCGGCATGGCATAGAGCTTTGTAAAGGCCTTGAGGATTATGCAGTTACCGCTGATAAACCGCCGGAGACTGTATTTATCCCCGTCCCTTACAAATCCCATAAAGCACTCGTCACACACAAGCAGTATCCCGTTCTCTTCACATCTTCGGGCTGTGCGTTCAAGCAGCTCCGGCTCAATGAGAAGCCCCGTCGGGTTGTTCGGAGTGCATAGAAAGCAGATATCGACAGAACCGTCAAGCTCGTCAAGTATGCTGTCTGTAAGTACAAAGCCGTTTTCCTCCGTCAGCAGATGCTCTGCAATGCTGCAATCAGCTTCATTGAGCGCACGGGTGTATTCCCCGAATGACGGAGCACATACTACGGCTTTCTGAGGACGGAAGGCATGGACGATGCGATAGATAAGGTCGGCAGCACCGTTTCCGCAGACTATGTTGTCCGGTGATATCTTCTCATGCTCTGCCAACCTCTGCCGCAGCTCAGTACAGTAAGGGTCAGGGTATTGTTCAGCACCGTCAATACTGCCGCTCAAAGCAGCCCTGACGCTATCCGGCATACCAAGTGGATTGATATTAGCCGAGAAATCGGTCACACCGGGAAAACGTCCGGTGTTCCCGCCGTGAAGCTGTATCATGTCATACCTCCTGCGATAATACATCTCAGAGCCGCTGATATCACGAGCATCAGCACTGATGCGCCGTACAGGAGCCTGTTCGCACGGCGTATGTCCTCCGGCTCGATGCTCCTGTCGTCGTCGCCTATATAGGGCTTTTTGTGGAGCTCACCGAAGTACCATGCATCTCCCGCAAGACGAAGGTGAAGAGCTCCCGCACAGGCAGATTCAGTCTGCGCCGAGTTCGGGCTTGCATGATTTCGCCTGTCACGCTTCCAGATACGAAGCGCATTTCTTCCGTCAAGGCGGAACAACGGCGCAGAAGCCGCCATAAGGAGCGCTGTAAGGCGTGAGGGAATGTAGTTGAGAACGTCGTCGAGTTTTGCCGCAAACCGGCCTATATCGGCGTATTCCTCGTTACGGTAGCCGATCATCGAATCCATCGTGTTGACCGCTTTGTAGAGAAATGCGCCCGTAGCTCCTCCGAGTCCCATGAAGAAGAGCGGAGCAGTCACGCCGTCAGAGGTATTCTCCGCAACTGTTTCCACCGCCGCACGTATTATCCCGTCACGGTCAAGCACAGCCGTATCACGGCCGACTATCATCGAGACAGCTCTTCTTGCCGCCTCGGTATCGCCCGACTCCGCAGCACGGCATACCTTCATGCTCTCGCTGCACAGACACCTCGCCGCAAGCATATAGCAGCAGAGAACAGTCTCAGCAGCGATCCCGAGAACGGTATGTATCCTGTAGCATATCCTGAGGACAAGCAGGGGAGCAGTAAAGGAGAGCAGTATCACGGTAACGGCAAGCAGTACCCCGCCGAGACGCAGATTCTTCATACGGCTGCGGACATACTTTTCAAGTCTGCTGATAAGCCTGCCGATAAGTCTTACCGGATGCGGGATATTATAGGGATCACCGACCAGCGAATCGAGCAGAAAGGCCAGTACGACCGGAAGAGCCGGCAAAAGCTGTTTCATATCTTCTCCTTTACGCTGAGCGACGTGCCGTCCCACAGGCATATATACCCGTGACCGTTCTCACAGTGCCAGCTGTAGTAATCGCCGTGCGGAACGGCGTATTTTTCGAGTACAGACATTATTGTTCCGCCGTGAACGACAAACGCAATCGAGCCTGAAGCGGCGTATTTTCTGACGATCATTTCAAATGCCGCTGCACATCTCTGTCTGAAATCCGCCGGACTTTCACCGTTTGGAAATTGCATTCCGCCGCCGCTGTCAACCCACCTCTGATAGTCAGGATTGTCGGAAAGCTCCTTGTAGTTTTTACCTTCAAAGTCGCCGAAATCACACTCTCTGAGGTCATCGCAGAGAGTGATAGTCTGTGCTGGATAAATCCTCTCTGCCGTCTGTATACAGCGCTTCATCGGGCTGCATACAAGCACATCACAGGGCTCCGGTGTGAGCTCACGGAGGGCTGTTTCGCCCTCGTTGCACAGAGGTTCGTCAGTCCTGCCGATGTAGCGCTTTTCGAGGTTTCCGGCAGTAAGTCCGTGCCTGATGAATACTGTCCTCATGGCATCTCACCCTTTATGGCAGAGGGGATGCCGCAGACGAGCCTGATAACAGAATCAGAGCGGGCAGCGATGATACAGCCGCATCTTCCCACGTTCTCACGCCATACCCTCTCGCTCTTTTCCAGCGGAACTATACCGCAGCCGATCTCATCTATGATGATGACTGCACGCTTATTTCTCCTGCACAGCTCTTCCGTAAAGGGGATACACTCCTCACCGAGACGCTTTACAAGTTCATGGAAGGAACTGATACAACGGGCAGAAACAGCCTCCTCCGGCGTACATATCCTGCCGTCTGCGATATCCTCAGGGGCTATACCGAGTCTTTCCGTGACGAATGCCGTCTTGCCCTGATATGCCCCGCCTGTTACCATGATCATAGTGATGTTATCCTTTCCGCAATTACTGCCGCTGCAAGTACCGCTGTCTCACATACCACAGTGAACCAGCCGCAGAGATCTCCCGTTATTCCGCCGAAATCACGGTATGAAGCATACCTGTGATATCCGAGCACTGCCGCCGCTGCCAGAACAGATACAGCTCCGACTGCCGGAGATAGCACTACAGATACCGCAGCAGATACGATGATGAAGAATACCTCCATAGCAACAGTGATGTTCCTGTGGGCAGGCTTCACGAAGCTCTGCAGTGTGCCGGAGGACTTCGCCGAGCGGAAGGTCACGGCAGTAAGACCGCTGAGTGCACGGGAGAGAACATATCCGCAGGCTATGACTCCGGCTGTCCTCAGCTCTGTGACCTCAGAAAACAGCGCAGTCTGTACTATAAGGCAGAGACATACTCTTATCACTGCAAATGAGCCTATATGCGGATCTGACATTATCTCAAGGCGTTTCTCCCTGTCGGCATAGGTTGCTCTTGCGTCCGTGACATCGCAGAAGCCGTCAAGGTGTATGCCTCCTGTAACAAGCACGGAGAGTAATACCGCACCCGCAGCAAAGAGCAGCTGTCCGATGCCGATGCGGTCGCAGAAAAGCCTCCACAGCATAAGAAGACCGCCGGTCACAGCACCGACGAGCGGGAAGAACCCCAGCGCATACCGCCGGTTTTCCTCCTTCCACTCCACCCTCGGGACAGGGATGCGGGAATACATAAGAAAGGCAGAACAGAGCGATTTCAGCATGGCAGTTCCCCCTTCAGTACAACGGGTATACCGTACACGCATTCTATCACGTTGTCAGCAAATGCAGCTATACCGGCATTTATCTCCCCGAGAGCCTGTATGTAATCCCCAGTGCCTTCCGGATAGGCAATGCCGTCGCTCCCCACCTGATTCGTTACTATGACAAGCTCTCCCGACTTTTCAGCAAGTGTGCGTATGCCGTCAACTATACCGCTGACGGAGAAGCCTGTACCATCGCCGGAGAACATCTCATTCGCACAGAGATTGCCCATACATTCCAGCAGTACACCGCAGTCCTCAGGCAGCTCAGTACCGCCGATACCGGTATATCTCTCCACTGTCTCAAAGCCCTTGCCGGCACGCATCTTCCGGTGGCGTTCAATGGCTTCAAAGGCATCCTCGCCGAAGGGCTGCATGGTAGCGATGTATATCTTCCTGCCGCCGAAGCTGTCGAGTATCCTTTCGGCAAGACTGGATTTTCCGCACTTTGAGCCGCCTGTCACAAGTGTCGTCATTTCAGTTCCACATACCTTTCTATAGCTGTATCTTCAAATCTGTGTGCGTTGTTGTAGAGCGAGAGAGCCCCTTCAAGAAGCGGTATCAGCAGAGCTCCGCCCGTACCCTCGCCGAGCCGGAGACCTGCATTGATGGGCGCTCTGAGACCGATGTACCCGAGAAGCCCCTCGCCTGCCGGCTCGCAGGAGCAGTGCGAGGCAAGCATATATTCGCTGCAAAGCGGCTGTATCTTGCAGGCAACTGCCGCAGCTGCCGCCGATATCACGCCGTCGATTATAACGGGGACATGATAGTATGCCCCGCCGAGGAAAAGCCCCGTCATTGCGGCGATCTCCGCACCTCCGAGCTTCTGAAGCAGCTCAAGCGGCCTGTCCGGTGAAGGCTGGTTCACCTCTGTCGCACGTCTTACAACACTGACCTTTTTCTGCAAGCCCTCCGACGAAAGCCCTGCCCCTCTGCCTGTTACCTTTTCCGGCGGGAGTCCAAGCAGTACTGAGGCAAGAGCAGCAGTGGGAGTGGTATTGCCGATTCCCATTTCTCCGGTAATTATAAGCTTTGCACCGTTCCCTGCAAGCTCTCCGGCAATATCCATTCCGGTCACTATCGCAGCCTCTGTTTCAGCCGCAGTCATAGCGCTGCCCTCTGCGATATTCCTTGTGCCGCGGACAACCTTCCTCTTTATGAGACTGCTGCATTCCACATCTTCTGCGATCCCCACATCTACCGCCATTACGTCGATACCGTAAGCGGCAGCAACAGCGTTTATGTTGGAACGTCCCTCCGCTATGGCAGCGGCACACTGCGCCGTGACCTCCTGTCCGCACTGCGTCACACCCTCACAGACAACACCATGATCCCCGCACATGATAACGGCAGTGCGCTTCGATATATCTACATCAGGCGTACCCTGTACGGCGGCGATGCGCTGTATCATCTCTTCCAGCAGGCCGAAGCTGCCGAGAGGCTTGGCAATACTGTCCCAGCGCTCCTTTGCTGCTTTGTATGCTGCCCTATCAGCCGGTACTATCTGTTTTATCCTGTCCATTTTCCCTGTGCTCCATACACTTTTTTACGAAACGCTCAGCGATACGGATATCCGAGCAGAAGCTGATATGCGGAAAGCCTGCATAGAGAGTATCGCTCACATGAGCGCATTCCCAGTGTCTGCCGTCTGTCTTCTCCGCCGAGAATCCGTCACCGCAGGAGGTGCTGTCCCAGTAGTGAAACTCATGCGCTTTTATTTTCTCCCCGGCGCTGCACAGGAGATTGTCCTCACCGGCAGTCATGGTGATATATCCGAAGCGCTGCAGCCTGTCAGTCGGGAATGCCTTTCCGCTTATCACGCCGGCCATATGGTACTCCGTACCGTCCTTGGATACAAGCGTGTCATGCAGATACATAAACCCGCCGCACTCCGCAATTGTCGGCATACCGCCAGATATACACTTCTTCACACTGTCGAGCATAGACCTGTTGGCAGAAAGCCTTTCCGCATACAGCTCAGGATATCCGCCGCAGAGTATAAGACCGTCAGCCTCCGGTACTTCCTTTTCTTCAAGAGGTGAGAAATACCTTATCGTACAGCCCGTCTTTTCAAGAAGCTCTATGTTCTCCTGATAGATGAAGCAGAAGGCTCTGTCACGGGCAACGGCTATCACCGGGGCAGATTCAAAGCCGGATATCTCCGGCGCGGTATACTCCGGGAGAGGCACATCGCCAAGCTCAAGAAGCCTGTCGATGCGGATATACTTCTCTGCAAGCTCTCCGAGACGGGAAAGCTTCTCCTGTATGTCATCTATCTCGTCTGCCGTTACAAGTCCGAGGTGACGGCTCTCTATCGTTATATCACACTTAGGCAGGCAGCCGAAATACTCCGTTCCAAGCTCACTGCACAGCCTCTGTGCAAGCGGTATCAGCTTCTCCGGCAGGCGGCTGAATATGAATCCGGCTATACGGTTACTGCGGTAGCTGAGAAAACCTTTCATTACCGCTCCGATGGAATCGCTCATGCCACGGCAGTCGATCACTATTACAGCAGGCGTCTGAGTAAGCTCCGAGACCGACCATGCGCTGCCCTCCGCCCCGTCATAGAAGCCCATAACGCCCTCAATAACAGATACATCATGTCCGCCAACCTTTTCGTCCAGAAGATAAAGGAGCATATCCCTGCCGCAGAAAAAGCTGTCAAGATTATGCGAGCTCACGCCTATAGCCTTTCTGTGGAACATCGGGTCTATGTAGTCCGGACCGCATTTGAATGCCGCCGGAGAAAGCCCCCTCTTTTTAAGTGCCGAGAGGACTGCACAGGTTACTGTCGTCTTCCCGCAGCCGCTCCTGGTACCGGCAATGATAAAACGTTTCATGAGAGCCTCCCGCTGATGATGAATACAGGGTTCTGCGCCCGCATCATGGTATGACCGAGCATCTTTTCCGCCCTTGTTATACCTATCTGTACGATCTCCGGTTCAGTGCCGTGCTCAGAAAAGCAATTCATTGCATCATGAACTGTTTCAAGTGATACTGCGGTCACAACGATCTGAGCCCGCGGATTCTTTTTGCATACTTCTGCAAGGATGCCTGCCATATTTCCTGATGTGCCGCCGATGAACACACAGTCCGGTGTCTCTGCATCAGAGAGAACCTCCGGGCAGCTTCCCTCTGTGACGGTTATATTATCGCAGCCGAAAAGCCGTGCATTCTCTTCAGTCAGTCTTACCGCATCCGGCTTCTTGTCGAATGCAAGCACTTTTCCTTCCGGGCAGCGGAAAGCGGCTTCCACAGATACCGAACCCGTGCCGCTGCCGATATCCCATACCACGGAATCGCGGCATATCCCGAGCTTTGAAACGGCAACGCACCTTACCTCCGCTTTCGTCATTGGAACACTGCTCCGTGTAAAGCTGTCATCCGGTATCGCCGATGGGATATATCTCAGGAAGTCATCATTCTCCGTGAGCATGACGGACAGCTTTCCGGTATCTTTTTCCGCAAGCTCCGATGCAGTGCCGCTTATGATACATTCTTCCGGATAGCCGAGGTCTGAACCGATATGAACTTTTACATCCGGCATACCGTATTCACAGAGCCGCCTGCAAACGTCAGGCGAAGACATATCCCCGCCGAGGAGGAAGAAGCAGTGCCCGTTCATTTTCACATTAAGCGCAACACTTGAAGTCCTGCCGTGAAGTGTAATGAACTTCATATTTTCATATGGAATTCCTGCCTTGCTGCAAAAATATGACACCGAGGAAATGCCGGCTACAACCTGCACATCGTGACCGTCAAGGAGGGGCAGCAGTTTCCTTGTGCCGCTGAAAAATCCGCTGTCTCCCGACATCAGCACCGCTGCTGTATCATATCCGGCACTGCCGAGCTTATCTGCAATATCAGACGGCCTGTAGCTGACAAAAAGCTCCTTGCCGGACTGTGCAAAAGGCTTCACAACGCGCTCTGCGCCGATGAGCAGACCTGCTTCTGTAATGGCTTTTTCAGCCTCTCTTGTGAGTGTTTCAGCGCCGTCCATACCTGTGCCGACTATGTATACCTTCATTGCTTCATTTCCTTTTCAATGATCTTGATTATCTCTTCAAAGCTGTATCCCTGTTCTGCCGGACGAATGAGAGTAACAATCTCAGCGCCGCATACCTGTGCAGCTTCGGCTTTTTCCGGATAACCGCCTGTTGCTCCGCTCTCCTTTGTAAGCAGTATCCCCGCACCGCTTTTCCGCAGGTGCCGGGCGTTCTGTTCTGCGCTGAACGGTCCTTTTTCCATTATCACTTTTGCCTCGTCATAGCCAAGCTCACGGCACTGCTCAAGTATTTTCTCAGACGGCAGCACCCTCACCCAGATACGCTCCCGGTAATTCCGCACCTTTGTGAGTTCCGGAAGTGACTTGCTCCCGAGAGTACTGAGTATAATATCATCCCCGGCATTGAGCAGCTCCGTCAGCTCCTCCATGTTCTGTACCGTCCTTCCGCATACCTCCGAGCTTTTTCTTATGAGCCGCAGATACTCCGTTCCGGTCTCAGTACAGGCACGGCGTATGTTCTCAGTGGCCTCAACGGCATAGGGATGAGTTGCGTCAACGACAGCAGAATACCTGCCGCCGATGAGTGCCTTCATCTGCTCTGCATCAAGCCTTCCGCAAATCACTCTGACTCCCTCCGGCACGAGTGAAGCACCGTAATCCGTAGCTACGGAAACATCAGCGCTTATGCCTTCTCTGCCGCAGTATTCCGCAAGCAGCCTGCCCTCCGTAGTGCCGCCGAAGATAAGAAGCCTATACATTCCTGTAGCCCCTCGGAGTCACCATTTTCCCGGCTATTACCCTGGTCTCGGAATTGCCGATATATACCGTTGTGAACATATCCACCGCCGTATCACGAAGCTCCGAAAGCGTTAGGATACGGCTTTCCTGACCTTCACGCCCTATGTTCCTTACATAGCCGCAGACCGTTTCTCCGGAGCGGTGTTTCAGCACGATGTCGCAAGCCTTCTGCAGATAGTCCGCACGGCTCTTAGACGACGGATTATAGAGGACTATCACCATATCGCACTCCGCCGCACATTCAAGGCGTCTGCGTATCTTCTCCGCAGGCGTCAGGAGGTCTGAAAGGCTTATCACTGCGAAATCATGTGTCAGGGGCGAGCCAAGCACAGCGCCGCCGCTGAATGCCGCCGTAACTCCCGGTACCACCTCTATCACGGTTCCCGGACAGCTTTCCGCAAGCTCATAGGCAAGCCCCGCCATACCGTAAAGCTGAGGATCGCCGCTGCACACCAGTGCGACTGTACGATTCTGTGATTCACGCAGAGCAAGCTCCACACGCTCCTTCTCCTGACGCATACCGGTCGATGCATATTCCTTTTCCGGGAATATATCTTTAAGCAGCTCGGTATACTTGGTATAACCGACTATCAGCTCGCTGTCGAGCAGTGCTCTCTCAGCTGCAATAGTCATTCCCTCACGGCTGCCTGCGCCCGTGCCTACGATGTAAAGCATTACAGCACCACCTTTTCAAAGTCGAGCACCACCGGTCTTTCCGCTGCTGCAACTGTCACGCCGTCATGTGCTGTCTTGCGTATGATAAGCTTTCCTCCGCTGCATCTGACCGCACTTCTCTCACACACGTTATCCGCACCCGTAACAGTCCTTACAAAATGCGAGCGTGTGAAATCGCCCTCGGTCTCCATAAGCTCCTGCGGTGTGCAGAACGTCACTCCAAGGCCGTGCTTCCTGCAAAATGCAATCAGACCTCTTTCATCTGCTTTAAGGTCGATGGTAGCGATGCGCTCCACCCTGTCAAAAGGTATCCTCGCCGATGCAAGTGCTGCTCTGACGGCGATCTCTATGCTCTCACAGTCTGCACCTCTCCTGCACCCTATGCCGAGAACGATATTTCTTGGGATGAGCTTCAGAGTTTCCGGGAACGGCAGCCTGTTGTCGCAGCCGACATAGATGCCTGTGCGGGCTCCTGTACCCGGTGTCAGATCATCCGGCATCCCCATATATTCGTAGTCGCTGACGAAGCCGACTGTCTCTCCGTCAAGCACTGCCGCCGCAACTGACTTTGCCGCCTGCATATCGCTTATCAGCAGGTCATTTGCCTTGGCAAAGCTGTCTGGTGAGAAGCGTCCGCCGGTATCCGTTGCCGTAGTTATCACAGCCTGAGCATCGATAAGCTCCGAGAGCAGGAGCGCAAGCACGTTAGCTCCGCCGAGATGGCCGGAAAGTATCGGTATTACGAACCTTCCGCAGTCGTCTATAACTATGACGGCCGGATCAGTCTGCTTCGAGCGCAGATAAGGTGCGACCGCACGCACTGCTATACCGCTTGCACATACGAATATGAGTGCCTCGTATTTTGTGAATATATCGCCTGTCAGCTTCTGCGTGCCGACAAAGCTCCTTGCATCTCTGTCGGTATGGCTGTAGTAGCAGTAGCGTTCCGCACTCATGAAGTCTGCCTCTGCTGCTATCCTCTCCGAGAGGAGTCTTCCGTTTTCTGTGTATGAGATTATTGCTGCTTTCATCCTTCTTTTGCCTTTCTGTATTCTGTTTCAAAATCCGGGGAATAGAGCTTCGAGAGTGAGCGCACATCCCCGAGGAAGTCACCGACTGTTATGAGCGCCGTCTTCCTTATTCCGTTTTCTTCGGCAGTCTTTGCAAGTGTGGCTACAGTACAGCGGCATACCTTCTCATCAGGCCATGTAGCCTTGTATACTATAGCCGCAGGAGTGTCCGGACTGCAGCCTCCGTTTATCAGCCGTTGTGAGAGTTCCTCCAGCATACCTGTACTGAGGAATATGATCATAGTCGCATGATGTGCCGCAAGGCTCTCTATGCTCTCGCTCTCCGGCACAGGAGTCCGCCCTGCCATGCGGGTGAGTATCACGGTCTGCGAGACATCCGGCAGGGTATACTCTGCCCTGAGAGCTGCTGCCGCACCGCAGAACGAGCTGACACCCGGGCATACATCATAAGCGATGCCGAGAGCATCAAGCCTCTCCATCTGCTCCTTTATCGCACCATACAGACACGGGTCTCCGGTATGCAGCCTGACCGTCATCTTTCCTTCACTCTCAGCCTTTTCCATGACTGCTGTTACTTCATCAAGAGTCATGACTGCGCTGTTGTATATTTCACACTCAGAGCCTGCATATCCGAGAAGCTCCGGATTCACAAGTGAGCCGGCGTATATTATGACATCCGCTTTCTCAAGAAGCTTCATGCCCCTGAGTGTTATCAGGTCGGCAGCACCGCTGCCCGCACCTACAAAATGTACCATATCATCCCTCCGTCGCCTTTCTTATGATATCATCAGCGTATGCCGTTTTGAGAAGAAGCTCATGCTGAAACGAGAATATCACTGCTCCTGTTCTTGCCTGTCCCTTTGCACGTGCCTGCAGGTAATGATGTATGCGCTCCGTGAGTACATTCATCACTGCCTCCGCACAGCCGTTCTCATAAAGTATATCGAGCGCCGCATCTGTAGTGACGCAGTCCGCAAGAGAGCGCAGTACTGCTGTATCTGCGCCTGCTATCGCTCCGCAGGCAATAAGCGTTTCCATTCTGCCGTCTGCGTAAGAGGAATGGGTATTCATTATACCTGAGCCGAGCTTTACCATTTTTCCGATATGGCCGTAGACAAGTATATCATCAAACCCGAGCGAGATGCCGATATCTATCGCATCACCGATGAAGTTGCTGCACATGACGCACTGCTCCGCAAGTCCGGGAGCATTGTCGAAGATATGCTTCTCGCTGTAGTTGCCGAGAGTGAGGACAAGCACCTTCCTCCCTTCCTCACGCCGTACAGAAGCTTCGGTGCGTATTGTCTCAACCACCGCGCGGTCGCTCATCGGTTCGACTATGCCTGTAGTACCGATTATGGAAATGCCGCCCTCTATACCGATACGCGGATTGAAGGTCTTCTGTGCTGTATCCTCGCCGCCGGGAACGGATATCACTATACGGAATCCGCCGTGATAGTCATAGAGCTCTGCGATATCACCGACTGCCTGAGTGATCATTTTCCTTGGCACGGAGTTTATCGCTGCATTGCCGACAGGCTGATCAAGACCGGGCTTCGTGACAGTACCGACGCCGCTCCCGCCGAGTATCTCCACACCTTCATCTGTAAATGACACCTCTGCGCATATTTCCATACCGTTCGTAACATCAGGATCGTCGCCGCTGTCCTTTATCACGGAACAGAGAGCGCTCCCGCCGCTAAGTTCACAGCGTGAAACAGGAAGGCTGAGCAGGACGCCTTTCGGAGCGAGTATATCCGCCGATGTTACACTGCGCCCGGTGAGCAGAGTCTCAGCAGCAGCCTTTGCCGCTGCCGCCGCACAGGAACCGGTTGTATATCCGCAGCGGAGCTTTTTTGTGCCGCTGTAAACAAATCTTTCCTCCATGTTTGTTATCACCTGCCATCTTCTGAAAATGTCCGCTGTATTTTATTATATCATACCTCAGAATCATTTACAATACATTACAGAGATGAAAAAAGGCTACTGCATCTGCAATAGCCTTTGGAAGTATTATTTCATCATCTGCCCTTACGGCGGTTCTTGTTTCGGTTATCAGAACTGTAAGAACTTCCCTTTGTATTCTTCTGAGCATCTGTTCTGCTGCTGAGCTCCGTAACGGTTCTTGTCGGCTTAACAAACTTCTTGTACTTCTTGTTTGTCTTCATATCATTGAGAATGAAGCCGAACATATTTGCCTCGAAGAACTCGATCCTGCTGATGGCGGAATCGATATCGGATGTCGAGGATTCATTGTACCTTGCTACCATGAGCAGACCGGAAGACTTCTTTGCGATCTCAACGGCATCTGTGAAAAGGTTTACAGCCGGAGTATCAATAACGATATAGTTGTATCTGTCCTCAAGCTTCTCGAGGAGTCTGTCCATATTCTCCGATGCAACGAGCTCGGAAGGATTAGGCACGGCAGGACCGGCTGACAGCACATCAAGCTTGTCAAGGATGGTCTTCTTTATGCTTATCTCAAGCTCTGAGATGTCTGTAAGGGCGTTTGAGAGGCCCTTCTTTTCGCTGATGCTGAATATCTCATGCTGAGCAGGATGTCTCAGGTCAGCATCGATAAGAAGCACCTTGTTGCCGCCCTGTGCAAGGCTGATAGCCAGATTCGCAGCTGTGACAGATTTTCCCTCGTAAGGCTCTGCCGATGAAACGGATATGACCTTCTTGTCGCTGGAAGAAAGCGTATATATAAGACTTGTACGGATAGCTCTGTAGTTTTCAACTACCGTCAGCGGGATATTTCTGTCAAAGAGACTTACATATTCGCTCTTCTTCTCGCCGCTCTTCTGCTTGCCTCTGAAATGCTCGACCTCGCCGATAACAGTCCTGTCATACCTGTTAGTGAGAGTATCTGCCTTTCTGACAGAATCGTCAAAGAAATCCATAAGGAATATCAGCAGCAGTGACAGGAGCACCGCCGAGATGATACCGAGAGCAGTATTCTTGAGCTTGTTCGGCGAAACAGGTACATCGTTGAACTTTGCCCATGACATATACTGCGCCTTGCTTCCGGTTCCGATAGCCTTCTGAAGGTATATATCGGAGTGGAGAGCAAAGAAGTTGCATATCGCCAGTGAAACCTCCGGGTCCTTGGTTATGACCTTCAGCTTCAGAACGAGAGTATCGGGCACGCTTTCGATGAATATCGTTTCACGGAGATCATCTGCATGGATGTTGTTATCCCTGTCCAGTTTGAAAACATTGCGTATATTATCTACTCCGAACTTTGTGATAAGATCGTTTCCGACCTCCTGCATTACCAGATCGTCGTTGAGTACCTCGATGTATGTATTGATAAGCTGTTTCAGATTATTGACATCACTTCTGTTTTCACCTGCAGAATCTGTATTTCCGCTGGTAAGAAGCGGTGAATCGTCCTGAACATACAGGTTGATATGCGCTTCATACTTCGGCGAGATGATATACGTAGATACGCAGTAGGCGATGATGCCTCCGCATACGGCAAACAGGAATATCAGCCACAGTTTTCTGAAAATCAGCGAAAATATGTCTTTAAAATCGATTACTTCGGTATTCATATTTATCCCAGCCTTTCTGATAGTATCATGGATTTTTATGCTTACAGGGCTGCTCAGTCAGAGCTGCCCAGGCTAAGTATTACGTCGCAGATCCTGTCAATGTCCTCTCCGCTGAGATCAGCATACATCGGGAGCGTGAGCACACGCTTGCTTATATGCAGTGCAACAGGTGTTTCATTCACATCATACTTTCCGTGGAAGCATTCAAAAGTATTGGATATCGGATAGAAATACTTTCTTGCATGGATGCCGTTTTCAGCAAGAGCCCTGAACACATCGTTCCTTGTGGCACCGAAACGCTTCTCATCAAATACGACAGGGAAATAGCCGTAGTTCGGCTTTACATCCTTCTGCGGCTTACAGAGGATTATACCGTCAGCATTCTCAAGACGGCTCCTGTAGTGCTCTGCAACTATGCGTCTCTTCTCTATCTCCTCATCGATATGCCTGAGATTGCATATACCCATAGCAGCCTGGAATTCGTTCATCTTGGCATTACCGCCTATATAAGCAACATCCTCAGGACCGTGTATGCCAAAATTCTTCATATCGTTCAGCTTCTGCACAAGGCTGTCGTCCTTGTAGCAGAGTGCGCCGCCCTCAATGGTATTGAAGACCTTCGTAGCATGGAAGCTGAACATCGAAGCATCACCGAAGTTTGCAGCGTTCACTCCCTTGTATTCCACACCGAAGGCATGAGCGGCATCATAGATGACCTTGAGATCATACTTGTCAGCTATCTTCTGTATCTTCTCCACATCGCAGATATTTCCGTAAACATGGACAGGAAGTATAGCACAGGTATTGTCGGTGATGAGCCTTTCGATCTGGTCGGTGTCTATGGTATAGTCGTTTTTGTTGATATCGCAGAAGACAGGCTCAAGTCCGTTCCTTACGATAGCGTGGGTGGTCGAAGCAAAGGTGAACGGTGATGTGATGACCTCGCCGTGCTTCGGCAGATTCATGGCAGCGATAATGTTCTCAAGCGCAAGATGTCCGTTGGTATAAAGAGTAACATGAGGAACATTAAACCTCTCCTCAAGAGATTTCTGAAGCTGCATATGCTTTTCGCCCATATTCGTGAGCCAGTGGCTTTCCCAGAACCCCTTTATCTCGTTGCAGTATTCCTCAAAATCAGGCATGGAGGATCTGGTGACAAGTATTTTATCATTCATTTTCATTTAACTCCATATATTCTTCTTTCAGCAGTGAAAATAATTTCATGTCAAGATATCTTCCTTGCTTGAAAACAGCCTGTCTCTTGACTCCTTCTTTCTTGAAACCAAGTTTTGTATACAGCTTCGGTGAGATATTGTTTGTTTCCACGCTGCTAAGCTCAACTCTGTTCAGATTAAGATTGCAGAATGCGTGATGGAGCATTTCCTTCACGGCAAATGAACCGATTCCTTTTTTACGGTTTTCAATTCTTCCAATCATCAGATGAAGCTCTCCCGAACGATTGAGCTGATCAATGCCCGTAAGGCTTATAAGCCCAAGTATCTGGTCATTCTCATCAACTATAGAGCATCTGACGTTGGAACTGCGTGATCTCATATAGTTCTCAAACCATTCCTCATCAACTCTCAGATTGATATATCTGAACGGAGCACCGAGGAAACCTATCAGTTCAGGGTCATTTCTCCATTTATTGATCTCCGGGAGATCTTTTTTTTCCAGTTCACGAAGTTTATACATTCCTAATCGCCTCTATAACATAATTTATATCATCGGATGAATACCTCTGGTCACACGGCAGCGGTACTATATTCTCTGCAAGATCATACTCTGTATCGGATTCATTGCAGTTCTCAAGCACGTTCGGCCAGAGTGTCGGGGTATATATCTTCATACCGATAAGCTTCTTTTTCAGGTCCCTGCCGTTTTCGATATACAGCGGATACATGAACGCTCCGTCAGGCACCCTCAGCGAAAGCCTGTTGACAGCTTCAAGCTCCTTGTGATAGAGCCTGAAATTATCCGTCCTTCTCTTCTCTGTAAAATCATAGTCGATGCCGTGGAGCAGATTCTCCGTGAGCCTCGACATTCTTTTCAGCGGCTCGGCAAAGAACACATCGTTGTTTGCTGCATATTCGCTGTAGAACTCGGATGCAGGTCTTTCATATCTTCCGATAAGGAAGTTCATCCTTCCGTATGATTCATCGTAAGGGAGCTCCCTTTCTATCTCGGAATCGGTATAGAGTATCGCTCCGTCCGGTACTCCGAAAAACTTGCGGCAGGTGTAGATAGTATCTATACCCGGCAAAGGCTTCTGAAAGTACGCATGGGCATTATCAACGATGATCCTGTCATACTTCTTCTTCAGTGCGAGTATGTCCTCCTCGGAAAGCTGTCCGTAATAGTTCACCACATACAGCCATTCATCCTCGCCGAGCCCGATATCGACCGGCTTCAGATCCCTGCCGATGGAGTAGTACCTCACCTCAAGATCATGGCTGCCGAGCACCTTTTCATCCGAATCGCACATCATTTTCGGAAAGCATACCTTTTTGATGTTCCTGCTCTCGATAAGATACGCAAATGCATTTCTTCCGCAGTTGAGCTTTTTTCCGTCATCATACATCATTGGTGAACGGAATGTTTCCAATTCTATATATCCGCCTATTTCTCTCATATATGTCTCTTCAATCAGTCTTCAAATTCTATATTTACCCATTTCTCAGTATCAGCCATTGTCCTGTCAAGCTCCTCACGGGAATCAAAACGGAGGAAGAAATCTCCCAGTGTCATATTTGCTCCGGTAAATGGCTTTACCACATCGCCGGGCTTTGCAGTGATCATGGAGTACTTTATATTGTTCTTCTCTATCTCGGGATCTACCGTAATGGACTTCAGTATGCGGTCACGGTCGTTTTTGGAATGGATATCGATCTGTACCCAGTGGCCGTCGCACTCGCCCTCCCAGATATCTGTGAGAGGCATTCCTACAGCCTTTCTGATCTCGTTCTCTATAAGATCGGGGCCGTATGCCATCTTCTGTATCTCAGCGATCCTGCATCCGCCGCCGCGGGGGGATACCTCCATGATGTACGGCTTGTTGTCTGATGCGATGCAGGCTTCAACATTGTAGATGCCTGTCTTCATGTTCAGAGAGTACATAAGCTTCTGTACCTCTCCGACAAGAGCCTTCTCTTCTTCCTTAGTCATAGAAGAGGGCCAGATCAGCATTGTAGGAGTAAAGGGGTTGACAGCATTTTCATCATTGAGCTGATCCGCCAGCTGTGCAAATACCAGCTTTCCGTCTACGGTAAAGAAATCGCCGTCGGCATGATATCTCTTGAATGTAATGAAGTCTTCGATGATGAATGCACCGTTATGACACTCGGAGAGAGCGATCTCTATGGCTTCGGCAAGCTTGTCGGGTGTCTCAACCTTAGTAACGCCCTTGCTTCCTGCTGAGTCAACAGGCTTTACAATGACCGGCCAGCTGAAATAATCTATATCGCCGAAGGGAGCCTCCTTGTCAGTGTATCTCTTTGAATGAGGTGAGTTGAATCCGTGCTCCTCGAGGTACTTACGGAAAAGTCCCTTGTCCTGGAGTATCCTTACTGATTCATAGGGGCCCTGGAAAGGCAGTCCGAGCTTCTCAGCAGCATAGGCAGCCGATACAACTCCCGGATCGCAGGCGAAGGAGATAATGCCGTCCACTTCATGCTTTCTTGCTGCTTCAAGAACAGCCTCCTTGTCGATAACGCTGACGTCGCAGTACTCATCGGAGTACTTGTGTGCTGTGTTATCCGGAAGATAGTCGCAGGTAATAACATAGCAGCCGAGTTCATGCGCCTTTTCGATAACGGGGATTATAAATGCCGATCCGCCAAGTATCATAAGTTTTTTCATATTGCATTATCCTTCTTTCGATTCATCAGACTTTTTAACGTATCCATCAGATACTCATAGCTGTCGATATGCATTATCTTTGAAATGATTATATATGCTATCACACCTACAGGTATCTGTACAAACAGCAGAAGTATACCCTCAAGGCCTGTATACTTAACAAGGTATACTATAACGCCCATGATGACAGATGCTATGATCTGCGGCACCATGTCAACGACCTGCTCCGGATAGCTGTATCCGAGCAGCTTCTTGTTCGGCCATGCGTTGATGACCTGACTGATCACGGATGCCACGAGCATTCCGTAGACCATTGCCTTTACAGATATGAACATCGTTGTGATTATCGAAGCAAAATCAACGAACTTCTTTATGATCTCAAGCTTGAGATATATGTCGCTCTTTCCGATAGCCTTTATGGCGTTGAGGTTTGCCGTATGTATCGGCATAAAGGCATAGGCTATGCAAAGGATCCTGAGATAGGGGATACACGGGATCCAGTTCTCGTTGAAGAACAGCCTTATGACGGGATCTGCACAAACAATGATGCCTGCCATGAACGGCATCATCAGAAAAGTACCTATCTTGATGGCACGCCTTGTCATATTCTTCACGTTTTCCCGTGAGTCCTGTTCCTTCGACATAGACGGCAGCAGTACGCTGTCTATGGAAGAGTTGAGTATGCTCGATATAAACTGCGGGAAGTACTCGCCGTTGTTATAATAAGCAAGACTCTCGGAGGAGTATCTCTTTCCTATGATAAGATTCCTGAGCTTAAGGTATATTACCTCCATCATAGAAGAAGCAAAAAGCTTCCAGCCGAAGGAGTAGAGCTGCTTGAGACGTTCAAACGAGAAGCACTTCTTCGGACGCCATTTTACGGTTATCCAGAGGATAGTGGTATCTATCGTTATATTTACGAGATTCTGTGCTGCAAGCGCCCACAATCCCAGGCCGTTGTATGCCATTACAATACCGACAACGGCAGCAATAACAGTACCGGCCAGAGTCGCAAGGAAGAAGCGCTTGAACAGCATATTCCTGCTGACATAAGCCTGCTGTACGTTCTTCATGCCGGATGCAAGAAGCACAAGGCTCATGAACTTTATGACAGGCGTCAGATACGGCTTTTCATAGAACAGTGAAATAAGGGGAGCAGTGAAGAACAGCAGCAGGAACAGCAGAACGCAGACTACTGTGTTGAAGTAGAAGACGGTGGAGAAATCAAGATCATCCGCATCCTTCTTCTGTATAAGGGCATTTCCGAGACCGCTCTCAATAAACAGCTGCAGTATCTCGATAAATACTGCAACCAGCGCAACATCGCCGAACAGCTCCGGGGTAAGCAGCTTTGCAAGGACGAGGTAAACTACGAACTGTACGAGCTTTGCGCCGAAGCGTTCTCCGAGCCTCCATACAAGATTCGTGAATACTGTTTCTCTCTTCATCTGCTTCTCACCGCCTGTACTTTTTCAGACACGGTAACAGCTGTCTTGTCTGCCAGCATCTTCAGCAGCGCTGCCATACATCCCGGTGACTTCAGGAGAGCACCGTAATTCTTTTCCATTACCATGACCTTTGCAGACTCACGGGCAATGGCCTTCTTTATAGCCGGAGAATACTTATGCCCGGTATATTCATCTATCGAACGGAAGCCCGAGATTATGCTGTTATGCTGGGCTATCCTTTTTCTGTTGTCTGAATTCATCATCGAAGACCATGAACCGACCGCATTCATCCTGTAGCATGACATAGTCCTCGGTATATAGTGGATGTATCCGAGAGTGCCGAAATAGAGCTTCATGGGATAATCTCCGATACCGCCCATAGAGAAGGCTTCATTCTTCCTCTTCATCGTCTCTGCTCTCCACATGAACGAGCTGAAATGGAAGTATGAATTCGGTTCGGCAAGGATGATATCATTTACAGTGTAATCCTTTTCCTTCTTTGACTTGTTGAAGTTGAGTCCTAAGGAAGAGCCGTCCTCTGCTATCTTGTCGGTGTTATGCACACAGAGACTGCAGTCCGGATGCTTTTCCATATAATCGACCTGCAGCTGGAGCTTTTCCGGATCAGTCCAGTAATCATCGCCCTCACAGACTGCAACATACTTTCCCTCTACTCTCGGGAACATATACTCGTCCTCGAAGTCAATACCCTGCTGGTACTTGTTTTCCTCCTGAAGCACAAGATCAAACATATCGGGGTACTTCTCCGCATACTCTCTGATTATATCCTGGCTGCCGTCGGTAGATGCATCATCATGGACGACGACCTTGAACCTGAATGTTGTCTTCTGATTTACAAAGCCTTCCAGAGTTGTTCTGATGTATTTCTCATGATTGTAGGAAAGGCACAATACCGTAACTAAATAATCACTCACTTATCTGCTCCTCAATTTCTGATTCATCATAATAATCGTATACGTTTTCATTTTCCTCCAGGCACCATACATTTGCAAGCAGGATTATCATCCAGAAGGAAGCCTGACGGTGATTAACAAGAGTGAAAGCCTCAAGGAATATCGCACAGTACACAGGAAGTGCATCGAACCTGATATGCCTGATGTTCGAGTATATCCAGGCAAGGAATATACAGAACGGCAGTACTCCGTAATAATAGCATATAGAGATCCATGTTGAGTGCATCTCTTCATGGTGGCCGTATCTCGGGAAGGAGAAGCCCTCGCCGTATCCGAAGAGGAAGTATGCGGGATGCTCCTGCGCCACATTGAGCGCTCGGTCATCTATAAAGCTCTGCAATACCGAACCGTGACCGCTCAGCTTGTTGGAAAGACGGAAATGATCCCAGTCGATATGGATGATATCGAGCATGATGAGCAGTATCACCGCTCCTATGCCGAGTATGATAAGGAACAGTACAGTATATGATATACCGCCGTTGTCCATTGCTCTTTTAAGCATTATCATGCCGTCAAGGGAGACAAGTATCAGAAGCGATATGAGCATACCGCTCGATGAGGTCTGTAAGACGAGCACCGCAGCCACAAGAACAAAGAAGTATTTCCATCTGTCCTTCAGAAGGAAGAGTATGGCCAGGGTGGATATAATGGCAAATCCAAGCTGGTTCGGGTCAGTATAGGTTCCCATGTACCTGTATGTGCCTTCCCAGTAGCTTCCCATGCCAAGAAGGAATATCGCAAGCTGGATCAGAAGATTGAACTTGCAGACCAGTCCGAGCGCATACCGCCATGCCTTGCTGTACATAAAATGCCGGAAGCAAAGGATGACCATGTAGTTGAATACATAGTACAGGCAGGATTTCAGAAATTCCGTGCCGTGATATATGGAGAAATAGATAAAGTTGATAACAACAATGCAACCGAGAAATACCACGAACAGATAATCATCATTCCTGAGACGTCCCTTTCTCTCGTAGACAAGAAAGGCAAAAGACAGCAGAAGGAAGAAATCTCCCGGCTGCAAAGTTCCGCTGGCAAAGAGATAGAATGGCTTCAGCAGGAAATACAGCAGGAAGCAGACTGATGATATGGTGAATGCTTTCCCGTTCTCCGCTCCGGTCACAACAATATTATTGGTTCTTGTCATAACTCCGATTCCTTACATAATACATCTTTATATATCTGTTTCCATTCAGCTATAACTATGCTGAGATCATATTGTTTTACGGACTGCATATTGACTTCACCCATGGATTTTCTGTCCGCTGTGAGACATTTCCTGAGTGCGTCGGCAAATTCCTCCGGCGAATCCGGAGCGCAGAGATAACCTCCGCCTTCTACTATAAGATCGGTGTTGCCCCTTATCCTTGAAGCAACACAGGGCAGCCCGCAGGCCATAGCCTCCATGAGCGATCGTGAAAGTCCCTCTCTGAATGAAGGCATCACGAAGATATCACAGGCTGACAGCAGCTCCCTGACGTCATTCCTGTATCCGAGAAAACGGATATTCTCACTGAGGCCGTGCTCTGAGGCAAAGCTCTTTATCGCAGCCTCCTCCGGTCCGACACCGCAGATATAGTAGTGCAGGTTCTTATTATTGATCATCGCCATAGCCTTTGCTATCACGATGTTGTTCTTGTTCTTATTCAGCTCTCCGACAGAGATAACAGCGATGTCAGCATCACCGAGGCCGAGCTCGCTGCGCTTCTGCTGACTGCGCTTTTCTGCGCCGTCATATACCGAAAGATTAATGCCGACTCCGTGTACATAGCGAAGCTTACCGCCCTTTCTCAGGCTGAAAGCCTTTGCCGCCTCAAAATCCTCGCTGTTGATCGTGACGAGCACATCTGTATCCTTTGCGAAGTGCTTCTCTATATTATAAAAGAGTGTGCGGTTAATGAAAGGCGCTCCGTTATAGAAATGGAAACCGTGCGCCTGATAGATCACCTTGTCAATACCGCATTTTTTTGCGGCATATCTTCCGATAATACCGCCGATAGGTGTATTGCAGTGTATCAGGTCGAATTTATTCTGCTCCATTATGGCCTTTATCTGACGATAAGCCTTATAGTTCCGCGGATCGTACGGAGCACGAATAAAATCGACCTGATAGATCTTTATACCGTATTTTTTTTCATCGGCTTCTCTTGCCGCATCATCGGGATATCCCCAGTTTCCTGCTATCGAAAACTCTATCCCGAGCTTCTGTGCTGCTATCATGGCGGAGTAGGAGAAGTTGTTGACCCTCTCCGCAACATTTAGAATATAGAGCATCTTTACTGACATATCATACCCCGAATCTGTATTCGTTCATTTTTCTTCCTTCAGCAGAGAAATAGCTTCTTGCCAGCTTGAAGCCGTTCTTTACATAGAATCTGTTCACATCGTCATTGTTTTCCGCATCGGTCTCAAGATTGATGTATGCGTATTCACTGAGGTCTACCATGCCCTTAAGGTGATCGATGAGCATGGTGCCTATCCCCTGTTTTCCCATATCGGGCTCAACGCATATTGAAGCAAGCTCAACATACTTCTCGGTCTTGACAACCGAATCGCTCTTCTTGAAGGCTCCGAGAAGCCTTTTGATAAAGGAAGGATGCCTTATGGCCGCACCCATGGAGCATATGGCAAATCTGAACAGCTGGTTCTTTATAAGTCCCTTGTAGAAATTCGGATAATCGTAGGAGTAAGCGATAAATCCTGCAAGCCGGCCGTCGTCTTCGGCTACTATTATACCCGATCTCTCGTCGCTGAGATAGCCCTTGTACAGAGCATCGAGAAATCCCACACCGAGCTGCGTGAGAAAAAAGCCGGGGAAAGCACGTACATGAAGCCGGGATAATTCCCTTATGCTCCCCTTCTCTGACTCTGACATATTTCTGACGGTGACCATACAGCAAACTCCTCAATCATATTCTTTTCCCAGAACGGCCAGAACAGTTCTGACCATAGTAAGCAGCTCACGGAAGAACGAAAAACGCTCGATGGAATTAAGGTTCCACACCATTTTCCCCGGGAGCACCTGCTCAATATAAGTCTTGTCAACATCCTCGGAAGCGCTCAGAAGCTTGTATTCGTCCTTGTACCTGATTGAGGCCTCACTGGTTATACCGGCAGGCATAAGCAGTGTGGCACAGAATTCCGGGCGGTACTTACGGACATATTTCTTTACCTCCGGGCGTGTGCCCACAAAGCTCATAGTGCCCTGGAGCACGTCTATGAGCTGCGGCAGCTCGTCAAGGCGCAGATCACGCAGCATGGAACCTACCCGTGTGATCCTGCTGTCATTGCTGACGGTAACAGCCGTTCCGACCTTATCGGCATTTGCGACCATGGTACGGAACTTGTGTATACGGAAGGTCTTTCCGTATGTGGTTACTCTTTCCTGCCTGTACATTACAGGCCCTTTTGAATCAAGCTTTATCATCACAGCGATAACTATCATCGGTATCGCAGTGACGAAAAGCAGCATCAGTGCAGCAGCGATATCAAACGCTCTCTTTGCTGCGAGATGTCTTCGTTTTTTCCACAGTATCTCCCAGTACGGTCTTACCTCTTCCGTCCTCATGAAGGCAGGGAGATCTTCCCAGCGGCGCAGTATCAAAGGTAATCCTTTACGATACTTACGTAGTTTTCGATTACATAATCCTCCATTTCATCGGTAAGACAGGTATGAAGCGGAAGAGTGATCTCGTTGATGAAATGATCGTAGGCATTCGGGAAATCTTCGATCCTGAATCCGAGATTCTTGTATGCGGTAAGCAGCGGGAGCGGCTTATAGTGAACATTGGTAGCAATGCTCTGCTCTGCCATGCGTCTGATGATCTCATTCCTCTGCTCGCCTGTTATTCCCGGCACCCTTGTAAGATAGAGATGGCCGGAAGAAGTATATTCGTCTGTGTAGTGCGGAAGTGTCTCGATACCGAGCGGTCTGAAAGCTTCATCATAGCAGTCAATGATATGATGCCTGCACTCAAGCATACGAGGATATCTTTCAAACTGCTTGAGACCGATAGCTGCAACGACATCGGTCATATTGCACTTATACCATGTTCCGATAACATCGTACTCCCATGCACCGAGCTGTGTCTTCTGGAAAGCATCCTTGCTCTGGCCGTGAAGGCTGAAGAGCTGGAGCTGATGATATATCTCCTCATCGGAAATGCCGTTCACAGGTCTCCAGGTGAGAGCGCCGCCCTCGGCAGTTGTGAGGTTCTTTACCGCATGGAAGCTGAAGCTGGTGAAATCAGCTATATTGCCGACATATCTGCCGTAACGCTTTGCACCGAAGGCATGGGCAGCATCGGCATTTATCGAAATGCGTCCCATAGCCTCCTGCATCTTGTTTGCAGGTCTGAATAAGGACTTCTTGCTTTCAACGATCTGATAGAGCCTCTCATAATCGCAGGGTATGCCTGCAAGGTCTACAGGTATGATGACCTTTGTCTTTTCGGTTATTGCCTTCTCGACCTGATCATAGTTGATCTCAAAGCTGTCGGGCATAGTGTCAACAAGAACAAGCTTTGCGCCCACATGGCATACAACAGAAGCTGTTGCCGTATATGTATATGCAGTAGTAATGACCTCGTCACCCTCACCGACTCCGAGAAGTCTCAGCGCCATCTCTGCACACGCTGTCTGTGAATTGAGACAGCAGGCCTTTTTGAGCCCTATCATCTCCGCAATATTACTCTCAAAAAGCTTTGTCTTCGGTCCCGTCGTTATCCATCCTGACATCATAGCTTCGATTACTTCACGGATCTCGAGACGTGAAATGTCAGGCGGAGAAAATGAAATTTTCATTATTGTACCCCTCCAGAAATATTTGAGTAATTCAAATACTTACTATATCTGTATTCAAAACTATATTTAATAATGTACACATTCAACATTTAGTATAATTAAAGCTATCGGTTACTGCTTGTAATCAATCAAGTCATTATATCATAAATAATTGCCTATGTCAATAGATTAACGTTTTATTTCTGATATCCCCCAATTTCCACATATATCCCCCTTTTTTCTTCACTCAAATTGTTCACTATGCATCCTGATAATATGCTCAATATTGCTATTTTTCACAGCACTGACCATATATTGCTGTGCCTCTATACATCCTACCTGTATGTGATTATCCATCGTGTATTTTTGTTATTGTTTTACTCATTATTAATTATACGTTCTGACATAAGAGCATATTCATTTGTGACAATGTCCGAAAGCTTTGTCAGCCCCCAACGTGTCACAGTTTATAATGTTATATCTTTCAATTAACGCATATGGTATTCATAAACGCAGAATCAAAAAATACAAAAGATTATGCATAAATTAAATATTACACGACGTATATTATTTTATTACGTCTCATTGTACACTATCTACAAGTATACTCCCCGTTATTTAATAATAACGCCGTTTTTTATTCAAAAGGCATAGATTTTATTGATTTTTCAGTTCACTCGTGGTATAATATCAATATAAAGATCGAACTCATACGGAATTTGTCAAATATTCCCAACTGTAATATCGCAGCACTTTATAACACAACTTTACAAATCGGATTTAATCCGCATCACACTACTATCCATACCACCAGACTTCCGGTGATTCTTAATGAAAAGAGGTTTTTGATATGAATGAAAACAGAATAGTTAAGGGTTTCCTCTCACAGTTACGCAAGTTCCTTCCCGAGAAGGTAATCTATGAGGCTTTATCGGTTCTTCCCGAAGACATCTTCGATAACGAAGAGCTGCTTGACATTCCGACCTTCAGAAGCGACAGAGAGGTCTATGAGTTCATAAAGAAAAATGGGTTTGAGAATTCTGAGAATTTAGCCTGCTTCTTCATGGAGCAGTATCTTGAGGATCTCGACGCATTCATAGACGAGCTGCTCGACGAGATGGATGTTAAGGACGAAAGACTCATGGCCTGTGCATCATAATAAGTTGAATAACAAATAAAATACGGCTTCCTTTTGTTTAATCCAGTCAAAAGGAAGCCGTTTTCTTTATTTCTGACGTCTGCTGTCCGGCGAATATATCCACTGCGCAAGCAGACAGCCGAGGATTCCGCCGAGAAACGCTCCGAGAGTATTGTGCAGCAGGTCGTCTATCTCAAAGAATCCCCGAGTAGTTGCAAGCTGTATTATCTCGATAATCAGAGAAGCGATCAGTCCGGCAAGAGCAGCCTTCCACGGTTTATCTGCCTTCCGTATCCAGAGCGGCACGAAAAAACCGAACGGAACAAGCATCAGGGTATTCAGAATGATATCAAAAAGCATTCTTATGTTTCCGTTCATGACCTCCTGCAGTTCCCAGAACGGCGGTTTTACGATATGCTCATGTATCGGCAGCCTGAATATCAGTGTTACGAATACTATCAGAAGCATATACGGTACCGACATAAGTCTAAACAAGATCAGCAGTACTTTTTTTATTCTACTCATTCCTTCCCGGTCAAAATCAGTGCTTACTGTAGAGCCTTCAGAGGCATTACCTGTTTACCTCTGCTCTGTTTCCGTACATCTTCTCATAGTAGTTCTGATACTCGCCTGAAATGATAGTCTCCCACCACTCACGGTTTTCGAGGTACCACTTGATAGTCTTCTTTATGCCGTCAGCAAACTTAGTCTCCGGCAGCCAGCCGAGCTCGTTGTGTATCTTTGTAGGGTCGATAGCATAGCGCATATCGTGTCCCTTTCTGTCCTCAACAAAAGTGATCAGACTCTCGGGCTTACCGAGTTCCTTACATATCAGCTTAACGATGTCGATGTTCTTCATCTCGTTGTGGCCGCCTACGTTGTAGACCTCGCCTACTCTTCCCTTATGGATAATAAGGTCGATAGCACGGCAGTGATCCTCAACATAGAGCCAGTCACGGACGTTCAATCCCTCACCGTATACAGGGAGAGGCTTGTCGGCAAGAGCATTTGCTATCATCAGAGGTATCAGCTTCTCAGGGAAGTGATAAGGACCGTAGTTATTTGAACAGCGGCTGATAGTCACAGGCAGACCGTATGTCCTGTGATAAGCCATAACAAGCAGATCGGCACCGGCCTTTGAAGAGCTGTAGGGGCTGCTTGTGTGGATAGGTGTTTCCTCAGTGAAGAAGAGGTCGGGACGGTCAAGCGGAAGATCTCCGTATACCTCGTCAGTAGATACCTGATGATATCTCTGGATACCGTACTTTCTGCAAGCGTCCATAAGCACCTGTGTGCCGAGGATGTTTGTCTGGAGGAATATCTCCGGATCCTCGATTGAGCGGTCAACGTGGGACTCAGCTGCGAAGTTGACTACGATATCAGGCTTCTCCTCCTCGAAGAGCTTGTAGATACCCTCACGGTCACAGATATCGATCTTCACAAAGCGGAAGTTAGGGTTATCCATGACGGGTGCGAGAGTAGAAAGATTGCCGGCGTATGTGAGCTTGTCAAGGCATACGATGCGGTAATCCGGGTATGTATCAAGCATATGGAATACGAAATTTGAACCTATAAATCCGGCGCCGCCGGTGATGAATACTGTCATTGCTGATTCTCCTTATAACACGAATTTTCCGTCCGCTACGTGGCGCAGATGTGCGCCGTAGGGAGATTTTCCGTACATCTCTGCAGTATGGAGCAGCTGCTCACGGGTTATCCATTTCTCATGGAAGGCTATCTCCTCCGGTGAAGAGATAACCACGCCCTGGCGCTTCTGGACCGTCTGGATGAAGAAGGAAGCCTCCATAAGGCTCTCCATAGTACCTGTATCGAGCCACGCAAAGCCTCTGCCGAGGATCTGCACCTTGAGCTCGTTCTTTTCAAGGTACTGGCGGTTGAGGTCTGTTATCTCAAGCTCTCCTCTTGCCGAGGGCTTTACCTGCTTTGCCATGTCGCTCACGCCCTTGGGATAGAAGTAAAGGCCGGTTATCGCATAGTTTGATTTCGGGTTTTCCGGCTTCTCTTCAACAGATACCACGTTTCTGTCCTCGTCGAATTCAACGATGCCGAAGCGCTCAGGATCCTGTACATAGTAGCCGAATATCGTTGCCTTTCCTTCCTCGGCATTCTTTACGGCATCCCACAGGTTTCTTCTGAACCAGCCGCCGTAGAAGATATTATCGCCGAGTATCATCGCACAGGCTTCATCGCCGATGAACTCCTCACCGATCAGAAAAGCCTGAGCAAGTCCGTCCGGGCTCGGCTGTACGGCATAGGAAAGACTGATGCCCATATCACTTCCGTCACCGAGCAGTTCCCTGAATCTCGGAATATCCGTGGGGGTAGAAATGATGAGTATATCCCGGATGCCTGCAAGCATCAGTGTTGACAGCGGATAGAATATCATTGGTTTGTCATAGACAGGCAGCAGCTGTTTACTTGTAACTTTTGTAAGGGGATACAGCCTTGTGCCGGATCCGCCTGCGAGAATTATACCTTTCATTTCATTCCTCCTGTGCTAGGGTATTGTATACAGTCAATATTATACATCACATCATCACGTTTTGTCAATTACTTTTTTGTTTTTCCGTTCTGTATAAATAATGACCGGCTGCTGTCAGCTTTCAAAAGCCTTCAGCAGCCGGTCTGCTTAGTTATTTCGGTGCATCAGTTGCCTGCCGTCGAAAGATCGGCATAGTAAGCAAGAATATCGGAGGCATCCGAAGAATTGACAGCACCGTCACGGTTATAGTCTGCAAGTTTCTTCTGCTCCTCATCGAAGCCGCCGTCCTGCTTTGTGGAAATAAGAGCATAGTATACAAGCACGGCAGTCGCATCGAGCGAATTCACCTGACCGTCCCTGTTGACGTCTCCGGGTGCAGGATCGGTAACAGCTGCCGGAGGTACAACAGGAGATGCGGGCGGTGTATATACGGAGGCCTTTGCAGCCACTCCGTTCACCTCATACAGCCTGTTTATCATCTCTTCGATCTCGGCACTGGTAGCCTTGCCGTAAGGGTCGATGTTCTGCTCCGACTTCGGCGCACCGGGCTCGCCCTTTCCGTCCATCAGATTCCAGGTGGAAGTCCAGCAGATAGCCTCCCAGTGATCGAAGTCTATATCGTAGTAATCAAGGTATTCATCACTTCTTCCGAAGTCTATGGCTCTCTTGTAATTTGCAAACTCCGAGTATCTCATCAGCATGAGAGCAGCATCCTGTCTTGTTACCCATTTTCCGATGCCGAAGGTATCTGCAGCAACATACGGGTAGCCTACACAGATACTGTTCGCCTCGCCCCAGCGAAGAGCATCCTCGTACCAGGCGCCCGGCACTACATCCGTGAATCTTGATTTTTCTACGCCGCCTCCGGGGCGTCCTGCCATTTCGTAAAGGGTCTGCACAAGAGCCTCACGGGTCACAAGATCTGTGGTATCCGTTATTCCGTCATCGTTGTCATGATAATCAAATACCGGTGCAGCGCCGTTTGATTCAGTACTGAGAGTAACGATATCATCGAAGCAGAGGAAGTATATATTATCCCCGCCGGTAGAGGTATCTCCGCCGTAATCGATAGTCCACGAATGTCCCTTGCATACCTGATACTCAGCCTGTTTCACGCCTTCGTTGTAGGTCTTTACAAGGAAGGGATTGTTGCCGATATTCAGCTCTGTAAAGGGATTGGTGAAAGCCTGTAAAAAGCGCAGGTTCGGGTTTTTTGAAATATCGAGCGAGCTGATGCCGTCACAGGCACAGTCGAGGTATACCAGCTTCGGATTATGTGATATATCCAGCTCTGTGAGAGTCGGATTATAGCTGCATATCAGCTTGTTCAGCTCGGGGTTATGGCTCACATCTATAGATGTCACTTCATTATGGGCGCAGTTGTAGTACTGCAAACCCGGATTGTTGCTGATATCGATGCTTCCGAGCCCCGGATTGTCCCAGATATCAAGTCGCTTCATCTTCGGGTTATGCGAAAGGTCAAGGGTGGTGAAGCGGTTGCGGAAGGCATCAAGATGCTGCAGATTCGGGTTCTGACTCAGATCAAGGGTGGTGAGCTCGCACGAGCCGCACATAAGATGCTCCAGCAGAGGATTATGCGTAACATCAAGCTCCTTCAGCGGATTGGTATTGCACTCGATATACGACATCTTCGGATTGTTGGCCACGTTGAGGAAGGTGAGGTTGCAGTCGAAGCAGTATACCCACTCAAGATCAGGATTCGGCGTGAAATCAAGGGTAGTGAACTTGTTTCCCGAACACCACACACCTGTCAGCAGCTTGTTGTTGCTTATATCCATTGTCTCTATCTCGTTATCCATGCAGTAGAGTCCACGAAGCTCCACAAGGTATTCGATACCCTGTAATGACTTTATACCCTGTCCTATGCACCAGAGGTTTCTTGCAAGGATGATCTCATCGACATCAAGATGGCCGTCTCCGTCACGGTCATAGTCCCTGCTCGCAATAACGGCTCTGAAATTAGGATCAGGAAAGGTGGAGGCATTGATATCTACGGGGTGTATATGGGAGATATCCTCCGAGCCAGCAAGCGAGCTGCCCGTTTTCTCCGTCATGATCTTTTCTTCGCTGATACCGGCTGCAAAGCAGGTGTCAGCCGCACCGCTCATAGTCAACATCAGTGCCGCAGCACCGGCGATAAGTTTCGATATCTTTCTGCTTTTTGTTCTCATGTTATTACTTCCCTTCTTGTTCCGTATTCAGAAAAAAACTATAGCCCGATTCTCAATAAAATACCCTGTATCATTCATCGTCTTAATTACAGATTATCATACTTCGCTGCCTGTGTCAATACCTTTTATGCTATATTTCCTGCCGCCTGTAAACAGCGGAAAACAGCCTTCCGGAAAAGACAGGAGCACAGGCCGAAAAAGCCCGTGCTCCCGTCTTTATAACACTTCATTCCCTTAAATATGAATCTGAAACTCTTTTATTATTCCGCCTTTTTCCTCAGCTGCTCTATCCAGTCAAGGCGCATCCTGCTCAGCTCTTCCACTGGTAGGTTATCCTGTACTGTCCTGTACATATACATGAACTCCTTATTCTGCGGCATATAACCTCCGCAGCCCTTGAGCGGCTGATCGTCCGTTCCGTATAATGTCAGTACGTAGCTTGTACCGTCGCAGGCTTCTTTGTCCAGCTCAGGATCGAGAGTATAGAGCTTCTCCCGGTCAAGTGCCTTTTCAATGGCGTTATACTGCTCATCGGTAATAGTTAATGTCGCCGCCTGTTCATAACCTGTAACACTATGGTTCTCGGTCTGCGGAAGCTCGACAATAATCTCTTTGTTCGTGCATACCGTTACCTTAACAGAAAGGCAGTCATAGAACTCGCCCCAGCCTGAACCTCCGAAAGTCGTACCGACAAGGTATTTATCTGAAAACTCCGGCACAACGATGTCCTGTGAGCTTGGATTATCTTTAACACCGGAGCAGCCGCACAGCATAACTGCTGACAGCATACCAGCAATAATACTTCTAAACAGCTTCATAAAGCTTCTCCCTTCGCTGTCGCCTGTTTACACTATTATTATACCCCATATCAGGCCGGATTTCAAGTGACAATAGCTTTACAGTTTTCAGTTCCAAGCCTGATATTGATACTTTACTGTAAAGAAATGATAGAATTCTGAAAGACTTTTTTCGCATATTGTGATACAATTAATGTATAAGCTGATAAACAACCGAGCCGTTCCAGAAATGCTTATTGTTTTTAAGCCAGCAGATATTTGTCACATACTTACAAATGCTGTCAACCGCTTTTGTTCATTTATACAAAGATATGAAAAGAACTTTTATAAAGCACAACATAAGCAGCGGATTTATCGTTATAAGTAATGAGGGGCTTACTATGCCCGTCAGTCATTATTATAGTATAGGGAGGAATCAATATGTATTTCAAAAGAACAATCGCAGCAGTGCTTGCACTGGCTATCACAGGTGCGGCATATTTCCCGGTATCAGTATCAGCTCCGACGTTACCGGTAAGCTATGCGGCTGATACAGCAGCCGACTTCACAGAAGCAAAAGAAGGCGATCTTTCCTTCTATGTATATTCCGATCATGCAGAAGTATCATTCTGCGTCAAATCAGTAAAGGGAGAGCTCACCATTCCCGCTGAGGTCAGCGGTGTACCCGTTACCGGAATCAGAGACAGGGTATTCTGGAACTGCAGATCTCTCACAGCTGTATCTGTACCCGATTCAGTTACCGAAATAGGAGAATCAGCATTTTCAGGATGCGAAAAGCTTATATCCGTGTCGCTTCCCGCTTCACTAAAAAAGCTCGGTGCTTTTGCATTCAGCGAATGCGAACTACTTAAGTCTGTCATCATACCTGGTTCTGTTGAACAGATAAAAGGATCTACATTCTATGGATGTCATTCCCTTACATCTGTGACCATACCGGATTCAGTAACAGCTATAGGAAATGAAGCTTTCATCCATTGCTGGAGCCTTGAAACCGTTGAACTCCCGACTTCACTTGAAAGTATTGGTGATAACGCATTCACCGCCTGTGAAGCCCTCAAGTCTGTGACATTGCCTGATTCCGTTAAAACCATCGGAGAAGGAGCGTTCCAGTACTGTTATGATCTCGAAACGATCAATATTCCGAAACAGGTCGCAGGCATCAGCAACAGTACATTTGAAGAATGCAGGTCGTTAGTATCAGTTTCCATTCCCGATAAAGTTACAAGTATAGGTACCTACGCATTTTATAACTGCACTAAGCTCAAAGAGATCGTCCTTCCTGATTCTCTTATAGTCATATGCAACGGTGCATTCAGCGGCTGCGAAAGCCTTGAATCTGTTGATCTTCCTGCTTCATTGAATTACTTGGGTTGTTCTGCCTTTGACAACTGTACAAGTCTGAAAAAAATAACTATTCCGGATCCTGTTACAATTCTGAATGAAGATGTATTCAGCGGCTGCTCCGGCCTTGAATCGGTAGTTATCCCCGACACTGTCACAAGCATAGGAGACCGCGCTTTCTACGATTGTTCCGGCCTGACCGAGATAGCTATTCCCGACTCTGTAACAACTATCGGACATCAGGCATTTGACAGCTGTTCAGGTCTCAAAGCTGTAACGATACCCGGAAATGTAACAAGTCTCGGAGACTATGCCTTCTCCTACTGTGTAAATCTTGAATCGGTAGTCATCCCTGATTCTGTCACAACTATCGGTGACGAAGCATTCTATAACTGCTCCTCTCTTAAATCGTTGGAAATACCTGAGTCCGTCACAAGCATAGGCGGCCATGCTTTCACTGGAACGGCATGGTTAAATGAAAAGATATGGTTCAATGAAAACGCTCCTGTAAATCATCTCGTAGAAGTAAACGGTATACTGATAGACGGACATCTCTGTAAAGGCGATGTAACAATTCCGGATACAGTAACTAAGATCGGAAAAAAAGCTTTTACCGGCAGCCGTGACATAACATCCGTTACTATCACTGAGAGCGTGACAAGCATAGAACGTGATGCATTCATGAATGTAGAAGGCATCAGATCCGTTACCATACTCAATCCTGATTGCAGGATCGAGGGTGACAAAACAACGTTCTGTGAGCCTTATTTCTCTTCGCCCTGTTATGCTCCTGTTATAGAATTTTCCGGTGTGATACACGGATATGAAGCCTCATCAGCTCATATGTATGCTAAAAGTTGCGGATATACCTTCAGGCTGATCGGTGATGATACCGAAGATCCCACCGATGAACCGGTTGCTGCTCCCACAGCAGTCCCCGGATATGTCAGAGGCAACGGCGACGCAAACGGCGACGGCAAGCTGACAGTAGCCGATGCCGTAGCAGTCCTCCAGTACATCGCAAACAGTACTAAGTATGCTCTCGGTAAGGAAGGCGAGACAAACGCCGATGTTGACGGCATCCCCGGTGTCTCCGGCTCTGACGCCATCATCATCCAGAAGGTGGATGCAGGCATAATGACACTTGAATAAGCAGAAAAGCTCCGGCCGCACTGACCGGAGCTTTTTTCTGACCGGGTACAGTCATATAATGTACCCGGTCAGTTTTTATACATTGTTCATTTCAGCCTCAATCCACTCCATAAGAACGCTCACGATATAGGCCTGCTCCTCTTTTGTCAGGACCTTTCCGGCGGGGATATTATGCCATTTTTCAAGACAGCTGCGGCAGCAGCAGGCTGTTGCGTGCTGAGCGACAAATACCGGATGCCCTTTCATAGGAGTCTGCTTTCCGTCGTTCTCAGGATTCTCCGTCGAAAGACGCTTTTCAACGAAATCCCTCGCATGGCTCTGTATGGTATCCAGTCCCTTCTCCGCAATATACTGCCTGTCCTTACAGGCAAGATGGAAACGGCTCCGGAAATCCGACCTTTTAAGCCTGTCAAACAGTGCTCTGCGGTCGGGCAGAGTGTACTTTATAGCGTCAGCCATACTCATGCCCGGGATATAGCTGTACCCCGACTTCTTCGCCTGGGACAGATGAAGCTTCCGGTCAAGATGATAAGTCCTGCCGTCCTTTATGAATACAGCTCCTGTCTGCCGGAATGTAAATGGTATACCGCACCGTATGCACTCCCGGCGCACCTCCTGTATCCATCTGAGGTCGCACGGCCTTGCATCCGGGCCTGATTCGCCTCCGCATGAAACGTGTTCTATAAGACCTGCTGACAGGTACTTCTCCATATTTATCTCACCGAGCATAGGCTCGCATATGACTTCACGGTGTTTTATGGGCAGCTTCAGAAACAAGGGCAGCCTGTAGTCAGTCCTGTCCTGATTCTCACAGGTGCAGCATATCGTGACATTATCCCAGCCTTCCCCCCAGTCAGGAGGAATACACTGCTCAAAACGGTCTATCCTCTTGGTGATGATATGGAAACTGAGATCCTGTCTTTCACGCATCATATCCCAGCATCCCTGACGCCATTCATCCGCTGCATCAAGGAAGAAGTCTGACGTCATGCAGCAGAATACTACACCGTCCTCAGCGGTCAGCTTGTAGCTTCCCTGTCTGTTCTTTTTCAAAGGGAGGTCATAATCGCCTGTCTTCGATACAACAGAAGCATCCTTTCCGATGCTCTCATCACGCCTGTAGACATAGCAGTTAAGACATCCCGCACTTATCTTGCGGCAGCCGTGCCACGGGTTCCATATACTCATAACTATATCACTTCATATTCCAGATGATCCGGTGACCGGTTCTCTTGTTCATCAGCACGTACCTGTCTGAACTGATACTATTGTATCATATAAACACCTGTGAAATCAAGAAGCCTCAGTTTTTTCTCACGTCCGGCACCCCCGGAAACCGTGAAAAACAGGGCTTGTTTTTATCATCAGCTTTAAAAAACAGAAAAAATATATCGAAAAACGATATTTAGGTATTGACAAATGATATTTTGTGTGCTATAATAAAGTCACCAAACATAAAGGAGCTCAATTTTATGTGGAATAAAGACAAATCACTCTATCTGTCCAGGATCCTGACATACGTCTGTGCAGGACTGGCCGCACTTTTCACTCTCTTCGTGCCCGGTATAGCTCAGTGGTACAACGATATCTCTGATCCTATCGGCATACTCGCACATAAGGACGTTACCCTTCCTATGATAATCGTCGTCTATTTCTGTGCAGTTATGGCCTTCTGGGTACTGTGGTCTCTTCATAAGCTGCTTTCCAATATCTCAAATGACAAGGTATTCATACCTGAGAATACCGCCTGTCTGAGAGCTATTTCATGGGCCTGCATGATCGTGGGCGCAGCTCTTTTGGTGCTTGCCATCTGGAGAGCCATCTTTGTATTCTTCGCCTTCATTTTCGTTTTCCTCGGCCTCGTTATGCGTGTTATGAAAAACGTGTTCGAGAACGCTGTCGAGATAAAGTCTGAAAATGACTTTACTATATGAACGGAGGTGCAGGAAATGCCGATTATCGTAAACCTCGATGTCATGATGGCCAAAAGGAAGATATCCTCAACGGAGCTTGCTGAAAAGATAGGCATAACTTCCGCAAACCTTTCAATACTCAAGACCGGCAAGGCAAAGGCCGTCCGGTTCTCTACACTCGAAAGGATATGCGAGGAGCTTGACTGCCAGCCCGGAGATGTACTGGAATTCAGAAAAGAGTGATCGCCACGGAGGCTGATCATTATGATGGATATCAAAGAAACTGTTATAAACGAAGACGGAAGCGTTGCCGCTCCGTCAAATCCCTGCAGCTACTCTCCTTCACGCAAGAAGGAAGTACCTGAGTACGGTAAAGCCGAGGAGATACTCTCGGCGCTGATATTCGTATTCTCAGTGATATATGTACGCTATGTCGTTTTCTTTACCACAGGACTTATATCCACTCTTCTTTACTTTGCATTAATCACTACCGGCGTTATATACCTCAGAGTCAAGAACTACCATTTCTCACGTTTCAATACAGCCCTGACGGTCGTACTCTACCTTTTCAGCACTGTATTCACGATCACCGACAACGGTTTCATAAAATTCCTGAACGCCGTATTTCTCTTCGCCGCAGGTGCATACCTTGTCTATTCGGTATGTGCAGAAAAAAGGGAAATTGAAAGATACCTTCCCTTTGCTGTGAAGAGCTCGCTGATAGACTATCCGCTCAATAAGCTGGACTGCCAGCTGAACATATTCGGCGACAGTTTCAAATCCAGGGATACGGGTTCAAATCTCAAGAAGATCATAGGCGGACTTTTCCTCACGATACCGCTGACTCTTATCGTCGGCTCTCTTCTCATGGAAGCCGATGACGGCCTTAATAGTCTATTCAGCTGTATGTTCTCTGATATTGACGAAGAGGAAGTATATATGTGGATCCTGACTGTCCTCATTGCTCTCCCCTGCTCATGTTATTTCTTCGGTATATTCTACCGCAATGCCTTCCGCAAGGACTTAAAGGAACTCACTGACGAGGAATGTGCAGAGAAGCTTATGAAGAAAAGAAAGGTCAGCAACCTTGTATTCCATTCGGCTGCTGCTCCCATACTCCTGCTCTATGTAATGTTCTTCATCTCTCAGACCGGCTACTTCCTTTCCGCTTTCATGGGCAGACTGCCTGACGGATTCAGCTACGCTGAGTACGCAAGAAAGGGATTCTTCGAGCTCTGCTGGATAGTTGTCATCAATCTCGGCATCATGATAGTAATGAATGTTTACTCAAAGAAATGCGGAAATGAAAAGACAACTGCTCTCAAGGTATACAACATCATCTTCTGTATATTCACTCTCATACTCCTTGCAACAGTTTTAAGCAAAATGGGAATGTATATGGGTGCTTACGGACTTACAGTGCTCCGTGTACAGACGACCTGGTTCATGCTGCTCTGCACATACATTTTCCTTATTATACTGATCAAACAGTTCAGACCCGGTATGCATATCTCAAAGCATATCACAGTCGGATTCACGATCATGTTTACTTTCCTCTGCTTCTCTCGCACAGAGTATCTCATAGTCAAGTACAATGCTGTTACCGGAAAAGTGACCACAGAAAACGTTGACAGAAGCGGTATACACTCTATGACTGATGACGGTCTTCTTGCAGCAGTGGAGGAGGGGCTTATGTCAGCCCATGATGCTCAGGAGATCAGCGGATACAGACACGATGAACGTGCAACAGATATCCTGAATGCCTCCACGCTCATGCTTAGCAGCAAGTAAGCGGTTCACGGAGGACGAGAGATATGAAAAAACGTGTTCGCACAGGTATGTTAATTGCATCCGCAATACTATTCATCGTCGAACTGATAATAGCAATTATCGCCCTGACTTTTAAGATACCCGTATTTTACGATTTGGGAGATATACTGCTCATGGTACTTCTATATACGATGTGGAGGACTGTTTTCCCGGATAAACCAAAATACAGTGCACTGATACCTACAGCTATCCTGCTGTTCGCCTCAGGCATTGAGGTATTGCAGTTCTGGGATTTCTGCGACAGGATGCACATCACAAACGAGTTCCTGCGGCTCTGCATCGGCACAGGTAAATCAGTATCCGACTTTTTCTGTTACATTGCCGGAGTGATGCCCTGTTATATTACAGAATTCCTGCTGCACACAAAAGCGGACAAGGAGGAAATGACATGGGATCAAAGAACAAAGTCAACATCATCCTCGGTATAATAAGCATCATCTCCGCAGCAGCTTTGCTCGCTGATATAATATACTGCTATGAAAAGTACCACACTATGACAGGCATGAATAATATCCTGCCCTGTACAGTAGTGCTCACGATAGGGGCTTTCATAATGTCGATCACAGGCATAGTGCTTATCAAGAGCAGGAAGAATGCTCCTTTCAAAAGGACAGCGATCATGCTTCTGCTGCTGATCGGAGTAGGCTTCGGTACAGCCTGCGTGAATTCAATGCTTGATTATGTCGCAAGAGCACCTGAATACGAAGCAAGCGAAGAATAACATAATAACCCCTCCCGTATTAAGGAACTTTAACGGGAGGGGTTTTTAGGCATTGTATCAATTCAGCTTCTTTTCTTTGGCTGGAATTCCTCACTCTTCAATAAACATCCCCGTCAGCTTAGGAACGTTGAAACGTGTTGTGAAGAGCTCACATTTACAGAGAAATTCATAGAATACGTGTCTGCCCTGTCCGGACATCGACTCAAAGTTGCCCTGCCCCTTGGCAAGTATCACGTCTGAGGTATCAAGTACTGCTTTAGCTTCGTCCGGAAGCATATCATATATCGTACCGGCTATCGCTTCGCCGTTGGAAATGATCTCTGCCACGTCATCAAGCCCGACATAGTGTGCATCTTCGGCAGTTGCATCGTTAAGGATGTCTCCGCCGCGCACCATAGCCCTGACCGTAAGCTGCGGGAATCGCTTTTTCAGCTGTTCGAGCATGAGCTTATCGAGGACTATCTCACCGCAGTTGTCGCAAATCAGCAGAAAGCTTTTCGCACCTGCACATTCATTGAGGAACGAGCGGTAGGTCTCGCTGTCATCCTCACGCATTTCTGTGGTGCAAAAAAGCGAAAGGAACTCGCTGCTGTCGATGCTGCTCATAGCTCCGAAATCGATATAATTGCCTATCCTCGCCATTATCAGTGCCTTTGCAAGAGGATCACCGGCAGCATTTATCTCCGCCCTGAGCTTATCCTCCATGTTCAGAACAAGGTCGTTATACTGCTTCTTAACGTCGCTGTAATCGGCGCTACTTCCGAAATACTTCATATGCACCTTATTGAAAAGATACACCATATACGGGCTTGTATCGGTTTCCCTGCGGTTATCGAGAAGCGCCTTTACCTCGGCAAGATATCCGGCGTTATCTGTCTTTTTCTTCTGACGCTCATACAGACAATCTGCACAGCTTTGTGAAATTCGCATACCTTTCTCCTTTATATCAAACAGTTTATCCGATGAGTTCACGCTTCATCAGACACAGGTCAAAAACGTTCAGTATATCATCATTGCACAGATCCCCGGCTTTCCAGTTGTTCAGCTGTGTTCCGGGCACGGTAAGCAGCCAGTTCTGCATAAGAACGGCATCCGCAATACTGAAAGCACCGTCTGCATTGACATCACCTCTTACTGTTGCAGCCTCAAGCTTCAGTCTGTTATCTGACAGTGTATTTGTATTATCGAACCTTATCGTCGGATCCTTTCCGGAAACGAGGGGATTGTCGCAGTCATACATTGCAAGGCATATCACTGCGCTTTTGTCAAGGGAACCGTCATACTCAAACAGATACGTCTTTTCGTCTCCGTCGCGGAAACTGCCCTTTTCTATCCTGACCGTTTTTCCGAAGGACTTCATCTTTTTCCCGTTCGTGTCCGTTATCTCCGCACACAGATCAATACTGAAAAATGCAGGTGCAAGGCCTGTATTTTTTATTGTTACCCTGAGCTTATTGTCATAGCGGGCGGCAGATGTCACAGTGAAGTTATATCCGAGCTTGTTGCACATCTCGTCTATTACCTCCTTCTGCTCCTTATAGAATTCGTAGCTGCAATGGCTGTCCTGATCGAGTGCGAATATGGACATATGCGGGATCTCGATTGTTTCACGGAAACGCTTCGGGGTCCAGTTCACAAGTGAGTATTCGTTTTCTCTAACGGTATCCCTCATCCAGCTGTACGGCCAGTAGTTCTCGCCTACTACAGGCATATTCGCTCTGTACGTCGGCAAAAGGCTCCATTCAGCATTCGGGAGCGAAATAAGACCGTCGTCACGCTTGGTTATGCCTATCGAGAGCGCATAGCGGTATATCTCTCCCCGGGCATTGGAGGGAATGACGAGCATAGTCTTGCTGAAAGCCTCTGCATAGCAGTCAAGCATATCCTTCTGTATCTCGAGCGAAGGCATGAATTTCTCATCGCCTACCGCAAAGGAATTATGCCATTCTCCGTAGTCGCCGAACGGTCTTACATCGATGAACTCAACTCTCGGGTCGCCGTCGTATTTTTCCGCCAGTGCCCTCGCAAAATCCTTGCAGGCCTGTAAATAAACCGGATCGTCCCACTTCGGGAATACTACTTCTTCTCCGGGGTTGTCTCTTGACTCCGCCTTGTTCTTCTTTGCGCCCTTGTCATATATCCACTGCGGAACAAAGTCTTCACCTAAATACGATGAATACGGCATGATGCGTATCCCGTATGTAAGTCCGTGCTTTTCGCAGGCCTCGAGCATCCGGTCTATCTCCTCCCAGTTGTATTCACCTTCGGCAGGATTCAGATCATCCCAGTGAGGCGAGCCGCTTACGATAGTAACAACGTCCCAGGCGTGGTTATCGGCCGAACCGCCTATGCCGTACTGATAACCCTGCGTTGAATCTATCATATACGGGTCATAAGCTGTCATAACAAAGCCCTTGTGAGGATTTGAAACTGCTTTCCCTGACGCTGCCGTCTGATAAACGACTGTAGGCAGAGTGCTGAAGCTGTATTCTTCTCCGACCTGTGTTACCGGTTCTGCGGCAGGGAAAAGCTGCTCACTTACCATTTTCGCCATTCTGTCTGCACCGGATGCATTCAGATGAAGCCCGTCCGAAGTGTAATACTCCTTCCTCTCGAAAAACGAATTCTCAAGGGAGAGTTCAAGCCAGGGACGGAATAGATCTATCACGCCGGCATTCTCGGCTTCTGCCGTCTCATCTACTGTTCTTCCGAACCACCTGTATTCCGGGAGCGGATATTTATATATGTCGCTTTTTTCACCGTGCTGCTTTACAAGATATACCTTCATTCCCTTTGCTTTGGCACGCCGTATCATATCTGTGATACTGGTTCTGAACTCCGCCGGATCAGGAGCGGCTGTGTTCTGTTTTGTAAAGTCGTTGAGTCCCACAGCCAGCAGAAGAATATCGCCTGTTTTGCCGAAATGCTCTGCCGTACCGAAAAGATAACCGTCCAGATCGGCCGATGTGATACCGCTTGCCGATATGTTCCTGACATCGTATTTATCCGTATCAACATAATTGCAAAGGTACTGACCCCATCCGTGAACTGCATCATCAGGAATATTGTAATAGCTTGCGGCTGTTGAATCACCGCCTACCCATATAGTCGGTTTTGTTGCAGTTCCCGTGGATGTCTGCTCTATCTCAATCGTGCTGAGCGAGAATTCAGTACCTACTCCCGGGCCCGCATATATATTGAGCTGGCCGTCGGTAACAGGTATCGTAAAGGAATCCGCTGCGTTGCTGCCTGTCAGGAAGAAAAGCTGCGGGATACCTTCTGCTGTTATAGTTGCCGACTTCACATCGCCTGTCGTTACCGTTATCTTATAGACTCCCTCCGGCAGATCAACATTGAATACATGATTCGCAACATCCGATCTGAACCGTACCGCATCCGCCAGAGCACCTTTGCCGCCTGCCGTGACGTTCTCTGCTGCGGCTGTATTTGCGAAGCCGTAGCCCTTTGACTTGTCATAGCCTTCCGATGCCGACACGCCTGTATAGCCGTCCGCAGCACCCATCCCGCCGAGATCGAATCTTTTTGTGATAAGCGATGCAGCTTCCGAACCGGTTGGCGCCGGTAAGGCAATGAGCGTCAAAGACGCAGCCAGTGCCGCTGCTGAAAGTCGTTTCATAAGATCATCTCCTTATCATTTTAAATGTAAACGATATTTGCTTCTGACTATATTATACTATTTTTCAGCAGAAACGTCAACACGGCAGAACGGACGGTACCTGATGAATCTGCGGGCAGTCTTGCCCACATTGCCTGTGATGAACTGTTTTCCGGTTATCTCTTCGCCTGTAACCCGGATTGACAATTACTCTGTATTATTGTAAGATAGAAATACAGAAATGACCCGGAAATGATATAAAAATGACACATCCCTGTGATATAATAAGGCTAAAGAGAAAAGGAGAGGCTTTGAAATGAGGATATTGCTGATTGAGGACGATCTTCAGATATGCGAGGTAACAAGGAAATACTTCACAAGCAAGGGTGCTGAGATCACTGTGATAAACAGCGGCAGCGAAGCTCTGGATATGGCAGAAAACGGTATCAGGGACTATTCCATCGTACTCCTTGATATTATGCTTCCGGAGGCCGATGGCTTTACTATCTGCCGCAGCATAAGACGCAACAGTGATGTTCCTGTTATATTCCTGACTGCAAGAGGCCATGAGGAGGATATCCTTCACGGCTATGAACTCGGCTGTGATGATTATATAGTCAAGCCGTTCCTTCTCTCTGCTCTTTACGCAAAATGCTCTGCCATGGTAAAACGCAGCGGGGGCAGCTCCGGTACCGTTATATCATGCGGGGCAATAAAGCTTGATACCCGCAAGCTGACCTGCTGTGTGGATAATGAAGAAACAGAGCTCACACCTAAAGAGTTCTCAATACTGAGTTATCTTATGGAGCATCAGGGCTGGATAGTTGACCGTGATACCCTGCTTGACAATGTTTGGGGTGATGATTTCTTCGGCATCGACCGTGTAGTTGACAACAACATCAAGCGTCTGAGAAAGAAGCTCGGTGATGCAGGTAAGCAGATACATACTGTCACAGGACGGGGATACAAGCTGACCGACACATAAAGGAGTTGAGCCTATGAAACGTAAGTACAAAAAGACAAAGCGTGATACCCTGCCTAAACTGCTGCTGAGGTCGTTCTGTGTCGCAGCTGCATTATGTACAGCATTTGCCTGGGGCTTCTGGGAATTTGAGAGACTGAATGTAATGATGCAGTGCTATTCGCAGATCGAGGAAAATGTCACCCGGATGCAAAGCAATGCAGATCAGGCAGAAATATCAAATGGCAGCGCAGATCCGCTGACAGTGCTGGACAGCAGCCTTAACCTTGAAACATGGTTCGATATAATGATAAGAGATGAATTCGCCGAAAACGGAGGACCGCAGATAGTTCCGCGATATTACGAAGACAACCATGCTTTTGCTGCTGTCGTGGACAAGAATGGTGACATCGTTGCTTCAAATCTGCAGGCATTACAGGCCAATCTGATATTCGGAAAGGGTGATGCAGATAACGGGATGTATAATTGCCCTGAGGATATCGGTATCCCCGGTGTTGAACAGCTGTACAGCGACTACAGACAGCTTGCTGAAGGGGAAACAATTGATACATGGGTAGAAATGGAGCTTGAAAGCGCCTATGTAAACAGGGAAGAGCGGACATTCATACCGCATAAGGGCAGAATGCAGCTTAAACGATTCAAGCAGACGAACGGCGGATTATTGGAAGGGCCGGAAGACACTGTATTAAAAACGAAAGATATCGATATAACCATAGATGATGACAAGTATGAGTATATAGAAGTTGAAAGGATATCAGGCAAGGATTACCCCAAGTATACCCTTTTCAATTTCCACGGCGAAGAAAAGGAAGAAATGGAAAGTTTTCTTGACAGCTGTAAATACTACGAGGGTCTCGGTTATTCATCAGGAGGCAGTTCAGACCCACACAACGGCGCTGATTTCAAAGAAAGAAAGATGTTCGATGTTTATATCAACAAGGAGCACTACTGTGCATTTATCGAATATATCATCAGCTATAAGACACCGGAGTTCATGCGCTTCTACCTGAAATATGTAACTCTGTTCAGTCTTGGAATACTGCTCCTGACCGCTCTTTACTGTTGGAGAAAAAATGTTGTGAACAAAGCCAAGAACGCTATGGAAGACTATCAGCGTGAGCTGACCAATCATCTGGCCCATGATATAAAGACTCCTCTTACAGCAATAGGCGGTTATACCGAGAACATAATGGAGGTCGAGCTCACCGAGGAGGAAAAGAAACAGTACCTCGGCGCTATCCTTGACAACATAAGGTTTACGGATTCAATAATAAACAGGACGCTCTTCCTTAACAGTCTTGAAGGCGGAGCAGAGATAAAACCCGAAAAGATTAGCGTTGAAAGCATGGTCAGGGAAGCGGTGAAGAAATATGAACCCATGCTTGAAGAGAAAAACATAACCTTCTCCTTTGAGGGAGATGCCCAGATAAAGGCAGACCGCAATTCCTTTGAAACAATAATTGAGAACCTTATCTCTAATGCCGTAAAATACACTGCCGAAAACGGCAGTATCAGGGCGGCGGCCGACCGGAAGAAGCTGGTCATAACCAACACGGTCAATGAGAAAACAGATGTGAAGGATCTCAAGAAGCCATTTGTACGCGGTGAGAGATCACGCAGCAATCTCGGCGGCAGCGGTCTCGGCCTGTCAATAGCAGAACGTGCCGCAGCATTGAACGGCTTTTCGCTGAAGCTGTCCTGTACCGATACCGAGTTCAGAGCAGAGGTCAGGTACTGAGAATAAAAAATGAGCGTGATCTTTACGGTCACGCTCCTTTTATTATACAGCTGATTTACATAAATACCGCAGCAGAGGTCAGAGCTGCTGATCTGTGGTATCCTCTTCCTCACACTCCTCTGTCTCCTGACCTTCCGGTCTGTTCCTGTGACGGATAACAGCGTTTGCTATCAGAGCGGCTGCCGAGACGAGCATCGTGATGATACAGGCTTTGTTGCCGAGAAAGAAACCGGCAAGTCCGCCCAGTGCTATCGGGATCGCCGTTACTGCCGATACCGCAGCTATATGCTTGGTCTGCCCCTTTTTGTCTTTGCTTCTCAGAGTCGGCTGCACCTTGATCGGCAGGAGTTTGTAGTTGCCTGAGGAGAGTATTGCTGCATAGAGCAGTATCGCTATGCCGAATATCAGCATGAGAACAGAAAAGCCGTTATCCATGGTATGCTCCTTTCATATGCGGCAGTCAGCCGGAGTCCTGAGATCGTTTTACTATGATTTATTATATCACATACCGGAACAATTTACAATAGGTTTCATTCAGACCGCTTGTACGGTTTTATATAGTATTACTGGCTAAGATAACAATAAGTTTATTTATAAGAATCAAGGCATGAAAAAATTCTCCGAAAAAATTTTGAAATCAGTGTAACACCTGATAACGCTCCTCCGATTATTGGTTATGAAAGCCGCTGAACAGTACTGTTTCAGCGGGATCGGGCACAGTCACGAAAAAAATCTGAAAAAATTTTGAGATCAGTGTAACACCTGAGATCAGTGATCCGATTATTGGTTATGAAAGTCGACTTCATAAAAACAACATCAGAGAATACCGGCTGAGGCCGCAGAAAAACGGAGGAAATTATTATGAAAAATGTTATCAAGTCACTCGCTGTAATGGGAATGATCCTTTCTATATTACCCGCAAACGGAATCTATACCGCTAAGACAGCATATGCTGCCGAGGTATCTGTAACAGCTGCTGCAAATGCTGCAGATATCAAGGAAATTGCCGGAGAATGGAGATATCAGGAGGCCAACGGTAACGGCACAGTTGACAACGGCGTCATTGATACAGGTTCCGTATACATAGCAGAAGACGGAACATTCACACATACCGACATGAACGGCAACATTACAACAGGCATAGTAAAGACAGGTATCGAAGAAATAGGCGGCACAGCACTCAGGACTGTAAACTTCTACAACGGCGATGAATATGCTTTCGGCGGCTATTATAATGACAGCAAGCCCGGTATCATCTCCATCGGCAACGGCGGCATTGCACAGCTTGCACGTGTTGAGATCCCCGCAAAGGTCGAGATAAAGGACATTGCCGGAGACTGGAAGTATCAGGAGGCAACAGGCAACGGTACGGTTGACAAGGGCGCTGTTGATACAGGCTCCGTAACTATCAGAGAAGACGGAACTTTCACATACACAGACAACAACGGCAAAGTATCAAACGGCACAGTCAGAACAGGTATCGAAGTTATCGGCGGTACAGCATTAAAGACTGTAGGCTTCTATAACGGTGCTGCATATGCATTCGGCGGTTATTACGATGACAATAAGCCTGACATAATCTCTATCGGCAACGGCGGCATTTCACAGCTTGCACGTACAGCTGCTCCCGCAGCAGAAACAGCAGCAGCTCAGGTCAGCAGGCTCGCCGGCGATGCAAACCTTGACGGCAAGGTAAATGTTGCAGATGCTGTTTCAGCACTCCAGTTCGTTGCAAACAATACAAAGTACCCTCTTACAGCACAGGGCGAGGCCAATGCCGACTGTGACGGTGTGAAGGGTATCACCGGAAGCGATGCACTCTATATCCAGAAGATTGATGCAGGTATTATCTGGTAAACCTATGAAGGCAGCAGATATAAAGAATGGGCTCTGTATGAAACAGAGCCCGTCTTTTTTTATTTACTCTTCATCTCTCTTGCGGCGTGCAAGGAATGCTGACAGCAGTACAGCTTCAGCGCCGAGTACTGTCAGTAATAATGCAGCAATTGCAATATACAGACTCGTCACAGAGTTGTTTCCGGTCTGCGGGAGAGTTATTTCTTCTTTGGCGGAATTTGTACCCTTTCCTGTTTCAGGATCTATGGTATAGACATCAAGTACATTTCCGTCTCCGTCCATGAGAGTTATCTTACGCTTTCCGTCGGGTGTGATTGTGACTTCGGTATCCTCAACGATATCCGATGACTTGCTCTGGTAGTCCAGAACAGCTGCTGCAACAAGCTCCATATCTGCGGAGTAGTCCTTGTTTGCGACAGTTGTGACTGCGGGAGCGGTTGTCTCTTCGGCAGCTGCTGTTGATTCCTCAGCTGTGGTAACAACAGCAACAGGATCGGTTGCTGAGGTAGTTGCCTCCTCGGGAGCTGAAGTAGCGGGTGTTGTGATTACTGTTTCAGCTGCGCTTGCAGTTGTTGTAACAGTAATTGCTGCAGCTGCGGGAGCTGTTGTTGTCTCGGGAACGAGAGGACCGTTTCCGCTCAGATCATAATTGCGTCCGCTCAGATCGGTCACCTTACCCTTTGCAACAAGCTTGCAGCCGTCCTTAACTGTGATATATGCGTTGTCTGCTATGAGTACATCGACATAATCCGGTATAGTCACATCATCTGTAACGTTTATATTACCGAACAGTGTGAGCTCAGTGTTTTCGCCTGCCTTGACAGCATCGTCAACAGCTACTCTGATATCTGCATAAGCCTCTGAATTGCTGAGAGCTGCTACTGCCTGACTGTGTATAGCACAGCAGTCTGTTATCTCTCCGCAGATATCGCATACACGTACTGCAAGACCGGGATTTGAACCGTCCGGAGTATGGATCACTTCATATCCGCCTGTGGATACACATTCATGCTCACCGACGCTGCGGATCTTCTGCACTTCTCTTGTGCCGTCCTCGTACTCGAAGACCAGCTTTCCTGTTGCGCCTTCCTTGAGAGCCTTGATCCTGATGAAGCCCTCATCATCTGTGATCTTGAGCTTCTTGTTATCTCCGACAGTATTGCCGTAGATGTCTGAAATCTCGAAGGAATTGCCTGTGACGGTTACGGGAGTATCTGACTTGCTTGAAACAGTTCTGCGGGTTGTGTCGATCTCAACAAAGATATTTCTTATCTTATTGCCGTGATTTTGAAATTGAAAATAACAATCTTTCCAGATAGACCAGAATCCGGAAGGTCCATGCTTCTTATTTATATATTCGTAAAATATTGAAGAAACTTCATCTTCATGCTTGATGTTTATGTTATAGATAAAGTCATTTCTGAACTGCTCGAGATCTGTTTCCGGATCGGAAGGTCCGTTGAAGATATCTCTGAGTCTGTTTCTTGCTGTGATTGTCAGAAAATCAACTCTTGTTCCTACAGGTTCAACATCGGGATAGACTATGTGACGCTCATAGTTTACGGGAGCATCAGAACCCTCGAAACCTAATTTTACATTATTTAAGATATGTTCTGTCGGAAGCTCGCTCAGATACTTAGCATACTCATTCTGTATAAGGGATAGCTGGAATATGCTTGGGTCAAAGGAGGTAATACCATACAGTATTTCCCTGTTTGCATCAAATATCTCTGCTGAGAGATACTGCTCATATACTGATTTCCAGAGATCTCTCACTTTGATCTCGAGAGTCCTTGTCTGACCGGGATTGATTACGTCAACACGCAGCCTTTCACCGCCGGTCAGCTGGAGACGCCTGCCCTTTGGCTGTCCATTTGAAGAATTCCAGAAGGGGAGCTCAAATTCGTCACTCAGTGTTGCCGTTGCGAACTGCATCTTTCGGTCAACTCTGCAATCAAGATCGTAGATCGGTTTGTCAGAGACGTTTGTAAGGTTCATCTTTATGATGTAATCCTCTTTGAAGTAGGAATACTTAGGAAGATATACATCGACCTTTATAGCATCGCTTGTGTATACACGGAAGTTTTCCTTTGTGGAGAATTCACCTGTCAGCGGGAGCAGCGGATTTCCGTTTCTGAAGCTTATGAAATTAGCAGTCAGTCCGTATTCTCCTGCCTTGTCTCCACGGAGACACCAGTGGGCGGTCCTGCCCTGATATTTATTCATATCATCGATAGGCTGGATCTCATCGCAGTCGATGAGAGTGAGTCCGTCCGGAACGTTAAGCTTTGCCTGGCAGAATTTAAGAGTGTCCTGCGATTTATTGAAAACAAAAAGCTGTACATCGTAGAATTCCTTGAGCCATCTGCAATTGCCGTTTACAAAGAGATACATTTCTTCGTCAACGGTCTCTTCATGATATACATATGCGCCTATCGATTCGATAAATCCGGCTGCGTCATAACCGGAACTATAACCGGTATCCTGGTTTTCAAGCTCGATGACATTGCCATCTGCAAGCGCAAAACGGATTTTGTTTATAATGGCATCTCCCACGGAATCATAGACAACATCTCGCTGAATAACAATTCCGGCTGCATCATACTCTGCTTCAATATTGTACTTGAAACCGTTGTAGTTCTCCTCACCGCTGATATCTATGCCGGCTTCAACAATGTCCTCCTTAGTCATGGGAGTAACCTTGATCTCACCTATTACCATAGGAGGAGTTGTGGTTGAAGTAGTAACTTCAGTAGTTGTCGGAACAGTTGTGACTGATGTTGTGTTTGTGGAAACAGGTGTTTCAGTGGTTGTGGTAGTTGTTGCAGTGCTTGTTGAGCTTGTAGCCGGCTTAGTGGGCTGTGCAGTAGTTGCCGGCTTGGTTGCTGTTGTGGTAGTAGTTGTGGTTGTGGTGGTTGTGGTGGTAGTTGTAGTAGTGGTTGTTGTGGTTGTTGTCGTAGTTGTGGTGGTAGTTGTTGTAGTTGTGGGCTTTGTGGTTGTTGTGATTGTAGTTGTAGTAGTGGGCTTTGTGGTTGTTGTGACAGTAGTCGTAGTTGTGAGTCTGGTCGTTATTGTAGTTACCGCTGTTGTGGGAGCTGAGGTAACTGCTGCCGTACTTGCTGCGGCTGATGAAGTTACCGGCTGTGCAGTTGTTGAAGCTGCTGCAGTAGTATCAGTTGTTTTACCTGTGCCGGGCTCTGTTGTGGTTGTAGGTACTGTCGTTGTGGTAGTCGCAGGTGTTCTTACAAGAACATTAAGAGTGCAGGTCTCGCTGCCGGCCTTTACGTCGATAACAGCAGTGCCTTCCTTTACAGCGCTTATCACACCGTTCTTGTCAACTGATGCAACAGATGAAGCGGATGAACTGAATTCAAGGCCTGTGTAATCTGACCTGATCGTGTACTTCTCGCCGGGTACCAGGGAGAGGTTCTTGGGTCCGATAACTAACGCCTTATTCAGATAAACAAACTTGAATCCATGATCATTGGCAAATATATCTGCTGTTGAATTGCTGTAGCCGTAGATATTACCGCTGTAGTCCTTGTCGAATGCCGTATCCGAGATTACACATGACTTGTTTAATATGTATACATCAGTGTCTGTATTCTTGAATGCGTTTGATTTGATCTCCTTTACGCTTGTAGGTACTGTAACCTTATCGAGATCAGTGCAGTTCAGGAAAGCATTATCCTCGATAAGCGATAACTCTGAGTTGTAGATATCAACTTCACTGAGCGTAGTCATTCCGGCAAACGCATACGAAGGAATCCTCTCTCCGCCTGTAATTGTTACCTTATCGATCGCATAGTCTGTGAAATCTGTATTACTGTTGCTCCAGTCACCCCATGATGAATCGAAAAACAGATTAGCAACAGAAAGATTCCAGTCGTTTCCTGTGCCTTCCAGCGTTTTATCCATAAGTCTGCCGGCATAGGGGAGAGTAAGCTCCTTAAGGTTCGTACAGCCGTTGAATATACCGATACCCATTGATGTGACGGTGGAAGGAACGGTCAGCTTCTTTATATCCTTGCAGTTTGCAAATGCGTATTCGCCCATAGTTTCAACCTTTGCAACAGCCGGGAATGATGTTATAGGTGTTGCATAGAAGGAATATCTTTCAAAGCTTTTAACTGTTGCCGGAAGCTTTACAGAAGTCAGCGAATTACAGTTCTTGAAGCCGGCTTCATTGATCGAGGAGATTTTTGTACCGCTCAGGTCGACCTCCTTGAGTGTAGTCATGCCGGCAAAAGCATACGCAGGAACTAACTCTCCGCCTGTAACGGTTATCTTTTCAATTGCATAGTCCTTGAAATCGAGGTTAGCATTATCCCAGTCACCCCATGATGCGCCGAAAAACAGATTAGCAACAGAAAGATCCCAGTCGCTTCCTGTACCTTCCAGCGTTCTTTCCTTGAGTCTGCCGGCATACGGGAGGGTAAGCTCCTTAAGGTTTGTACAGCCGTTGAATATGCTCAGTCCCATTGATGTTACGGAATCAGGGATTGTAAGCTCGGTGATGCCTGTGCAGTTTGCG